>CAYGSZ010000121.1:0-7789 GCA_964352705.1 uncultured Rhodobacterales bacterium
GTTCTATAACGGTGCATGACCGGTTCCCCATGGCGGAATAAATGAGCCCCTGCATAAAGCGTAGGGAGCAGGTCGAGAAACCACACCGAACCGGGGCGTTTGTCAAGGTTTTGGGGCATTTTGGGAAAAGAATAGACAGACTCACTCTGGTGGTTGCAGCGAGGGAGGAGAGTCGATAAGAACGCAGGTATGGATTTGATCACAACGACTGCAGAGCTTTCCGCCCTTTGTCAGCGCTTAGCGTCTGCAGACTTTGTAACGGTCGATACTGAGTTTCATCGGGAAACGACCTATTGGCCGCTCTTATGCCTGGTTCAGGTGGGCGGGCCTGATGAAGCCCATTGTATTGATCCGCTGGCTGACGGCATAGACCTCGCCCCCTTGTATGAACTCTTCCGCAACGAAAATGTGGTTAAGGTCTTTCACGCAGCCCGCCAGGATCTGGAAATTTTCTACCATAAAGCCGACCTCATTCCGGCCCCCCTGTTCGACAGCCAGGTCGCTGCGATGGTCTGCGGTTTCGGCGACTCTGTTGGATACGAAACCCTCGTGTCCAAGCTCACCAGTGCTCGGATCGACAAAAGCCAAAGATTTACAGATTGGTCAAGACGTCCTCTATCTGAAAAACAGGTAGAGTATGCCCTAGCTGATGTGGTGCATCTGCGGGACGTTTACGTGCATTTAAAAGCGCAGCTTGAGTCGAGCGGGCGTTCGGCTTGGGTTGCCGAGGAAATGCAAATCCTGACCAACCCTGAGACGTACGATTTGACCCCCGAAGACTCCTGGCGACGCCTTAAGTCTCGGGAAAAGAAACCGCGTTTTCTGGCCATTTTGAAAGAGGTCGCCGCGTGGCGCGAGCGCACAGCCCAAGAACAAAACACACCTCGCCGCCGAGTAATCAAAGATGATGCCTTGGTAGAACTCGCGTCTCTCAAGCCAAAAGATGAAAACGCTCTTGGCCAAACCCGGCTCTCAAAACATCTTGGACGCAGCAAACACGCCCGTGACGTCCTGGCTGCAATCAAGCGCGGTGTTGAAATGCCCGACTCTGACTGCCCTAAGCTCCCGCGCATCCCCGATAAACCATCCGGCCTCGGCCCTGTGATTGATCTATTAAAAGTGCTGTTGAAAGCCCGCTGTGAAACAAATGACGTGGCCTTAAAACTGGTAGCCACAGTTGATGATCTGGAAAAGATCGCCATTGATGATGACGCGGACGTGGCGGCCCTAAGTGGCTGGCGACGCGCATTGTTTGGAGAAGATGCGATTAAGTTGAAGCATGGCCAACTGGCCTTATCACTCTCTAAAAACGGCAAAACGGTTGACGTTGTTGACCGATAGACGTTTTAAAGCCATTCAATTTTATCATTGAGGCCGAGGTGGTTGGCCAGCCGCGACAGGCGCTTCGGGTAAGAGCCACTGCCAAACGTCGGGTCGTCTGTTGGCAGCGACAGAACCACCGTCGCCTCTCCAACATCCAGTTTCGTCTTTGGCAATATGCCTGGCATCCCGCCGGATAGGGAGTACGCCAAACGTAAACCCAGACCAATCGTTCTCACCCTATGAATACGACTATCATCCAGCATGGCATGCGCCTGCTCAATGGCCTCCGAGGTATCATCGGTACGATAGCGGTAGAACATTGCGAGTGCCAAACCAGCCCGGTCTTCATGCTCAAGCCCCATAAACGGTAATCTCAGAACACGCAGAAAGGCCTGTTCTGCACGATAATCCGGATGTTCAGACCAACACACATCCCGCAGCAAACAGGCTGCCAAGCGCAGTTTAGACTGGGCCGGCGTTTCTCCTGGAAAAAGCGAGTCCAGCCAACTGAAGGCCTCATGACCCGCCTTCGGGTCTCGCCCGGCGCTGCGGCTAAGTTCCTCAGCCGCACTGATCAGTGGATCAGTCACTCTTATTTTCTCCGGTAGGTCTTTATAAAACTGACCTTCACGCATGCCATATATGGAAAAAACCAACGATTTTGGCATGCTGATTTCAAGGAGTCTTTGCAGAACCATTGCCGCCAACGGCAAGGTTGCCAGACGCCCCTTGTCAACGCTGCGAATCTTATCAAGCGTTTGAGGGCTGAGATTTGAGATGAGTTCGAAAACCGAAATTGCCTGCTGCCGGGTCAATGTAAAATTATCAAGGACATGCAGTGGGTAATTCATGTGGGCAATACAGACCCTCGCCAAAGCGCGCCAAGCCCCGCCAACCGCATAGAGAGTCCTGCCCTTCGTATTTGAAATCCAAGATTCTTTTGCAAAATGATGATTTGCAATCTCTTCTGCCTTATCAACATTTTGATTTGACGACGCAGACAGTCGCAGTGTGCCGAGAGGCAGCGTTGCGTGGTTGGAAAATGCACCCTTGTGAACATCGACCAATTCCAAGCTACCGCCGCCCAGATCGGCCACCATGCCATCAGCATCTGGAATCCCACATAAGACGCCTAGTCCTGCGAGCTTAGCTTCCTGTTTTCCAGAGAGAACTTTGATGACAAGGCCAGTCTCTTTTTTAACCGTATCGACAAAGTCTGGCCCGTCTTTAGCATCGCGCAATGCTGCAGTCCCAAGGGCATATATCTGATCCAGGCCCATTTCGGTGGCAAGCACCTTGAAACGTCGCAAAGCGCGAAGTGCCTTATCGACACCTTCCGGATGCAATAAGCCAGTCGCTTCAATATCCCTGCCTAAACCACAGGTAGATTTTTCGTTGTAGATAGGAACGGGTGTTCTCATAACACCGCTGTACACCACCAATCGAACCGAGTTTGACCCGATATCAATGACGCCAATAGGGCGATGCCGTAACGCTAATGTCGTGTTATCGGTTGGCACACGATCTCTCACACCAAAATCTTAAGGTGGGCTGATAGCAGGTTTAACGTCGGCTTGGAACCAGTTTGGGCACCAAAGCCTTTGCTTGATCTATCGAGGTTCCTTGGCCGGACAAACTGGGATTGTTCATGAAGTATTCATGAGCCCCGAACGGCAAGGATTCCGGCTCATCGCGACAGAAACTCCCATCCGATTGAAGAGTCCAGCTTTGAACATTATCATTAATGTTGGCGACCATAATCTGGTCCAGAACTTGCTGATGCACCGTATGATTTTCAATGGGAACGAAGGTTTCTACACGATTTATCAAATTGCGAGTCATCCAATCGGCAGAGGAAATGTAAACCTTGGCCTTACGAGAGGGAACCGGGTGACCGTTACCGAAGATAAAAATGCGCGAGTGCTCAAGAAAGCGACCAACAATACTTTTAACGTGAATTCTTTCTGAGAGACCGCGGACACCGGGGCGCAAACAACAAATACCACGCACAATCAGTTCTATCTGTACGCCAGCCTGAGAGGCCGAATACAGTTGGTCGATAATGGCAGGATCAACCAGCGAATTCATCTTCGCCCATATGGTTGCGGGACGTCCCGCTTTGGCATGCGCAATTTCTTTCGCAATAAGGTCTTCAATCTTTTCTTTAAGCCCAATCGGAGCAATTGACAGTTTTTCCAAGGAGTCCGGTCGCGCGTAGCCCGTCATAAAATTGAACGCCCGGTTGGCATCGCGGCACAAGGCTGGATCGCAGGTGAAGAATGACAGGTCCGTATAAATTTTGGCTGTAACAGGATGATAATTGCCCGTGCCAAAGTGAACATACGAGTTTAGCGCGTTGCCTTCGCGCCGCGTCACCAACGATATCTTCGCATGTGTTTTTAAATCGACAAACCCATAGACGACGTTCGCTCCTGAGCGCTCAAGGTCGCGCGCCCAACGGATATTGGCTTCTTCATCAAACCGCGCTTTGAGTTCAACCATAGCCGTGACCGATTTTCCCGCCTCAGCCGCTTCAATCAGCGCCTGGACAATTGGCGAGTCCTTGCTGGTGCGATACAAAGTTTGTTTGATGGAGACCACATTTGGGTCCCGAGCCGCCTGACGCAGAAACTGAACAACCGCATCAAAAGATTCATAAGGATGATGAACAAGGATGTCTTTTTTACGAATAGCCGCAAAACTATCTCCACCAAAATCGCGAATGCGTTCTGGAAAACGTGCATTGTAAGGTGTAAATTCCAGATCAGAGCGCTCACCTGTAATCAATTGACTGATATCCGCCAAGCCAATCATGCCATCAATGCGAAACATGTCATTTGCTGACGTTTCCAGCTCATCACAAATCAGTTCAACCTGATCTTCCGGCATTGATGCACTGACCTTGAGTCGGATGCAACTGCCCTTGCGGCGACGTTTGAGAGCCGTCTCAAAGCTCTGAACAAGGTCTTGCGCTTCCTCATCAATTTCCATTTCACTGTCACGAATGACCCGAAACACGCCGGATTGAATAACCTTGTACCCGGGAAAAAGCCGGTCAACGAATAGCATGATGGCGTCTTCAAGGGTTATGAACCGCATCCGCCGCCCTCGTACACGAATAAGACGGTTCACTTGAGACGGCATCGGAACCAGGGCGCGCATGGCTTCACCGTTATCGATGCGGACCAGTTGTAAGATGAGCGATAAGCCCAAGTTGGGAATAAATGGAAACGGATGTGCCGGGTCAATTGCCAACGGTGTAAGAACCGGAAAAATGTGATCCATGAAGCGACCACGAAGCCATGTTTTATCAGTTTCATTCAGTTCATCCGAAGTGACAACATGAATATCTTCTTTATCCAATTCAGCCTGCAAGCCCTCCCAGCACTCATCCTGACGTTTTAGCACTTCTCTAACGGCCGCGTTGATGCGGGTGAGTTGTTCCTCTGGAGTTAAGCCGTCAGCACTGCGTTGGGTAACCCCCGCCCGCACCTGCCCTTTAAGACCAGCCACACGCACCATGTAGAACTCGTCCAGGTTGGACGCTGATATAGAGAGAAAGCGAACACGTTCTAAAAGCGGATGATTTTTGTTCTGAGCTTCTTCCAGCACCCGCGTGTTAAACGATAACCAGGACAGCTCCCGATTAATAAACCGGTCACTGCTGCTAAGCGTGATCTCTGGAGACTTCGAATCATCAATCGCTGGTGCTGTGTCTTGTGGGCTCACGCATAGCTTCCTTAAAATTTGGGGATTGGACTAATTGCTAATCCATATTTAGGGAACCGCAAATCATCGAAAACCCCAATATGGCCAGAGCGAATTTCACGAAACTGCAATCAAAATTATTCTTCTGATTGTATCATGCTGTATCTCTTCCTGTCGAATAATAGGCTGATACATGCCCTTAACTCTATTGCTCTTGCGCCATGCCAAATCTGACTGGTCAGAAAATGTTATCTCTGATCATGAACGTCCGCTGTCTGACCGGGGCGTACGCAATGCAATAACCATGGCCAACTACCTGAAGTCCAATAACCTGAAGCCCGACCAAATTGCATGCTCAACAGCGCTGCGGACCCGCCAAACTGCTGATGCCGTTCTATCCATCTGGCCCGACATTAACATTGAATATCACAAACAACTCTACCTCGCTTCAACGCAGGATGCTCTTGATGTACTGCGCCAACAAGATCCGGCCCAACGCGTTTTGATGGTGGGACACAACCCAACAACTGAGGATCTATTAAGGATCTTGATCAACTCTTCATTACCGCAACACAAAAGTCTCAAAGACGCTTATGCGAAATATCCAACAGGCGGGCTCTCTCACTTGGAGCTTACGCCTGCGACTTGGAGCAGTTTGAAGGCGTCATCTGTCCAACTTATACGTTTCGTTAAACCAAAGAAGCTGGAACACGACGACGAGACTCAATAAAGCGTTTAGCCTCACTCCTGCTCAAAATCTATTGCTCCGGTGTTGAGCAATTCACGCACAAAAGGAATGTTGATTTTTCTATTCTGCGCTAGAGACTCTCGATCAACGACATCAACAAAAGTTAAAATAGCAGAGAATGTCCGTGGAATGCGCTTATGAACAAATTCGATCACGTCTGGACCGACTTCAACCTGACGATCTCTAAACACTTTGATTAAGACTGCTGACAGAGTTGCATCATCTGGCGCATGCATGGCAACGAGCGGCATTCCAGCCAGGCGTGACTTTAAATCAGGCAGAGTCACGGGCCACCTGGACGGTGCTGTCGGCCCTACAATCAGAAAATGCTTCCCTAACTCTCGGACCGCGTTGAACAAATGAAACAGCGAGCGCTCGTTCACAATCCCATCAGCGCCATCCCAGACCAGAGCAGCGTGAGCCTTGACTAAACTCAGCGGATCCGAGTCTTCAATCTCGTTGGCATCTAAAAAGTAAGCTTTGGATTTAGCCGAAAAAACAGCTGCTAAGTGTGACTTTCCACATCCTGGCGGGCCGTAAAGACCAACGACCGGGGCCGGCCAATTCGGCCAACTATCAATCCAGCTTACGGCCTCACGATTGGCTTCTGTGATCAAAAAATCAGCGCGACCGAGCGCTGGCCGATGACCAAGTTCCAAAGGTATTTGCTGAGACGTCACGCGATTTACCGAGTAAAATACAGTCTAGGGTGACCGCGCGGGCTGACTGTTACCGAACAGCCCAGGTGGATATGCCTCGGGGGGTGAACTTATCACCGGTCTCTCATTCATAAGACCGGTGGAACCATCAACCGGCCCAGGCGCTAAAGTCGATCCCGGTAAGGCACCGATAGTTTGAACGGTAGTAAGTGCGGCAGATCGATCTTCTATGACCCAAGCTCCGTCTCGCCAAAGAAATCCGAGATCACTTTGCGCCATCGCCAACTTGAGTTGGTCTTCATCTCCCAAGTAATACAAAGTGACTTGCGCACGATCTCTCGTTATTGCCTGTAACTCGTATCGGTCAATAGAGGGTACACGCTCAAGACGCGCCCGCACCGTTAACCAATCTTCAAGCCGCGTCAGTGGAACGAGTGCCGTAATCTGACCGGTGATATCGAATTGAAGCATATTGTCGAGTTTCCACTCTTCTTCAATCAAGTCACCCGCTCGAATCGCCGCCACTTTGAACAACTCATTCCACGTTTGGCCTACAGTGGCCGCAACATCAAACTGTCTCTCCGCCCCAGACCGAGAAAAATACAGGTTAACGCTAACAGACTCAGCGCCAAGAGTTCCCATTAACGACGCCCTGGCGATGACGGCATCGTCTGCGTCATATCTGGCCGCCCAGGCCCCTAAACGGTCGGTATCACGAGCAATAACATCTTCGGGGCTAAGTCCTGTCAGGTCCTCCAAATCGCCATACGGCAATTGCAAAGGCGCAAGCCCGTCAAGCTGAGGTATCTGCGCCCAGGCCTCTAACCATGGGTTTTCACTCCATATGACCGGTTCAGATACGATTGATTCTTGATACAATGGCACAACCACGATGGGCTTGCTTACGGTCTCTGCGAATGGCACCGAGTTGGCTCTTAAAAATGTGCGCACGGCATCTGGCTTAAACTGGACCAATAAAGTTGCGATATACCTTCGCGCTGTCGTTTTCTCGTCGGCGACCGAGAAATTTTCAACCATATCGATCGTATCTCGCTCTGACAGACTGGGTATATTGGCTTGATAGCGTAGCGGAACAAGGCGTTTAAACAGACGGCTCAGTGCCTCAACTTGGCCGCGCTGCAACCCTTCGGTCCGCGCGTCAGTGGTTGTTCGATCTGTCACATCGACACCGACATCACTAATACTGAACACGTTGGATTGTGCCTTTACAGACCCAACAGTGAACGGAAGAGCCAGACACGCTGTAAACGCAACTAAAGACCAAAAGCAAAAAGCAACGCAGCCCGTTGCAACGGTGCCGACTTTAGCTATGGTACGACTTCTTTTAACC
>CAYGSZ010000122.1:0-3966 GCA_964352705.1 uncultured Rhodobacterales bacterium
CCCCCTATCTTTCTTTTTTCTTGAACATCGAGAGCATGCGCTGCGTCACGATAAAGCCGCCGAAGATGTTAACCGAAGCAAGTATGACGGCAAAAAATCCAAGCACTTTTGAGGTCGTAAAGGTATCCGGACCGGCGGCAATCAAAGCGCCGACAATAATCACCGACGACACGGCGTTGGTCACGCCCATCAGCGGCGAATGAAGCGCGGGTGTGACGCTCCAGACAACATAGAAGCCGACGAACACAGCCAGAACAAAGATTGTCACGAGATACCAAAACTCGTTACCACCACCGACCGTTTGCGCCTGCATCGCCAATTCACTGGCTTTTGCCGCCAGGACTTCAGCATTTTGAGCCAGAGCCTCAGCCTGTTCGGCGATGCCTCTTGCGGTATCGGGGACTGCTTGGGTCTGCATTACTTTGCTCCTTCAACTGTCAAACTGGCACCTGTCACACTGGCACCGGTTAAACGGGGATGAACAACCGCGCCATCCTTGGTGACCAGGGTACCTGTCACAACTTCATCTTCCCAATCGATGGTTAAAGCACCAGTTTCTTTGTCGATCATGGGGGAGAGGAAATTAAAGAGGTTGCGTGAGTACAGCGCGCTGGCATCACGCGCCAACCGTGCTGGCATGTTGGCGTGACCCATAATCGTAACGCCGTTATCGGTGGTCACAACTTCATCCAGCTTCGAGCCTTCAACATTGCCGCCCGTTTCAACGGCCAAATCAACAATGATTGAGCCCGCTTTCATGTCGGCAACCATGTCGGCTGTCACCAGCGTGGGCGCCGGACGCCCTGGGATCAGGGCTGTGGTAATAATGATGTCGGCTTTCACGACTTCTGTGCGCACCGCTTCGGCTTGTTTCTTTTTAAAGTCGTCGCTCATTTCCTTGGCGTAACCGCCTTCAGTTTCGGCGGCCTTCATGGCCTCTTCATCAACAACGATGAACTTTCCGCCAAGACTTTCGACTTGTTCTTTCGCGGCGAAGCGTACGTCCGTCGCGAGCACCACAGCGCCCATGCGTTTTGCCGTTGCAATGGCCTGCAATCCGGCGACGCCGGCGCCAAACACCAACACACGCGCAGGAGCGATGGTGCCCGCCGCGGTCATCATCATGGGCAAAGCGCGACCAAATGTCGCGGCGGCATCAATCACAGCTTTATAGCCGGAGAGGTTGGACTGCGAAGACAGAATGTCCATGGATTGCGCCCGTGTGATGCGCGGCATCAGCTCCATGGCGAACGACGTGACCTTCTGTTTGGCCAAGGCATCGATGGAGTCTTTTGCTGTTAAAGCCTGCAACGCAGAGACGAGAACAACATTTTCAGGCAACGCGGAAACTTCATCCGTGCCTTCAGCCGACGTCATTGGCCGCGCCACTTTAAAAATCACATCAGCGCCTTTGGTGGCGTCTGCAACAGAGTTAGCAATGGTTGCGCCTGCCTCTTTGAACGCATTATCAGAGATGTGGGACCCCGCGCCAGCGCCAGTCTCAATTGTTATGTCGCAGCCCAGTCCGATGAATTTTTTCACCGTCTCCGGGGTCGCGGATACGCGCATCTCACCAGGTCGTTGTTCTTTAAGTACTGCGATTTTCATGATGCCCCTTAACCTCACGGATTCGTCTGACGCTTGATATGCCCTATCCCCTGCTATTTGTGAAGGGATGAGCCGAGGTCATTAATAGTCTAGAGTACGATGATCAACCCTTTAGAAACAGCTATTGTCGCGACGTTTCCCGGGTGGACAGGCTAGTGAAATCCAATACTGTGAGTGGTACGTATAGAGTCGATGACCAAAAAAATTAAGGGTGATATGCAACTGTTTTTCTCAATCTTAGGACTCTTTTTCGCATTCAGCCTACCGGCATTGTCCGCTGATGTTCCGCCGCAATCGGAGCGTCTAGCTTATAATTTAAAAATCGGTGGACTCCACATTGCCGATTTTCTGGCCGAATTTGATGAAAACCCTGCCGGATATCGTACATCTTTAACCATGGAAACCCGCGGCATGGCCCGTTGGTTTCAGGATTTCACTGCTGAAGTCAGCGGCAATGGCACGTATGCTATTGAAACCGGTACTCTTGGAAACGGTGGGGGCCCGACCCCGGTGCCGGGAGCCTTTGACCGCGCCTGGGCCGCCGAAGAAATTTCCTCCACCCTCTCCATTGCCTATGACCCTCTGACCCGATTGGCGCAAAGCCGTGAGCGCACGTTTAACCCCTTAACGGGAGAGGATATATCTCCCGAAGACATGGAGTGGAACCGCAATCGTGAGCTGCCCCTGCCCGTTCCGGATGATCTACGCACCGGGGTGTTTGACCCAATGGCTGCGTTTGTCGCCGCCCGCAGCCAGATATTTCACAAGGGTCAGCGGTCTTTTCGGGTGCCAATTTATGATGGCCGGCGGCGTTATGATTTGGTCGGCACCGTTGAAGCCCCGCGCATGTTTTGGATTGGCGGGGAGGATGTGGAACTTATTCCTGTGACGGCTAGCATTGAGCCGGTCTTCGGTTTTGACCGCGAGCGCACAGAAACCATGCAAGACAGCGGCGGCAGATTACTGTTTAGCACGGATGGCCGCTTCATTCCGGTGCAGGTTATTCTTGAGGGCAGCACCCTAAGCAGTGTGATGAACCTAACGGCAGATTGCCGAGTTGATGCGGAAACATGCGCCCAAATTGCAGATGCCTCATCCTCGGAAGAGTAGAACGGTGCTTTAGCCTTGCTCGCGCATCATAACCAACAGGCATGTTAGTCAACCAAAAACCTACTATCCGTCATGCCACTTCTGCTTTTTAGTCAACGCCGTTGTGTGCCTTTCCGTCTCAACCTTGACGTAGAGCATTCGCCAAGGAGTTTCCCTTATGCTGATCCCTGACCCAACGGCGTCTGTCTTACTGCTGGAGAACCTTATGTTCTTCGCCATCGCATCGGTGATTCTAATAGTTGGCATAAAACGTTATCCCAACGCGCGCCCCTTTCCCGGCCCGGTCACACCCTGGCCAGCGTGGTTCAAGGTCTGGTTCAAAGTGATCTGGGTTGTCGGTTTCCTGCTCCCGATCATTGCGCTGGTTGGCTGGGGACTTATTGCGGGAGAGACAATTACCCTCCTGGCGCTTGCCCCCTACTTCATAATGTTCTTCCTGCAAATCGGGTCCGAGCAGTACATTTGGAAGAAACATCAAAGCCCGATCTGGGTGATCGTTCCGTGCCTGTATTTACCCTGGCGCGTGTGGCAATGTGTGCGTGGTCTTGAGACCATCGAACCACGCGCCGACCTATTTTTTGTTGAATACACCCTGTGGGCTCTGCTCATTTTGTGGATCATCAATGTCGGCGTTCATTACACCGGCATTCCGGCCTCCATGCGTTGGAATGAACCACGGGCGTCCAACTAAGCGCCCACACTAGAGCAAAGGCGCGTTATGGCAGAACGATTTCCAGAAGGCTCAACGGCCTACACCAAAGAAGGTCGCGCCTATACGGTGGATGAAGTGGCCGACGGCACTGTGTATTGCAGCCTGCCAAACGGCACCGAAACGGACTTTCCAGAAACAGTACTTTTCAATGAGCAAGAATGGGGCGCACGTTCTGGTGGTCAGGACGACGTAGTGTATGGACGCATCAAGCGCGCCAAAGAATATGCTGCACCAGACGCCAAGATTAAGGCCAAAGACGCCCAGACCGTGCTCAAACGCGCCGACAGCATGAGAGCCGGTCTGCTGGATTTCGCCGCCTACACGATTGGGGTGTGGTGCATGAAGGAAGCAGGGCAGAGCGACCTAGCGGATAGTCTCTCCATCGTAAAATGCCGTGCGGTCTTCGATTCACATTCTCTTGAAGTACAAGCCTCGGCCTTGGCGGTCGTGCTCGGTGCAAAGCCAAGTGTTTTGGTCAGCTTGGCCGAACTCGGAGACAACCTTCTGCGGGCCACGATTGACCAGGGCATGGCCGG
>CAYGSZ010000122.1:4066-7650 GCA_964352705.1 uncultured Rhodobacterales bacterium
CGCGGTTCCGTCCAGTTATCGACATCAAAGATTTCTGGGGTCTGATCTTCCAGCGACTTCCGATAGGCCATTGGAATTTCATCCAGACTTTTAATTTTTGCGCCATAAGCCCTGCCCCAGGTGCGACCGGGATGCCCCCCTAATCCCCACCACGGATGCCAGCTCACGAGGTTCTGGAACTGAATATGCGATGGAATGCTAGTGAGGTTGCGGTTGGTCACGTCTTTGAGATTGCCGAAAAAGACATAATGAGAATCCCACCAGAAGGTGTCACCGGCTGATTCTGTTGGAAACTTCTCTGGACTCATTGGGTTGGGGAACGAAAATGCTGAAGCCGACGGCACCATGACCGTATCGCCAAACACCTGGATTTGCAGAGGTACGGGCTTCAACGTCGCCATCTCGCCAGTGACAACCCCATCGGGGCCAATCTCAACGGACAGAGGACCACCGATGAAACGCCAGGGCTTCCTTTTTTCGCCCGTGATGGGGTTTTCCCAAACTTCCAGCACTTCGTCAGAGTCAAACTTGGTATAGACGCCGGCTTCAAACACCGTGGCCGCCTGATTGCCGTTCGGTAGAGGCCGCCATTTGCCGACGTTCAGATTGCTCATCGTGGCAAAGGGAATGAGATTGCCGGAATGGGTGTAGCCATAGAGGTGCAGACGGAAGAAGGAATAAATGGTTTCCTCGCCTGACGACCCTTTTATAGCAGACTGAATGCGCACGCGCTCTGCCGGGTCTTCCCAATTCAACTCAGCCGGGACCGATGAGGCTAAGGTTGGGAGGGCTGGTGTTGCCGCAACGGCGGCGCTGGCGGCAAACAAGAACGTATCGCGACGGCTAAAGATTGGTAACTTGGTCATGGCGCATTCCCCGATTAATGAGGCTGAAGCCTAGCTGACTGAGGCAGGGTCGCAAGGGGAATTAAGCGTCTGGTTCCAGCCAGTGAACAAGTCCGGTTTGTTTGAGGATCTTTTTTTGGCGCTTCGCCAGCACTTTGGGGTCAAAGTCCGCGATGGTGTCATGAAACAGCCGATGCCAGTTGACCTCTGCACCCAGGCGCAAAAAGACGGACCCAAGACCAATCGCGGCACGATCCATCAGAACAAACTCTTTCGGGGGTTTTACTCCACCGAGACGTTTCAATTCAGCATGCACTTCCATGGCCACTTCCCGGCCATAATCGGTGGCGTTTGTTTCTTCGATTAAACGTGGGCGATCTTCGAGCAGCGGCGCATAAATAAACGAGGCCCATCGGCTGAGAGCATCGATCACCTCATTATCCAAGTTAAAGAACCCCCAACTCTCATAGGCCTGCACGGCAAGATCTCGATCACCGGATTCAACCGCGCGATACAGGTCGATCACGCCACTGATAAATTCAGGGCGGAAAACACGGATACAGCCGAAGTCCATCAGATTGACGGAAAGGTCATCGCGGATGGAATAGTTGCCAAGATGCGGATCACCATGGATGACACCATAATTATAAAGCGGAACATACCAGGCGCGGAACATGTTCATCGCAATCTGATTGCGGTCTTTCTGACTCAGGTCCCCGAGATCGCCGATGTGGGTGCCCTCCTCCCAACTCATGGTCAGCAAGCGGCCACTTGAAAGGTCGCTGTACACGTCGGGCACGCACACGCCGTCCACACCCTTCAGCATGATCTGATAAAGTTCTAGATTACGGGCTTCATTTTCGTAATCGAGTTCTTCGCGGAGACGCGCGGACAGTTCTGCATGAATCTCAGACGGATCAATGGCCGGGTCGTACCGGCGGTAAAGTTTAAAAATGAGACTCAGTTGTTTGAGGTCTGCTTCCACAACAGACGACATATCGGGATACTGAAGTTTGCAGGCCAGTTTATCGCCTTCAAGAGACTCTGCCTGATGCACCTGCCCCAGCGAGGCGGCGGCGATGGCTTCTTTGCTGAAGCTTTTGAACCGACTCTGCCAGTCCGCGCCGAGTTCTGCTGTCATGCGACGCTTCACAAAAGGCCAACCCATGTGCGGTGCATTGGCCTGCAATTCGGCCAGCTCTCGGGAGTATTCCTTGGGCAGAGCATCGGGAATGGTCGACAGAATTTGTGCAACCTTCATCAACGGGCCTTTAAGCCCTCCGAGCGCTGCGCGTAAATCGCCAGCCCCTTTGGACGGGTCTGATTTAAGACCGAGGTAGCGCTGGCCCGCCAGCCGCGCAGCAAATCCACCAACAGCACCACTGACTTTCGCATAGCGTTTTACACGCCCGGTCAGGCTGTTGTCTTCGCTGGACGTCTTTTTTGCGTTGGTCTTGTTTGCTTTGGTCTTGTTTGCTTTGGCCGCGTTGTCTTTTTCCATAAAAGGTTAGGCAACCTCTTCAAGTTCATCAATGAGCCCCGTCAGCGTTTCCATGCCGCGCGCCCAAAACGCAGGATCGCTGGCGTCTAAGCCAAAGGGCGCCAGGAGTTCTTTGTGCCGCTTGGTGCCGCCGGCCTTAAGCATCTCGATATACTTATCTTCAAAATCAGGCACTGATTTCTCGGTGTAGACTTTGTACAACGAGTTGACCAAGCAATCTCCGAAGGCATAGGCGTAGACGTAAAATGGCACGTGGACAAAGTGACTGATGTAGGTCCAGTAGTATTTGTACTCTTCGTCAAAGGTGAAGGCCGGGCCTAGGCTGTCCGCCTGCACCTTCATCCAAATCTCACACATGCGATCAAGTGAAATTTCACCGTCGCGACGTTCTTCGTGAACCTGGGTTTCAAACTGATGGAAAGCGATTTGCCGAACAACGGTATTCAGCATGTCTTCGACTTTACCTGCCAACAAAGCGCGGCGTTGTTCTGGGCGGTCTGCTTTGTCCAAAAGCGAGCGAAAGGTCAGCATCTCGCCAAACACAGACGCCGTTTCTGCCAAAGTCAGTGGGGTTCCGCTCAAAAGAGTCCCCTGAGCGCCGGCCAAGACTTGGTGGACGCCATGCCCGAGTTCGTGCGCCAAGGTCATCACATCCCGCGAACTGCCAAGGTAATTTACAAGCAAGTACGGATGCACGGAGGGAACCGTGGGATGAGCAAATGCCCCTGACGCTTTGCCCGGGGATGCGGGGGCATCAATCCAACCGTTCTCAAAGAACGGCGCTGCGGGCTCCGCCAGGCGCGGTGAAAAACGGCTATAGGCATCCAGAACTGTTGTCTTGGCTTCTTCCCATTTGATGATCCTGCTTTCGGCACTGGGCAACGGTGCATTGCGATCCCAATAGTCCAACTTGTCCTTGCCGAACCATTTAGCTTTCATGCCGTAGTAGCGATGAGATGTGGTTTGATAAGAGTCCTTGGAGGCCGAGACCAAAGCCTCCACCACTTCGTCTTCAACCAGGTTTGCAAGGTTGCGGGACGACACAGGCTTGGCATATTTGCGCCAATCGTCTTCAATGGATTTGTCCTTCGCCAGCACATTGGTGATGTAAGCAAACTGCGACGCTTTCTCACCCAAGGCTTTCCCGACCCCTTTTGCTGCATCGCGTCGGCGTTCTGGTTTGGAATCAGATAGAGTATTTAAGGCCTCTGTCAGCGTGACGGTTTCGCCATTGACGT
>CAYGSZ010000123.1:0-4755 GCA_964352705.1 uncultured Rhodobacterales bacterium
CGTCTCCCGCAGGGGCGACCTCTCGCTCTGAGGTGTCTTGCTCCAAGACCTCACACCCTAGCGGCGCAAAACAAAAATCGCCTGCTCGCTGAACAGGTTGGCCATCCGCCCGGTCACGTCGAACCCTTGGCGTTTGCCCTGTCCGTCCAACGCAAACCCCGCTTCAATGGTGATGCCCATATCTTTCACCAACGCCAGAAAATCTTTGATGGTGCAAAGATGAATATTGTCGGTGTCGTACCAGGTTTCCGGCAATGTGGGGGTGGACGGCATACGCCCCTTCAAGAGCAGGGCCAGTCTCACCCGCCAATGCCCGAAGTTTGGAAAAGACACCACCGCGTTGGTGCCCAGTCGCAGTAAGGCTTCCAGCACGTCCTTCGGGTTTCGGGTGGCCTGCAAGGTCTGACTGAGGATCACATAATCAAACGCATCGGCAGGGTAATGTTTCAGATCTGTTTCCAAATCCCCCTGCACCACGGCCAAGCCTTGGCGCACGGCACCGGTAACCCGCGCCATAGATAATTCCAGGCCCCGCCCATCCACCTGTTTCGTTTTGCGCAGGTACGACAGCAGCATGCCATCGCCGCAGCCCACATCCAGCACCCGGCTCCCCGGTTTGATTTGGTCGGCCACCAGTTGCAGATCAACACGGACGTTATGTTGGGACGTGTCTTGTGACGGTGAGCCGCTCATGAGTCCGCGTCCTCAGCTTCAGCCAAACCCACAGATTGCGCGGCACCATCCAAAAAGCCTTGCAAGGTGGCATGAAGCTCTGGCTCGTCCAGCAGAAAGGCATCGTGGCCTTTGTCGGATTCAACTTCGACAAAACTCACCTTTGCCGCGTTGGCATTTAAGGCATGTACAATCTCGCGGCTTTCCGATGTGGGAAACAGCCAATCTGAACTGATCGACATGACGCAGAAGCGCACCGGCGTATCTTTAAACGCATCTGCAAGGCTGCCGTCATTTTCTTCGGCCAGGTCGAAGTAATCCATGGCGCGTGTGATGTAGAGGTAGGAGTTGGCATCAAACCGATCGACAAAGGTCGAGCCCTGGTGCCGCAGATAGCTTTCCACCTGAAAGTCAGCGTCAAAGCCATAGGTCAACTTGTCTCGATCCTGCAGTTTGCGGCCAAATTTTCTCTGCAACGCGGGCTCTGACAGATAGGTGATGTGCGCCGCCATCCGGGCGACGGCCAAGCCACGGTGCGGCGTTGTGCCTTCCTCAAGGTAATTGCCCTGCCGCCAATCCGGGTCGGCCATAATGGCTTGCCGTCCCACTTCATCGAAGGCGATGTTCTGTGCGGAATGTCTGTAAGACCCGGCAATGGGAACGGCGGAGACAACCCGGTCCGGAAATCGCTGCGCCCACTCCAGGGTCTGCAATGCGCCCATCGACCCACCGATGACACAGAATATTTTTCCGACACCAAGTTGATCTAGCAGCCGGGCCTGTGCCTGAACCATGTCACGGATGGTGATGACGGGGAATCTCAGGCCATAGGGCCGTCCGGTGTCCGGGTTGATCTCTTTCGGGCCGGTTGAGCCTAAGCATCCCCCCAGCACATTGGTCGCCACCACAAAATAGCGGTCTGTGTCGATCACCAGGCCAGGGCCTACCAAATGGCTCCACCATCCCGGGCGTCCACTGATCGGGTTTGTCCCGGCTACGTATTGATCCCCGGTTAGGGCATGGCAGATCAGAATGGTGTTCGACTTATCGGCATTTAATGTGCCGTAGGTCTGGTAAGCGATTTGGACCGGTGCCAGAGACACGCCAGATTGCAGCACAAGCGGGCCTTCCAGGGTCATCCTGGGGGCCAGAATATCTTCTGAGCCAGCTTGAGCTGTATCTGTACCAATCACGAGTCAGGTATCCAATGGTGCATGTTACGTGTCGCAGAAGTGTTACTGAAGGAGGCAAAACAGCCTTAAGCGACTGCGCTGTCAATGTTTTCTTTAATTATCCTTGGATTTCCCTTTGATTTCACAGGGTCATGCAACTAAGACTGAGCCGATTTTAGCCCTCTCTGAAACGGATTTAGGCCCCATGGCGCTTCCCCAGCCCCGCCCCGGACTCATGGACATTCCGCTCTATGAGGGCGGTAAGTCGAGCCTTTCCGGACGCGAGCGGGTGATTAAACTGTCGTCGAACGAATGTGCGCTGGGGCCGAGCCCCAGAGCGCTAACAGCCTATGAAGCGGTAGCGTCTAAGTTGACGCGCTATCCTGATGGCCATGCCACCGACCTTAAAGCGGCGATTTCCGAGGTGCATGAGCTTGCCCCCGAACGATTGATTTGCGGTGCGGGTTCAGACGAACTCTTGGGTTTAGTATGCCGCGCCTATGCGGGTCCGGGTGATGAGGTGATACACACCGAGCACGGTTTCCTGATGTACGACATCTACACACGCAGTGTGGGGGCGACACCGGTTGTGGTGCCCGAGACCGACCTGACCGCTAATGTGGACGCTATCTTGGACGCGGTGACGGGGGCGACCCGGATTGTCTTTCTCGCCAATCCGAACAATCCGACCGGAACCGTTTTGCCGTCGTCTGAAATCATGCGGCTCAGAGAGTCGTTGCGGGAAGATATCGTGCTGGTGATTGATGGGGCCTACGCTGAGTTCATGGACCCGGCTGACTATGACGGCGGGCGCGCTCTGGCCGAGCAGACAGAAAACACGGTGATGACGCGCACGTTTTCTAAAATTTATGGCCTTGCGAACTTGCGTGTTGGGTGGGCCTTTGCGGCACGATCTATTATTGAAGCGTTGGAACGTATTCGCAGCCCGTTCAATATCAACGGCGCGGCGCTTGCGGCTGCTGCGGCAGCCATGCGCGATGTTGATCACACCCGCCAAGCCCAGCAGCACAATGCGAAAGTAATGGGAATCGCGGTGCAGCGTTTGCGCGGGCTTGGCTTAGAAATCACAGGTGAGAGCGGGAACTTCGTGCTGCCGAAATTCCCGCAAGACCCCGGCAAGACTGCTGCAGAGGCGGATGTCTTTTTGCAGGGCGAGGGCATTATCGTGCGACGGGTCGAGAATTACGGGTTGCCAGATCATCTGCGCATCACCCTTGGCACGGACGAGGAAGTTGATGCCGTTCTGTCGACCTTAACCAAGTTTATGGGAGGTCAAAATGGCTGATCTCCAGGCAGGCAAACCGATGTTTGAGAAAGTCGCTTTTATCGGCATTGGGCTTATTGGTTCAAGCATGATCCGGCGCATGGCGGCGGATGGACTGGCGACCGAATTTGTCGGATGCGCCCGATCCGAAGCGACCCGCAAGGCTGCGGTTGACCTCGGCCTGGTCTCTCAAGCGTTTGAAAGCCCTGCACTAGCCGTTGAAGGGGCTGACCTGGTTGTGTTGGCCACGCCCATTGGCAGTTATGGCACGATTGCCAAGGCCATTGCGCAGGCTCTGAAACCCGGCGCCATTGTCACCGATGTGGGCTCGGTGAAGCAGGCCGTTGTGGAGGCTGTCAGCGCCCATCTGCCGGAACCAGCATACTTCGTGCCGGGGCATCCCATCGCCGGGACAGAACAATCCGGCCCGGAGTCGGGGTTTCCTGAACTGTTTGAAGGCCGCTGGACGATTTTAACGCCCACCGAGCATACCGATGCGGCTGCGCTGCTCAAGGTCACTGACCTGTGGACGGCAATGGGCGCGATGGTCGATAACATGACCCCGTCTCATCATGATCGCGTTCTGGCGATCACCTCGCATCTGCCGCATTTGATTGCCTACACCATCGTCGGAACGGCCACGGATTTGGAAGACGATTTGCGCCAGGAAGTGGTCAAGTACTCTGCCTCGGGCTTTCGCGATTTTACGCGTATTGCGGCGTCTGATCCGGTGATGTGGCGTGATATTTTCCTCAACAACCGCGAAGCAACCCTGGACGTGTTGCAGCGTTTTTCCGAAGACCTGACCACTCTGCAGCGGGCGATCCGGCGCGGCGAAGGGGACGTATTGCAAGAGTTGTTTGAGCGCACGCGTAAAATCCGCCGTGGCATCATTGATGCCAAGCAAGCCGAATAGGGGGTTGTTATGACGACAGACTTAACGCTCGTGATTGCCAATAAAACCTATTCGTCGTGGTCTTTGCGGCCGTGGTTGGCGATGACTCACTTTGGACTAACCTTCGAAGAAATTGTTATACCGCTGGATCAAGACGCGACCTCGGCGAGCATTCGCAAGCACTCACCGGCAGGCAAAGTACCGGTGCTGCATCATGGCAGCATCACGGTGTGGGAGTCGCTGGCGATCCTCGATTATTTGGCCGATGCATTTTACGACAAACCGTGGTGGCCGTCTGATCCCCATGCCAAAGCCCATGCCCGCACCATTGCTGCTGAAATGCATGCCGGGTTTGGGGCCTTGCGTAAGGCCATGCCGATGAATTTGGGCAAGTCCTACGGGCCCCGCGTGTGGGCCGAAGACGTAGCGAAAGACGTGCAACGTGTTCAAGACCTCTGGCGCGACGCCCGCAAACGTTTCGGCGGCGGTGGCGATTTTTTGTTCGGCGACTTTACCATTGCCGATGCCATGTATGCGCCGGTGGTGTCGCGTTTCAAAACCTATGCCGTGGACATGGATGCAACATCTCGTGCCTATTCAGCCGCTACTTTTAATCTCCCGGCCATGCAGAAATGGGTGGCTGAAGCCGCAGGCGAGCCTTGGGTGATCGACAAATACGGCCCACCGGCTTAATCCGTTCTAGGCAACGACTGCCGCGTCACCCCTGGTGA
>CAYGSZ010000123.1:4855-7634 GCA_964352705.1 uncultured Rhodobacterales bacterium
TGCACCGAAACCGGCAAGTTTATTTCGGCTCTATCGCTGTTGCGTGGGGTTGAAGACAACAGGTTTAGCACGACCAGCGCCGATGCCGTTTGATTTCGGTCCAACAAACCTTGCTGCTGCATCGCATTAAGGGTCTCCCCAAACCCTGAAATGCGCGTGGAAAAGGCGGCGATGGGTTGTAGTTTTTCGTCGAGGGCGAGGGTGCCATCGCCAGCGATGGTCAGCGGCGGCCAGTCTAAAAACACGCGCCGTACCTCAATAGTCCCACCATCGGTACGCCACGCTTCAACCGCATCTTGAAGACGCCCGGGCTGTATGTCTCCAACCAAATCCGCATCTAACAGGGCGGCTTTTATGGTGCGCGCGAACGGTGGCGCGTTGAGGGCTAGGCGGATGTCGCTGCCAGATCCAGAGAAGGTCATGGCAATGTCTGCCTCAGTGCTGTCTCTATCGTTTTTCTCATTTAACCCTAATGACAGGGCAAGCTGATCTGCTCCTACAATCGGGAGGCTGTTGGGGTCGAGGATTTCTACGTCTTCAAACACCAGGTCGCCACGCTGCAGCCGACCCGATTTATCCACGTCCAGGATCATATCGGTGTTGACGGCATTCAACACCCAGGGCGCATTCGGCAATACGGGAAACGTCAGGGTGTGCTGACCCGGTGCCTTAATCTGAACTCGGGTTAAATCCAGGGCGGAGGGCACAACGGTGAGGGGGCTGGCGGCCCAGGTCCAGCCGCCGCTTTCAAGGGGCGCGGTTACACTCAAATCCTCAATGATCACTTCTGGCCATCTTGGAAACCCATTGAGCCGGGGCTCCGTCATGGAGACGGCCCAGCCTGCTTTTCGCTGCGCCTCAACCCATTCTGTGCTCAGTTCACGGACTCCATAGGCCAGTGACGCCCAGAGCGCGCCATAGCCAAGGGCACCAATCACCAGAACGGCACTTATGAGGATGAAGAGTAACTTTGAGGTGCTTTTGAACATGGTTGTTAAACTAGCACGGTTGACGGGCAGAATTGTGACGCTAAAACCACCTCATGACATTAAATCAATCTACGACTGACTATTGGGTGTTTGGCTATGGCTCGCTGATGTGGCGGCCGGGCTTTCCGTTTTTAGAGATGATGCCGGCCCGGCTGAACGGTTGGCGGCGGGATATGTGCATCCAATCCATCCATTATCGTGGCACGCCGGATGTGCCGGGTCTCGTCAGCGGTCTCACGCCCGGTGGCGCATGTTTAGGCCGGGCCTATCAAATTCGCCCGGAAGACCTTGAGCAAGTCGTGGCCTATCTGGACGAGCGCGAGTTGGTCACCGATGTGTATTTAACGCAGCACCTTGATGTTGATCTGTCGGACGGGCGTTCGGTTTCCGCGCGGGTCTATGTGGCAGACACCAACCATGATCAGTTTGCCGGGCATTGGCCGCTCCACCAGAAGGTGGAGTATCTTCTCCAGGGGACAGGCTCAGAAGGCCGCAGTATCGAGTACCTCTCCAACATTGTTGAACAGCTTGAACTGCTGGATATCGCAGACCCCGGCCTTGTAGACTTGCTCCGGCAGGCCCAAGCGCTTGAGAGTCCTTAAAGGCCGCTCACGCCCGGATTAGGATTTTTTCGCGGCTTCTGTGCGGCGTTCGAGATCAGACTTTCCGTCGTTCAAACCAAAAAGTTCTTTCCCCCACAGCGTGCCATTGATGTCCCAGGCCAGGGCCCGGTGTGCAGCGCCTGCCAGCGTGTCAGAAAAGGACGTATGCGCGGGGTTGGTGTCGGTCATGCCACCGGCCCCCATGGCTTCAATCACCCGAGAGGCCGCGCGCTTAGACAATGTTGCGACAAACGCCGCGTTGCGTTTGAACTTCAACAGTTCGTCCGGGGCGAGGTTGCGGTCGTCTTCCGCCGCAGCCCACATATACTCCAGGTCACGGCGGTAGATGGAATACGCAGCATCAACTTCGGCTGAGGATTCGGCAGCGCGCAATTGCAGGCTTTGAAACTCTGCGACCTTGGAATTGTCGAGGGCAGCACGCTCGCGCATGCCGTTCACGAAATGATCCAGCGTGCTCATGGCGCATCCGAGCGTTGGAATGGCGACGGAGTAGCCAAACACGTCCAGCATGGGCAACTTGTAGACCGCGCTGGTGTTTAGTTTGCAGCCCGGTGAGTCCTTGGTGTTCAATTCGGCAACGCGGGTCACACGATGGGCTGGAACCAGCACATCTTCCACGATCACGTTGTTTGATCCCGTTGCCCGCATCCCCGGTGAGAACCAGACGTCGTCAATTTTGTACTGGCCTTTTTTCAACAGCACCATGGCCATGTCCGGTGGTCCATCGCCATTAAACACGGGAGTCATCAACGACACCCAGTCGCAGTGATCGATGCCCGAGCACCACATCCAAGTGCCAGAAACCAAAACGTCGCCACCATCTTTCGGCGTGCCTTTAGAACCCGGTTTTGCGGCAAAGGCCGCGCCGACCAGCGCGTCCGGATTGTCTTCCCAAACTTCTGCCTGGGCATCAGGCTCATACTTCCCCAGCCACCAGTTGTGACTGCCGATGATGCCGGATACCCAACCGGTCGAGCCACAATGCTTGGCCAATTCCATGGCCACATCCGTATGGGCTCCGAAGGGCAGTTCGTAGCCACCAAAGCGTTTCGGCATGCAGGCGCGCAAGACTTTCGATTCAACCAACTCTGCAATTGTAGCGTCTGGAACAGAGCGCTTTTTTGCGGCTTCGAAGCGGCGGTCGAAGATTTTCGGGCCCAGCGCGGC
>CAYGSZ010000124.1:0-7633 GCA_964352705.1 uncultured Rhodobacterales bacterium
TGACCTGAGCCGCCGAATGGCTAAATTCCAATCTGACGTCTATATTGAGGTCTGCATTTTCAATTAATGCAGATTTGGAGAATATTTATGCCTTTGAATGCCCCTGCTGAGAATGATGGCGTAAACACTTCGCCCCCAGTGGCAGACGAGGTCAAAACCACCACTTGCTATATGTGTGCGTGCCGCTGTGGCATTCGGGTTTTCTTAAAAGACGGCCAAATCCGTTATATTCAGGGTAACCGTGATCACCCGGTCAATAAGGGCGTGCTCTGCGGTAAAGGTGCCGCAGGCATCATGAATCACCTCTCACCGGCCCGCCTGAAAAAACCTCTCAAACGGGTCGGCCCGCGCGGCAGCGGAGACTACGTCGAAATCGAGTGGGATGAGGCTCTCGCGACGGCAACAAAATGGCTCGGCGACATTCGCAAAACCGATCCTAAAAAGTTAGCCTTCTTTACGGGCCGCGACCAAAGCCAGTCCTTAACAGGGTGGTGGGCCAAACAATTCGGCACCCCGAATTATGCCGCGCATGGCGGGTTCTGCTCGGTCAATATGGCGGCGGGCGGTTTGTATTCCATTGGCGGTTCCTTTTGGGAATTCGGCGAACCTGATTGGGATCACACCCGCATCTTTTTGATGTTCGGCGTTGCCGAAGATCACGATTCTAATCCCATTAAAATTGGCCTTGGAAAACTTAAAGAGCGCGGTGCAAAGGTCGTGGCCATCAATCCTGCACGTACGGGATATGCCGCGATTGCCGATGAGTGGATTGGTATACGCCCCGGCACAGACGGGCTGCTCGTTCTGTCGTTGGTTCACGAACTGCTCCGCGCCGGAAAAATCGACCTGGACTACTTGCTGCAATACACCAACGCCAGTTGGCTGGTGCAGCAAACGCCCGGCCAAGAAAATGATGGCTTATTTTTGCGCGATACGAACGGCACACCGTTGATCTGGGATCGCAATAGCAACACTGCCGTTGCGCACACGGAGCGGTCCGGAAAACCATCACTGTCCGGAGTTCATTCTGTTAACGGACGAACTGCAACGCCCGTTTTCCAGCTTATTGCTGATCGCTACACCAACGAAACCTACGCACCGGAAAACGTTGCCGCGCGATGCGGTGTAGCCGCAGACACCATCAAACACTTGGCTGCTGAAATTGCGGATGCCGCCTTCAATCATCAAGTCACACTGCCCGTGGCCTGGACCGACACCAACGGTAAGCATCATGAAACCATGACGGGTCGGCCCGTCGCGATGCATGCCATGCGCGGCATATCAGCTCATAGTAATGGCTTTCAAACCTGTCGCGCCCTGCATCTGTTGCAGATGCTGATTGGTGCTGTCGATACCCCGGGAAGCTTCCGCTACAAGCCACCCTTTCCGAAACCGGTGCCGCCGGGACCGACACCCGCTGGCAAAACAAGCGCACCAAACACACCGCTCGAAGGCATGCCGTTGGGGTTTCCAACTGGCCCAGAAGACCTTTTAATCTCGGACGATGGTACACCGCTTAGAATTGATAAAGCGTTCTCGTGGGAGAGCCCCATGTCGGCCCATGGTGCGATGCACCGCGTCATTGCCAATGCGGCGAGCGGTGATCCCTACCCCATCGATACGCTGTTTCTCTACATGGCGAATATGGCCTGGAATTCGTCCATGGATACGTCCGGCACGTTGGCGGCTCTAACAGCGACTGACCCTGAGACCGGCGAGTACAAAATTCCGCATATCATTTACAGCGATGCCTATGCGTCTGAAACCATCAGCTACGCTGACTTGATTCTGCCGGACACCACCTATCTTGAGCGTTGGGACTGTATTTCATTACTGGATCGCCCGATCAGTGACGCCGAGGGCGCAGGTGATGCCATTCGCCAACCCATTGTGCAGCCTGACCGCGACGTCCGACCGTTTCAAACGGTGCTGCTTGATCTCGGAGCACGCCTCGGTCTTCCAGGCTTTATCGCGAACGATGGCAGCCCGGCGTATCCCGGTGGATATGAAGACTACATCGTCAATCACCAACGGGCTCCGGGCTTAGGCCCCTTGGCGGGCTGGCGTGGAGAAGAAGGTCAGCAATCTGGCAGAGGCACATCCAACCCAGATCAACTCAAAAAATACGTCGAAAATGGCTGCTTCTGGCGCGGCGAAATCCCCGAAAATGCGCGCTACTACAAGATGGCCAATCAGGCCTATTTAGAGTGGGCCGTGGGCATGGGATTCCTTGGCTCTACCGATCCCATTGTGATGCAGCTTTATTCCGAACCCGTGCAAAGGTTCCGCAATGCAGCCCGTGGGCTGGGTCCATCGCAGCCCCCCGCGGACCTGAAAGATCGCATCGATCAAGCCTGCGACCCGCTGCCCATTTGGCACCCCACCTTAGAGGATAAAGCCACAGACAACGCGACCTACCCGTTGCATGCGCTCACACAACGCCCCATGCATCATTATCACTCCTGGGGGTCACAGAACGCCTGGTTGCGACAGATCACCGCACAGAACAGGTTGTTTGTGCATCACGACACAGCCGCAAAGTTTGACATCGCCGACGACGACTGGGTCTGGGTGGAATCTCGCCATGGCCGGGTGAAGGGCCAAGTTAAACTCATAGACGGTGTGAACAAAGACACTGTCTGGACCTGGAACGCCATTGGAAAACGCGCCGGGGCCTGGGGTCTGGACAAGGACTCCCCCGAAGTCAAACGCGGCTTTTTGCTCAATCACATCATCCCTGAAAAACTCGATGATGGGATATTATCAAACTCTGATCCCGTCACAGGCCAAGCCGCCTGGTTTGATTTACGTGTGCGTATCTACAAAGCAGAACCCGATGAGCAAGGGGTTACAGCCCCGCTGCTCGACACCGTTGCTGATCTTCCCGGTGCGGAACCCAGACCTAAAACCCTTCAGTTTGGCAAAGACTTCCGCACGCGAAAGATCTCACAATGACCTGCCTGCCTGAAAAAACAACACGCAAACTCGGCCTGGTCATCGACCTCGACACCTGTGTCGGTTGCCAAGCCTGTGTGACCAACTGCAAAGAGTGGAACACCACCGGTCATATGGCCCCGCTGACCGATAACAACCCTTATGGCGCGGACGCCGACGGTGTGTGGTTCAACCGGGTACACACCTATGAAGTGACGACACCGGAAGGACAAAGCCAGAGCCTGCATTTTCCGCGCTCTTGTCTGCACTGTGAAGAGGCTGCCTGCGTAACCGTCTGTCCAACAGGCGCGTCATATAAACGCACTTCAGACGGCATTGTTTTGGTTGATGAGGATAAATGTATCGGTTGCAAGCTTTGCTCCTGGGCTTGCCCGTATGGCGCCCGCGAGTATGACGTGTTTGAAGGTGTGATGAAAAAATGCACCCTTTGCGTAGATCGCATTTACAACAAAAACCTAGACAAGGAAGATCGCGTGCCCGCCTGTGTGCTGACCTGCCCAACCGGTGCCCGGCATTTCGGCGATCTGGGAGACCCACAGTCCGATGTCTCGCGCCTGGTGCGCAAACGACAAGGCCAAGACCTGATGCCTGAGATGGGCTATCAGCCGACCAACAAGTACCTTCCACAGCGCGAGAAATCACGCCCCTCTGGCGCTTCAGCAGGCAAGACTAACTCTCTTGAACCGTTGGAAGATACATCAGGCGCGTCTGGTCTTCTGGGCTGGGTCGACCGCATGCTTGAGCGCATGGACTGAGCACCAGAGATGAATCCCGCAGCTTCAGTTATTTTGTTCACCACGGCCTCTGGCGTCGGCTACGGCATTCTCGCCCTCGCCCCGCTGCTGGTCGCCTACGGCCTTCTGCCAGATGACAATCGCTGGCTTGGCGCGACCCTGATGCTGCCCGCTTTGGGGTTGGTCACCATTGGCTTGTTATCGTCCACCTTCCACCTTGGACACCCGGAACGGGCCTGGCGCGCGGTCAGCCAGTGGCGGTCATCTTGGTTATCACGCGAGGGCGTCATGGCCATTGTCACTTACATCCCGGCCCTCGCCTATGCCTATGCCTGGATTTTACTGGGACAGATTGAGGGACCTTGGGTGTGGGCTGGGTTCGCAGCCGTCATCACCGCCCTCTGCACCCTATTTACCACCGGCATGATCTATCGGTCTCTGAAACCGATTCCCGCCTGGTCTACAGACTGGACAGTGGCAGCCTACTTAGCCTTGGGTCTGCTTACCGGATTGACTGTTATTGTGACCATCGCAGCCCTGTTTGGTTTGCATCCTGGACGGTTTCAAACGCTGGCCATCGTTCTGGTGCTGGCCGCTGCGATTGTCAAAAACGGTTATTGGGGACGACTCAATAAAGCCTGGGCTGAACAGGCCGAAAAAGCAGGCGCCGCCGTCGCGTCACCTGGGAAAACTGTGCATTCGGTTGAATGGCCGCACACGGAAGCCAACTATGTGCTGAAAGAAATGGGCTACCGCGTTGCCCGAAAGCACGCGGAGTCTCTACGTCGCTACAGCCGCATCTTGCTTCTTGTGGTCCCCGCAGCCGTATTTGGCGTTCTGCCGTCCCTACTCCCACTCCCCCTCTTCGCCTGGATCGCAGTGCCCGGCGTGATTTTAACCCTCGTTGGGGTCGTACTGGAACGCTGGCTGTTCTTTGCCGAAGCCAAACACGTCGTCACCCTCTACTACGGTGTAGAATAACCTCTAGAACCCCAATTTTCTGAGCGTTTTAACAACCAGATAACGCCATATCGTCGCGCCTCGCACCCAATTTGTTAACCAATTTGCTCTAGGTAAAGTGGTCTACCGTAGCGCGAGTCCCGCCGCGCAAAGTTATGTTTAAGACCTCAGGAAAGGTGTGCAATGCCTGGTTTGCAATACACAACCCGCATTTCGACAGTGCGGCGGATTACGATCATTGAAGACTGGCTGGATCAGAATATCCGTGGCGCATGGGACGTGAAACTGGAAGATGTGTCGGAGGACATGGAAAAGAAAACCTATATCCTCATGTTCGAGAACGAAGCTGATCGCGCTTTTTTCAGAATGCGGTTTAAACCGGCCAAGCCTGCGGCAGTGCGTCGTACAGAACACCTGCGCGACAAAGTCACAGACAAGACAAAGTCATTCTTCGGAAAGACTTCAGGCGCAGTCTCGAAAGTTCGTGGCGCACTTGGGCGACTGCTGACTCCCTTGAATCAGCAGCCTGACCCCTAAACCCATTTCAAAAGCTGACTAGCCGCGCTGTGCGGCAACCTTCTTCTGTGCCGGGCGCTCAACGCAGGTCTTCAGCCACGCTGTGACCTTTGGATAGGGCGTAAAGTTGAAGCCAATCATGTTAAGCGAGTTCACCACACACGCGACATTCAGATCCGCCGCCGTGAAAGCATCTCCTGCCAAATAAGCGTTTTTGCCCAGAGTGGTTTCCAGAACTTTCAAGGCCGGGGGTAACTTCGCCAAACAGGCTTCGGCAACCGCTTCGTCTTTGAGTTCTTTCGGTTTAAAAATCAGTTCTATCAGAGCGCCAACCGTGTGTGGCTCAACCTCTGTCGCGGCAAACATGGTCCACTGGATGCAGGCCGCCTGCCCGGCTTGACTGTCCGGCCACAGCGAGCCCTTGCCGTAATTCATGGCGAGATAAAGGTTGATGGCCAGGGATTCAAACATCACCGCATCGCCATCTTTCAGCGCCGGGGTTTTACCCGCCGGATTGATGACGAGGAACTCAGCTTTTTTAGAATCCCCATTGGTGTGATCAACCATGTTACGGTCGAAGTCGACGCCCAGTTCTTCGAGCATCCAGAGGTTGCGCGTGGCGCGCGAGCGGTTGTTTCCGTAGAGCGTAATCATCTTTGAAGCCTTTTCATCATTTCTGCTGCGATTGGCGCGCGCGCATCCTGCACCTTCTGATTGGCGGGACGCCCATAAGTCCGCTTGTACCATGCCTCGACCTTAGGCCAAGGTGTGAAGTCAAACTGTGAGCGTTCCAAATACTCAACCACGCAGGCCACGTTGAGGTCTGCCAGTGTAAAGTTATCGCCAGCGAGGTAATCGCTTTCAGCCAACGTCAGCGCCATAAGAGTCATAAGCGGCCCCGTACGCTCCGCCATGTCTTCAACCAAAGCAGCATCCCGCTCGGACTCTTTCTTGAACATAAACTCCCGAATGCGGCCATAAGCCAGAGGTTCCAGTTCAGCCGCACCCCAGAAAGACCACTGGATGCAACGTGAGCGCGCTGCATCATCCTCAGGCCAAAGGCCGCCCGCGCCATACTTATCAGCAAGATATAAATTTATGCCGAGGGATTCTGACAACGTTGCGTCGCCGTCCACAAGGGTTGGGACTTTGCCGGCTGGATTGATCTTCAGGTATTCAGCAGAACGGTTTTCCTGCTTTCCCCAATCCAGAGAAACATGCTCGTACTTGAGGCCAAGTTCTTCGAGCATCCAGAGATTGCGCGTCGCCCGCGATACGTAGCTGCCATAGAGTTTTATCATCGGTCGTGATCCCTTTTCTTATTCTTTGATTTCAAGTCTTGGCCGCTTCTTTGGCTTTTATGTCAGCCACAGCCAAAAAAGCTGGCCGCGCCAAGCATCGCGAGATCCAGTCTTTGACCTTGGGCCACGGCGAAAGATCAAACTTGGTGCGAACGAAGTATTCCATCACACAGGCAGCATTCAAATCCGCTGCCGTAAAACTATCACCGCCCAGATAAGAGCGATCTTTAAGTGTCGCCTCCAAGGTATTGAGGGGGCCCTTTGACCGCTCCGCAGCGACGTCGATAGCCTCCTGGCTCCGCTCGGCCTCGCTTTTAAACACAAACTCGACCAGCCGCGCCGCGCCGGGTGGCTCAAGTTCGGTAGCCGCAAAAAGCGTCCATTGCAGACATAAAGCCTGACCGGCGGCATCGTCGGGCCACAGTGTGCCTTTGCCGCAGGTCTGGGCGACATACAGATTGATGGCGAGGCTCTCAAACAGGGCGACATCGCCGTCGATCAGGGCCGGAATCTTAGCCCCGGGGTTGATGGCCAAAAACGTGTCTGTTTTCGCCTCCCCTTTGGTGTAATCGAGGGGTTTGTGCTCATACTCCACGCCAACTTCTTCTAGCGCCCAGAGACAACGCGCCGCGCGGGATATGGATTTGCCAAGCAGGGTGATCATACTGCGTTCCTTGTATAAATTTTTCGGTATTTTAATAACGCAGAGTTTAGAGGCTTCGCCCAGACCGCGCTATACTGACTGCATGAGACGTTCATTCAGACACCTACTTTGTGTTGCCGCTCTCGCTGTCTCCAGCGGATTTTTGTCTTCTATGGCAGTCGCTGAAAAGGCGCTGACGCTGGGCATTCAGATTTTGCCCGCAACGCGCGGCAATCCTCATCAGAATGTCAGCCTGCCCGGCACACTGCCCTTGCAGGCCGTTTTCGATTCCCTCACCCGCATCGGGCCAGATGGCAGTGCAGGGCCGGCCCTGGCCACAAGCTGGACCTCGGAAGACCAACTCACCTGGGTACTAGAGTTGCGCAGGGATGTGACCTTCTCCAACGGTGAAGTGTTTGACGCACAGGCTGTTGTCGCTGCATTTGACTATCTGCTGTCGCCCGCGGGCAAAAGCGAGACCATCGGCACCCACTTGGCCCGTGTTGGGGTAGTCGGAGCCAAAG
>CAYGSZ010000125.1:0-7621 GCA_964352705.1 uncultured Rhodobacterales bacterium
CACATTTAAATAAATTAGAACCATATATCAAATGGCTTGGTTACTAATAATCTAAACTATTAGATTACCAGCAGCCTCTATAGCATCTTCATCCGTTAAACCTATTATATTTTTAAGCGTTGCAATCTGAACGAAATTATCTGCCCCACCATCAACATCTACTTTTAACAAGCTATGGGACCCGCTATCTGTGATTTCCACAAAATTTGTTAAGGCATCTGTCAATGGATCATATCCCCTGTATAATCCCACACTGAAAAGCCAAGAGCTTCTTTGCCATTTGTTAAAGCAAACCCATCAAACAAAGATGGAAATGCAACAATATGCTTAACCAAAGTATCATAGAATTCAGTCATATCATGCCCAGTTTCATTCCCCGCAAAAATCATTCCTGAAGCCCATAACATCACTGAAGCGCGAATAGCTTTTGCATTAATGGATTTAAAAAAGAAAAGTAGTAATCGCAAAGATAAAGAATATTTTCAAAAAGTTCTTAATAGTGTTGCTCAAGCAAGGCGCGATATGAATATGTTTCATTATAATAAATGAAGCTTATAATCAATTTTATCGACTTCTAACTTGAGCAATGAGATATCATGTCCGTACCCATAGTTACTGTGCATCTCATTCATACTTCCATGGCTTGCTAGCTTAATAGCGATAGAACGCTCTACTCCTGCATTTCTTAGACCATCGATGAATGTATGTCTAAAAGAGTGAAAGCATAGCCCCTTCTTCTTTATTCCTAGCTTTACAAGCAATCGAGAATATCGCTTAGTAAATGAATAAGAATACGTGCCATTATAGGCTATATCTAGATCATTAAAAATCATTCCTCGCTTCTTCTTACTCACAAAATTAATTAGCCCTAGCTCTAATAGTCTTTGATGAATCGGAACTAATCTTTATATACTATATCAAGGTAAAACAAAGCCTCGAGCTTTTAACTGGTTAATATAAAATACCGTAACTAATATTCAACGCATCAGGCCAGACTAAAAATATCCGCTTTGGGTCGGATACGGCCACTCTCGGCCAAAAGCGGACAATCTGGGCTATAGGACTATAAAAATTAATTTGTTGAATTTTTTACATGTTTATATCAAGCCCAATATCTAGTATCGGCGCACTATGCGTAATCCAACCAGATGAAATGATATCGACGCCTGTTTTAGCGATTGCCGCTACGTTATCAAGCGTGACCGTACCAGAATATTCTACAATCATTTTACCATCAACCATGCCAACCGCTGTTTGAGCCTCTTCAAGGCCAAAGTTATCAAGCATCACGATATCTGCATTTTGGTTTTGAAGAACTTCTTGCAGTTGGTCTAATGTATCAACTTCAATCTCAATTTTGATCATATGGCCTGAATTGGTCTTAGCCGCATTTAAAGCATTATCAATACTGCCCGATACGGCAATGTGGTTATCTTTGATTAGAACTGCATGATCAAGAGAAAAACGATGGTTCACACCACCACCCATGTTGACGGCGTATTTTTCTAAAGCACGCATATTAGGCGTCGTTTTTCGAGTATCCGCAATTTTAGCTTTAGTATTTTTACAAAGCTCTACCATTTGCGCAGTGGCGCTTGCTATTCCACACAGGCGTGAAAGATAATTTAACGCAACGCGTTCAGCGCTCAAGATAGAGCGCGCTCTGCCCTCTATGGTGAAAATAGCACTATTAGGGCTCAGTAAATCTCCGTCAGTTAAAGAGGGTTTTATGACGAGTGCAGGGTCAATAACATGAAAAGCATGAATAGCAACATCAATGCCAGCAAGAACACCATGACTTCGTGCATTCATTGTCGCTTTAGCCATGCAGTCTCTTGATAATGTTACATTGGAAGTGATATCCCCATTTCGTCCAAGATCTTCTAATAACGCTAATTTAACAGATTCTTGATAGATTAAAGGACTGAGGTCAGAATAAACCATTTATGAATATCTCCAATTATAATGTCAGTTTTTTATGCTATTTGCTCATCTGTTTTTTGTTTGACGATTTTTTCATAAGTTCCTCCATTTTCATTAAAGGAACTAAAGCGTCATCTAACATTTCTTGAGATAAATTAATTTCATGTTGTTCGTTTAAAAGGGCTTCATATATGCTTTTCAACGTAATCCGTTTCATATGAGGGCAGCTTTTACAAGATGAACTAATGATTTGCGCTTGCGGGTAAGCCATTGCAATTTGAGAACCTTGGGCACAATCAGTAATCATTGCTAAAATTTTAGGTTGGTGTTTTGCGACATAATCTGCCATTTGACTGGTAGAGCCACTATAATCAGAAGCTGAAATAACCTCAGGCTTACACTCAGGGTGAGCAAGAATTAAAATACCAGGATGCGTGATGCGTAAAATATTTATCTCTTCAATATCATAGCGCTCATGAACTTCACAGGAACCAGGATGTGTTATAATTTCAATTTTGCGATCAATGGCGCCACTATCGTACATGTGATTTAGAGTAATTTGCGCGTTGCGTGCAAGATATTGATCAGGCGATAATATTACTTTGTCAACGCCCCATTCCCGCGTTATTTCAATGGCTATATCGACAATATTTGCGGAAGTGCAAAGGCAGTCAGATTTTGCCCTTACATCAACATATGTGTTGGCATAGTTAACAATGGGGACATCAGGGTAAATAACCCGCATTCTATCAATATCTGCTATGGAAATAGATGATGCTAGAGAGCATCCAGCCTCCATACTTGGCTGTAAAACTTTTTTATTCTGATTTAGTGTTTTAGCTGTCTCAGCCATGAATTTAACACCTGCATTAACAATAATATCTTTATCAGAAAACTCTTCATTTGCCGCGGCTTCCCCCATCTTCAAAGAGTCGCCTAGAAAATCACAAACAAAAGAAACATAGGGATGCATGTAGTTATGCCCAATAACGACAGCATTCTTCGCTTTTTTTAATTCTTCAATAGCAAAAATATAAGACCCTACGCGATCAGCAATCCAACGTTCATCGGTTAAAAAAGGATCCGCGACTTTTGCTTTTTCAATAAAATGATTTGTTTGTTTGCAAACATTTGGATCATTCGGATCTAAAAGGTCTGAGAAAACTTTAATATTATTCATAGTCTTAAAAAATTTCGCCTCAAATATATAAAACAAGTTAAGTGTTATTATTCATAAAGAAATTTCTGAAAACTATCTATATCTATCTTAGGCTTTTGGAAAAAAAATTTGTTTATGATCGACGCAACCTCTATTGCAACCCCCCATGATAGCGTTACGCCTGCGCCACCGAAACCAAACGCGTCTATGATTGGCGTGCCATTATACATCCTTTTTTGAAGACAAATATCAGGGTTTTCAGGCGTACCATATAAATGCCGTCGACCTACTCTAAGGCTTGGTTCACTTTTTATTTCATGGCCTGTGCTCTGCTCAATTAGTTTTTTATTTATGTCTATAATGGCCTTTGGTATGGTGCCACCCTCCACTTCACACATTTCTAAATCTAAATTTTCCCAAGTGACCTCTCCCGTTTTTTTGTTAATTTGGCCAACCCTACGGGTGCCCCCAAGAATAAAATCATTATATCGTGGATAAAAATAAACGTCAGATCGTTCCCCGTTCATGCTGTATATTTCAGGCAAAGGCGTGTAATTCCATGATAAAAAATTATTTGTTTTTTGATTAAATAGCGGTCCAGTTTCTGGGTTGGGATAGTGTAATAAAGAACCTTCAATATAAAAACCAGTATCTAACGCACCAGGAAAAACATTTATTGATTCAGCGCCCAGACAATTAATCACTACTGCAGAATTTTTTATAAGTGCTTGAACATTTGATGAAGTCAAAGTTTGTTCAGTAAATTTTATGTTTTGCTCTCGGACACGATTTTCAAGCCATATGCTGTAACTGGGCATATCAGCAAACCAAACATCAAAACTATAGCCTTCAACAGGAACATTTTTGTTCCTTTGAATAATAGAAGCGTCTTTCGTCAAATGATTGAGCGATTTTACATTCCTAAGACTTTTTAAGTAGTGGGGCTTGGCAAGTTTACAATTATCGACATCATACATTTCTAAATGGTTTTGATGTCGAATGCCCGTCTTTTTATTTTTGGCTAATTTTTCAAAAATCAAATCTGAACAATCCATTAGGGCGTCAATATTATCTCCTTTAGCAATGGAATGAAGAAGAATAGAGGCGGCTGCATACAAACTAGAAAAATTATAGTTTTCTTTGTCTTTAGCATCAGCACCAGAAAAATTTTTTTCTGTTAAAATTTCAACGTTCCATCCGCAATAAGCCGCTGTTAACGCTGATGATAAGCCTATAACGCCTGCACCAAGTATAGTAATTTTTTTATTGTTCATTTAAGACTTCTTATATCGTAATTTTCTTATAACGTTTGAAAAAGCGCATATTAAATATCCTTTTATAACAAGCCATATATTATACCAATAGCCAAGAAGCAACTTGTAGTATGCTTAATAATGTCCGCTTTGGGTCGAAATCGGCCGCTTTCGGCCAATATCGGACATTGAATAATAGGGAAAATTGGTTACTCATTTATAGGGGGCAGGACATACACTCATGAAGAGTCACTCTCCTTTCTTAAAAAATAAACATAATGCATATATAAGCTTTAGAATATTTAAAGAACATCAAATCTTCTATCATTTGATTTCACTGCATTTGTAATAGAATCCATAGGTAAATCAAACGGAACATATTCAACATCATATGAAAAGATAGATATACTATCACATGGTTGAAACTTCATTTTAAAATAATCTAAAGTATCTGTTTCAGACCCACCAAGATTAAAACGCTTAATTCCTTTATCTGATAGCATTCTGCAGGCTGTTACTTTTTGAAATTCTGACATTCCATCTATAGAACGCTTACTTAATGATGCTAAACTATTTGCTATATCCCCTGTATAATCCCACACTGAAAAGCCAAGAGCTTCTTTGCCATTTGTTAAAGCAAACCCATCAAACAAAGATGGAAATGCAACAATATGCTTAACCAAAGTATCATAGAATTCAGTCATATCATGCCCAGTTTCATTCCCCGCAAAAATCATTCCTGAAGCCCATAACATCACTGAAGCGCGAATAGCTTTAACTGCTTTTGGGTGAGATAATGGCAATACTTCAAAATCATCTACTGCTCTATTAAATTTATGACGAATGCCCTTTAAACGTTTACCAGACATTTTTGATACTTTCTCAGTATCTAATATTCTGACAGGATATTTCCAATCTAGAATATCTTCTTCTTTGAGTTTGATTGATTTTATAAGCTTAAGGGCATTTGTTTCAATCGCTTGACCTAATTGGTTACAATTTTCATCTGTATATCTTGCTAGTTGTACATTCAAACCAGAAGAAGATAAACGATTTAAGATTTGGACAGTTAGGCTATAATCTCCATTGATTTCAGGAAAGATTAAAACGCTATCTTCATCATGAGGATGCTTAGCAATGCATACCATTGTATTTTCATTCTGATAGACTTTTAATCCCTTTCTTCCAGTTAATAGATAATAGGGAAGCGATTTAGAGAAAGAATCTATTTTAATATCGTGAAATGCTTCAAAAGCACTTGATAACGCTAACAAACCCTTTTCTTCTAACACTGCATTTCCCTTACGTAAATTGTTTACATAATGAGGTTTACAGGCAAAAGGTTAATTTTATCTTAAACGATAAATATTAATTTACACTATGGATTTTTTATCATTTTAAAGGATTTTTTATCACTAATTTGATACTATTTTGGGCAAACTTGGTATCAAAGCATTATCCCAGAGCTTTTCGAAATAGTCTTTTTCAGATTGAAAAGCTTTGCTATTTCTTACATATATAATTGTATCACTCTCCCAACATTGAATAGCGACGCAACCGCTAAAAACATAACATGTTCTAGAGTTATTAAATATATGCCTAGGGAGCCATCTATAGCAGTACGCAGGCATAAGAAAAAACGTATCCCCTTCACACGAAAGGATTCTCTCCCTAATTCCTTTAGATTTTAGCTTTTCTAAATACTCATTTAATGCCTCTCCGTGCTTGGCAAGACCTCTTCTCTCATTAACATGAGTCACGAGGACTTCACCACCTTCGCTCCCTTGAAATGAGTTGAGTATTTTGTTCCATAATTGCTGAGTGCAATCCTTACCAGTTATAAGCTCTGCTGTATCTTCTTTGATTGAAACGCCCATCTGCCCTGAAAATTCAATATCATACTTAATAAAAGCATCCTTAATAGCGGTCACTTTTTCTGCGGAGGTTTCTTGTGTCCCCCTTTCAAAACGGCTTATTACATTAATATTAACTCCTGAATTTGCAGATAGCTCTGATTTTGTCCAGTCAAGTAGGGCTCTAGCCGCTTTGCATTGTTTATTTGTTATCATTGAACAAAACTAAGATAAAATTCTATGTATGTAAACCTTAATTATATTTTTTATCATATACGATAATTTAATATAGATTAATTTGAATATCTATGTATTAATATTTTAATAAAGAAACTAAATGGAGAATAAAATGAGTAAAAATTCATGTACTAAAAATATGTTGGCTATGTATCATATTGATAGAGGCGTTAACGTAGCGCAGGAAATGGAACTTATGATAACAAATCTTAAATTCAATTCTGAAGAATTTGATGAAGATGTAGCAACCAAACTTGAAAGGCTTTGTGAGATAATAAAAAATTGTTTTCATGATTGCTATGAAAGTTCAGAAGCAAAAAATATGTCATATGATGAAATTATATTAAGGCTACAATCTCATACCAAAGAAGATATATTAAACAAACAACGCGCTTAATATAAATAATTAACCTCTTCTTAATATTAATTATGTAAAAAATTGATATGAGGAGAATAAAATGAGTAACATATATAAGTTTAAATTACCTAAGAATGAATGCAATCAAAGAGAAAATAATATTTTCACTACTACAATAGAGTATGAGTTGGAAACAATCGCGTTTGCATTAATGGATTTAAAAAAGAAAAGTAGTAATCGCAAAGATAAAGAATATTTTCAAAAAGTTCTTAATAGTGTTGCTCAAGCAAGGCGCGATATGAATATGTTTCATTATAATAAATGAAGCTTATAATCAATTTTATCGACTTCTAACTTGAGCAATGAGATATTATGTCCGTACCCATAATTATTGTGTATCTCATTCATACTTCTATGGCCTGCTAGCTTAATAGCGATAGAACGCTCTATTCCTGTATTTCTTAGACCATCGATAAATGTATGTCTAAAAGAGTGAAAGCATAGCCCCTTCTTCTTTATTCCTAACTTAACAAGTAATCTAGAATAACGCTTGGTAAACGAATAAGAATACGTACCATTCTAGGCTATATCTAGATAATTAAAAATCATTCCCCGCTTCTTCTTACTCACAAAATTAATCAGCCCTAGCTCTAATAGTCTTTGATGAATCGGAACTAATCTTTATATACTATATCAAGGTAAAACAAAGCCTCGAGCTTTTAACTGGTTACTATAAAATACTGTAACTAATATTCAACGCATCAGGCCTGACTAGAAATGTCTGCTTTGGGTCGAAAGCAAACGCTCTATGTCGCTATATCTTAAAAAATCAAGAGAG
>CAYGSZ010000126.1:0-2547 GCA_964352705.1 uncultured Rhodobacterales bacterium
CGGCCAAACCCAGCATCAGATCAATGGCCGGAATATAGCTTCCGGCGTAAACCCGGATGGCACCAATGGCTGATATGCCAGCGGCCGCAGAGATCGTATCCGCCGCCACGAAAACACCCAGAAGGCGGCCATAGGTAGGGCCGGTAAATAGCTCTGCGACCATCAACTGGATCATGGTGAAGGCGCCAGAGAAACCAATTCCATACACGAGCGCATAGACATAGAGCATGTTAATGCCTGCGCCCTCAGCGAACCGAAGGATCACGAGGCCAGCCGCAAGATTGAGAATAGCCAGCAGCATGATGTTTGATTTGGAGAAATGATCGCTCAACCAGCCAAAAATGAACTTCCCGATGATTGAGCACCAGAAGAATATACTGAAGACTTGAGCCAACTGCCCACCGCTCAAGCCCTGCTCTCTAAAGAAGATAGCTTGATGCTGTAAGACGCCAGAGATGCAAAACCACAGAACACTTGTCGCGATCTGCAGGTACCAAAAAATTGGCATGCGCACCGCTTCACCCAGAGACGCCCCACCGGCAATGCCAAGCTTCTTTGTTTCTGCGCTTTCCGACTCCGCTTCAGACAACCCATCCGGCTTTGCGCCTATATCTTCAGGACGAGCACGCAACGGCCAAAGGACGGGCAGAAACATAAACACAAACGCAATGGCTGAGAGGATCATAATGGCTTGTCGCCAATCGTCGGCCTCCAGAGAGCCTTTTATGATCAGAGGCAGAACGGCACCGCCAAAGCTAGAGGCCATGAGCAAAATGCCAACAGCTCGACCGCGATACTTCGTGAACCAGCGGCTTGTGGTCATCATCGATGGAATCAGGCCACACATCGAAAGACCAAAAGCGAATAGCAAGTAGATAAAGGTGAAGTGCCACAAGCTATCCATAAAAGAAAAAGCCACTAAGCCGAACACCATAATCAAGGCACCCGCCGCCATGATGGGTCGAGGGGCATAGCGATCTAGAAGGAAGCCAATGGCCAGATTATAGACTGATGCAAAGAGAAACTTAATGGCAGCTGGACGTGTGACCTGCTCCTCATTCCAACCAAACTCATCCATGAGGGAGGGATATAACAAGGGCAGCGTAAAATTGGAGATGCCATTTGAGATGGCGTAAATAGAAAACAAGCCACCGAGCACAAACCACCCGTAAAAAATTCTCATCGCAAGTCCCCTAGTTCACCGCTCACCTGTTCAACTGTCTTTAGTCTACCAGACTCTGCGCTGCACGCACTGGCTGCGGTGCGTTAATTGAGCGTTTAATGAGTAATACACAAATGAAGGCCGCAACACAGAGGGCGATCATCAGGTTGATCGCAGGGAGGTAACTTTCGGAGGCCACCCGCATACGGCCAAGAACGGCAATACCCACTCCGCCTGCGAGAGTATCAATAAACACATAAACGCCCAGAATTCTGCCGTATGTCGGGCCAGCAAACAGTTCCGCGATCATCAACTGTATCATGGTAAAGGCACCTGAAAAGCCAATACCGTAAATCACGGCATACGCGTATATGGACGGCATGCTGTCACCGTCGATCAGACGCAGAACGACCAGACCCACTGTTAAATTCGCCGCCGCCAGAAGCATGATATTAACCTTAGCGAACTTATCACTGAGCCAGCCAAACAGCACCTTGCCGATGACAGACGAGAAGAAAAATACACTGAATACCTGTGCCAGTTGAGGACCGGGTAATCCAAGATCGCTGCCAAGATAAATAGACTGGTGTTGAACCACCCCTGAGATACAGAACCACATCACGGCAGTTGAAAACGCGAGCAGATAAAACATCGGCGTTTTCATGGCATCGACCAGGGTAATACCAGCCACAACTCCTTTGACTTCAGGTTCTTCACTAACCTCTGCGACATCGTTGCCCCCCCCATCAGGAACCGTGTTCTTTTCACTGGGATCGTTGCGCAAAATAAAGATGCACGGCAGCACCATCATGACGAAGCCGATACCAGCAACGGTCAGGAGCGCAATTCGCCATCCTTGTGCCTCAAGAATTGGACCAATGATCAGGGGAAGAACCGCACCCCCAAAGCTGGACGCCATAAGCAAAATGCCGACAGCGAGGCCGCGATACTTACTAAACCAACGGCTGGTGACCACCATGCTGGGTAAAATGCCATTCAACGCGAGCGCAACAGAAAAACCCACGTAGATCATTTTCATCTGATCAAGGGTCGTGATGTAGCGGTAAGCGAGGAGAACGCCGACAAAAATAATGGACCCGATGATCATCATCGGGCGGGGCGCAAACCGATCCACGAGGTAGCCCACAAACAAAGACAAAATGGCTGTGGCAAAAAAGGATAAGGATGCCGGGCCTGTGACCTCTGCCGCATCCCAACTGAACTCTGTAATCAGGGATGGATAAAACAACGGCAAGGTGTTCAGCAATATGCCGTTGGACGCGGCATAGGTGAGGCACAACCCTGCCAGCACAATCCACCCGTAGAAAACACGACTCATGGCAAGGGTATCCTTATTTAACGGTCACAGACCGCTTATTTAACGG
>CAYGSZ010000126.1:2647-7399 GCA_964352705.1 uncultured Rhodobacterales bacterium
GCAGACGCGGGGGTGCCGCAAATTATGAAAGAGCCGCAGCATGATGCCGGAGGTGATCTTCCATAAAGGTCGAGATAAAGTAATAGCCATGATCATAGCCTGCATGACTGCGCAGAGTCAGCGCCAGGCCGACAGAAGAGCAAGCGTTTTCCAATAAATGTGGATGAAGCTGGTGCTCCAAAAACTGATCACTCATGCCCTGATCGACCAACAAACCAGGCCGCGCGTGGGCCTCGTCCTTGGAGAGCGCTTCGATGAGCGCGGTCGCATCATAGGCCGTCCATGTTTCCTGTTTGCTGCCGAGATATCCACTGAGCGCCTTTTCACCCCAGGGGCAGTTCAGCGGTGAGCAAATCGGCGCGAAAGCAGAAATGCTTTTATAGATATCTGGATTCTTAAGACCCACCGTCAACGCTCCATGCCCCCCCATGGAATGACCGAAGATGCCCTGCCGGTTTATGTCCGCCGGAAAATGATCTGCAATAACGCGACCGAGTTCCTGCGTAATATAGGAATACATGCGGTAATGAGTCGCAAAGGGCGCTTCCGTTGCATCCACATAAAACCCTGCCCCCAAACCGAAATCCCACCCGCCGTCCGGATCATCGGGGACATCCTCGCCCCGGGGCGACGTATCAGGCGCAACCAACATAACGCCAAGCTCTGCGGCGACGCGCTGTGCCCCTGCTTTGGTCATGAAGGTTTCTTCGGTACAGGTGAGGCCCGCCAGATACGTAAGCACAGGCACCGGGCCAGATTTAGCTTGCGGCGGCACAAATACCGAAAACTTCATACGGCATTGAGTTTCGACTGAATCATGGGCGTAAAAGCCTACGGTCCCATCGAAGCAGTGATGCTCTGAAAGCGTTTCAAGGGTCATGGTGAGGCCTAATCGTACAACACAACGCTGCGGATCGATTTGCCTTCATGCATCAAATCGAAGGCATCATTGATTTTATCGAGCGGCATGGTGTGGGTGATGAGATCATCAATATTGATCTTTCCATTCATGTACCACTCCACGATTTTGGGCACATCGGTTCGGCCACGAGCTCCGCCAAAGGCAGACCCGCGCCATACCCGGCCGGTTACCAGTTGGAAGGGACGGGTCGAGATTTCCTGGCCTGCCCCAGCAACACCGATGATGATGCTTTCCCCCCACCCCTTGTGGCAGCATTCGAGCGCTTGCCGCATAGTTTCGACATTACCGATACATTCGAAGGAATAATCGGCGCCACCACCGGTGAGATCCATAATGGCTTCGACGATATTATCAACTTTGGTCGGGTTGATAAAATCCGTCATGCCAAATTGCTCTGCAAGGGCGACTTTGCTCTCATTGATATCAATACCGATGATTTTATCCGCGCCCACCATCCGCGCGCCCTGGATCACATTCAGGCCGATCCCACCAAGGCCAAATACGACAACGTTAGACCCGGGCTCAACCTTGGCATCAAACGCCACTGCGCCGACGCCCGTTGTGACACCACAGCCGATATAACAAATTTTATCGAAGGGAGCGTCTTTGCGCACCTTAGCGACGGCAATTTCCGGCATTACTGCGAAATTTGCGAACGTCGAGCACCCCATATAATGAAAAATGGGCTTGCCATTGAGCGAGAATCGGCTGGTGCCATCGGGCATCAACCCCTGCCCTTGCGTCGCCCGGATGGATTGGCAGAGGTTGGTTTTCGGGTTCAGACAAAAATCGCATTCGCGACACTCGGGAGTGTAGAGGGGGATAACGTGGTCACCGGGGACCACCGAAGTTACACCAGCCCCAATTTCAACCACCACGCCCGCGCCTTCGTGCCCAAGAATGGCTGGAAATATGCCCTCTGGGTCATCGCCTGACAGGGTGAAGGCATCGGTGTGGCATATACCGGTGGCCTTGATTTCAACCAGAACTTCACCAGCTTTCGGCCCATCCAATTGTACGGTTTCGACTTGAAGCGGTTTTCCAGCTTCAAAGGCAACAGCAGCTTTAACGTCCATTTTTAGTCCCCGTGCATAATTTTTTTGAGCGGCATCGCCTGCCGCTTCGAAGCCCATCATGCCCACGCTGATCGCGGATTGCCAGCTTTGACAGGGGACAAAACATACAGTGCTTCAAGCCTCTACCAACCTGCGGTCGACCAGAGTACATTGGAGACAACATTTAGAAATGAACACGTATCCGGGGCGGGAATGCCTGAGACCACAGCGCTACTTAACGCGATGCTAAACGCGACCAGCGATGCCATTATGGTAACCGATCAAGACGGCAAAATCGCGCGCGTCAACCAAGCCTTTGAACGTTTGACGGGGTACACCGGGGGTGACTTGTCGGGCAAAGATGCCCGTGAGTTGTTCAAAGATTTCAATGACGAAGATTTCTGCAACGGCCTTTGGGCCTCTGAAAACGCAGACATTCAAAACTATGATTCGGTGCGCTCGAAGCATGCAGACGGCAAAGCACAGCTTCATAACTTGAGCGTGACGCCGATTTTGAATGCCGACAACATACCCACCCAGTTTCTGGCCGTTATTTTATCTGAAACTTTCCAGTCAGACGCGGAGTCAGGCGGGACACGGCGGGTCGGCTATGACAGCCTAACCAATCTACCGGATCGCAGCTTGCTCTCTGACCGTGTTGATCAAGCCATATTGAATGCACGGCGGACCAATAAATCTATCGCCTTGCTGGTCATGGGCATCGACCGCTTCACCTTTATCAATGACGCTCTTGGTTTTACCACTGGCGACACCATGCTGAAAGAAATGGCCGACAGACTGTTAGAAGTCATTCGACAGAGCGACACAGCGGCCCGTTTAGACGGTGATAAATTTGCTGTCGTCACGCCCATTTCAGCCATTGATGACAGCGTCATCGTTGCTGAAAAGGTGTTGCATGCCACGGAGAAAATTTTCAAGGTTGCCGGTGAAGATGTACGGATCACCATGTCCATTGGAATCAGCATCTGGCCTGCGGATGGCGAAAATTTTGATGTGCTGCTGAAAGATAGCCTCAGCGCCATGCAACATGCCAAAGGGTTGGGTGGGAATCAGTACCAGTTCTTTGCCTCGGACATGAACGCCAAGGCCAAAGCCCGGCTGGATTTGGAAAAGCGCATGCGCGTTGCGCTCGAAAAAGAACATTTCGTTCTTTACTATCAACCGAAAGTCGCACCCGGCACAGACATCGTAAAAGGATGTGAAGCGCTGATACGCTGGCAAGATCCAGAACACGGCCTGATTGGCCCGGATAAGTTTATACCGATCGCTGAAGAAACCGGGCTGATTCAGGAGATTGGTAACTGGGCTTTGCGACGCGCCTGTTATCAAAACAAAGACTGGCAAGATAAGGGCTACGACCCTGTGCGCATGGCTGTGAACGTATCGCCACATCAGTTCAAATCACCTGACATCTATGACAAAATTGTCTCCGCTCTCAATGACTCTGGATTGCATCCACGGTGGCTGGAGCTTGAAATCACCGAGAGCATGTTGATGGATAACGTTGATGCGTCCATTGCCAAGATGCAGCAGATGCGCGACCTAGGATGTGGCTTGGCCATCGATGACTTTGGCACGGGGTACTCAAGTTTGAGCTACCTGGGACGGTTCCCGATCACAACGCTTAAGATTGACCGAGCCTTTGTGCATGACGTTCAGGAAAATGAGAACACGGCAGAGATCGCTCGCGCCATTATTGGCCTGTCTAAGGGGTTAGATCTGGAAGTGGTCGCTGAAGGCGCGGAGCTATTAGAGCATGTCGATTTCTTAAAAAAGCATGGCTGCGACATTATTCAGGGATATTTCTATTCTCGGCCTGTCACGGCCCACGAAATGGAAGAAATGCTGCGTCAATCCAGCCTTATGCCCACTTACTAAACACCTGATACTCAGAGATTAAGCCCTGATGACCACTCCCAGCCTCCCCGAAATAAAAGAAAGCGATGCAACGGGCGAAACTGCAGCGTTGTACGATGATATTCGCGCGGTCATCGGCGTTCCTATGGTCAATCTGCTGTTCCGCCATATGGCAACCGTGCCCGGATGCCTGCACTGGGCGTGGTCGACCATTCGACCACTTTATATCAATGCAAAAATTCCAAATGCGGCGGCAGCCTTAACCAGCCGGGTGTTGCCAGGGCAAAAAGTGGATCTGAGTGGCCCGCTTAACGAGGCTGCACTCTCCAGCGATGACAAAAGTGCAATTGAGCGCGTGCTTGATGCTTACGGGCGCGCGAACCCGATGAACCTGATTGGTTTGAAAATTATCGACCTCGCGCTGGATCAAAGACCGCAAAGCGAAAATCTGAGTTCTTCAAACCCGCTATCGGACAAAGATTTAAAAGTGGACCACACTCTGGAGGCCTTACTGCCCATGGCGGACCTGGAAACCGCACCAAAAGACGTGCGCGCGGCCCTGCATGAATTGGCGGTGCAGATTCATGGCGGTGACACCGGTGTTGTGCCATCGCTTTACCGGCACTTCGGACAATGGCCGACGTTTTTGCGAAGCCTGAAATTAAACCTGGCTTCTGTACTTGAGGGCCCTGACTTCGAGACTGCAGCGCAAGACATGAAGGGTGCGGGAGAGGAACAGGCGGAACGCTTCTATTTTACGCTCCCGCTACCAGACCTTGAGCCGCCGAACGTTGAAACTGCTCAGGCTCTGAAAAGGTTGATTGCTCAATTCCCGCCAAATATTTGCCGTATGACGGTCTTAGCAACGGTGTTGAGGCGTGGGCTTTGAAGAGGGGG
>CAYGSZ010000127.1:0-7123 GCA_964352705.1 uncultured Rhodobacterales bacterium
TGGCAACGCCACACCCGCCATCGGGATCATCACCCCACGTGTATTCGCCCACAGTACCAGCGCGCGCCGCATACTCCCATTCAGCCTCTGTCGGCAAACGGTAGGGTTGTCCGGTTTTCTCGGACAACCACTCTGTGTAAGCCTTGACGTCGGTCCAGGTGACACAGGCGACAGGTTCATTGTCTGCCGGGGGACGGCCATATCCGGGATCGCGCCAGTCTTTACCGGGCGTGTGAAGCCAAACTTCGCCATTCCAGATGGCGCATTCTGTGCCGGAAACATGACCGGTGGCATTTACGAATTCAGCATATTGAGCTTGGGTGACTTCTGTGCGTCCAAGTGCGAACGCGTAGTCTATGGTGACGGGGCGCACTGGACCTTCGTAGCGACGCTGCAGACCAGGCTTATCCAGATCAATCCCACCGTCGTAGCCCATGACAAAGTCACCCGGGGGAACAACCACCATGTCCGGACAATCAGCGCAATCTTTGAATACGGCACCGGCGCTGACACTGACCTCAGCCGCGCGCGCGGACGTTGATAAAGCAATCGCTGAAAAAGCCGTCAAGAGAAGGATCGAACGAAACATGAATGTGTACTCCCATTTAAATGTTGCAGGATCATGACCGGCAACGACGCAAAGAGGAAGGGGTGCCGGCCGTTTGTTCCGCCAATGAACAGAATCAGGGCCGAACGCCTGATCCTACAATTGCCGGGCTAGGCGGGCACCTTCTTGCACAGCCGCCCAAATACCGCGCGGTGCGACGCAATCTCCGATGGCCAAAGCCCCCTCAGGCACAGCGCGGGCGCGAGCCCCGAGAGATAGAACAAGAGAATCGAACGGACCAAAAACATCCCCACCCGTTGTTTTGGCCGTCTGATTCTCGACGGATGCGACAAAAACACCGGTATGGACTGTCACACCCGCCGCCTTAAGACGGCTTGCAAACAATGGAAACTCGCCCGTGGTGAACAAATCGGGCATGCCCAACAAAGGACTGTTGGTTGCCACAGTGATGGACGTTACCTCGTCCATAGCGATCAGGGCTTCAACAAAATTCAGGGCTGGCCAGCCACCCTCTTCATCTATGACCAACACCGCCCCCTGAACAGAGGCCGTTCCCATTAATACATCACGACTGTGAGGTAGGGTCTCTGTACCTGGAATTCCGTTGAGCAAGCTGGGACGATAGCGGAGCTGCCACATGGATGCGGGAGCCGCCCCCGTGGCCCAGATAACTTCATCGGCCTTAATAACGCTGGCCTCTGTGACTGGCGCCTTAAGATGAACATCGACACCAAGCGTTTTAAGTTCAGCGGCCCACCAGTTCAGAGGCAATAGAAACTCATCGCGATGGGGGCAATGACCCGCAAGCCGCAATGCACCCCCTAAATGAGCAGAGGCTTCATACAAAGACACTGTATGTCCACGTTCTGCAGCGACCCGGGCACATTCCAAGCCTGCAGGACCACCGCCAATAACAGCAATGTGTTTCGGTGATGTGGCGGAAGGAAGAGGAAGAAGCTCGTCTTCGCGGCCAGCTTCAGCATTGAAATTACACCCCGACGGCAAACCTCGTCCGGCAAAGCCAAGACAGATCTGATTGCAGCCGGTGCACGGCCGAATACGATGGGCCTCGCCACGCTCCACCTTCACCATCCAATCCGCATCGGCAATGAACGCCCGCGCAACGGCAACCAGATCAGCTTGGTCTTGCGCCAGAACCTGCTCCGCGTCATCCGGCGTCACAATCCGGCCAGCGACAATAACCGGCACGTCGAGCGCCACCTTAAACTGAGCTGATTGTTCAGCGATATGCGCATGGGGTGTTGCCATGGGCGCAATGGTTTCGGCAAAGTTGGCGTTCGATCCGCTCATGACGCTGACATAATCAATCAGTGCAGACTCTGCGATGTGCTCCATAGCCGGTAACGAGTGCGCGATGGTGTAGCCGTCTGGCTCACCGGGGATCGCATGATAGATCGACGTCCGCAGCCCAAGAGCAACATGAGCAGGAAGTATCGCGCGCATGGCTTCCAGAACTTCGAGAACGATGCGGCAGCGGTTTTCCAGAGAACCACCATAACTGTCCGTGCGATGATTCAGCTGCGGGCTTAAAAACGAGCCGAGCAAATAATCACACGACGTTTGAAGCTCAAGCACATCTATGCCTGCTGTGATGCACCGCTGTGCGGCGGCTACATAATAGGGAATTAAATCTTTGATATCGGCAACCGTCATAGCACGTGGAATTTCGCCGATCTGCACGGACGGAATAACAGAGGGTGCCAGTGCAGGAGCACCACGCCGATACGATACGTTATGTCCACCGTGCCAAAGGATGATGGACGCCTTTGCGCCAGCCGCGTGAATGTCATGGGCGGCCTGGGCCAAAGAGTCAGCAATTTCATCGCGCCACACCTCAACCTGACCCGTCCAGGTTTTTGAGTGAGGGTGAACCGGAGCAGATTCAATACCCACCAGAGCCGCACCACCCTTGGCGCGGGCGGTTAAGTAAGCGCGGTATTTTTCAGTGACAAGACCCGTGGAATCGCCATGGACCATGGAGTGCCCAGGAATGACGACCCGATTGCGCAGTTCAACCGGACCAAGCTTAAAGGGCGACGATAAAAGCGGATAAGCGTTCACCACCACCCGATTTAATCCTCGGGCGGTACAAAATCGACGGGGACCGGCACAGGCTTATCAGGCGCAGGCTTACCTTGTGCCCGCAAAACTTCAGCCACCTTAACCTGGCAATATTCAGCGCTGTCTTCGCCTTCATACTCTTTATTGAAATGAGACTGCACCGACGGGCGTTTAATCGCTTCATCCCACCACCCCGTGAGGGCTGGGCGACCCGCGCGCCAGTTCCACCCCTCTGGCACCGGTGAACGGAGACCCTTGGTGGTTTGGCGATCCAGGTACGACAAGCCATGCAAAGCAGAGGCTTGGCCAATGTCAAAACTGTCAAAGCCCTTGGCTGCGTCGTCTTCCATTTGATCAACGGCGCGCACGACTTTGGCCCAGTTCCATTTGAACACGACCTCGCGGTGGGGCTTCTCGAGTTTTTCAAGCGCCATCACAACCGTGACTTCAAACAACGTATCTGCCAGTGCCAAACGACGCAGCGCATCCCACCGCGCCGGACCCGCCGCCGGATAGAGGTGATGACCCGTGGTCGAGAGAGAATCCAGATACTCCACAACCGTCTGGCTGCCATAAAGGACGGTGCCATCTTCCAATGCCAAGGTTGGCACCTTGTGCAACGGGTTGATGGCTGCAATGGAATACCCATCGGAAATTGGATAAACTGGGACAAACTCAAGTTGATCCCACACGCCAACTTCATGAGCCGTCACCAGCACTTTGTGAATAAACCCGTGAATCGGTGAATAAAATAACTTCATAGCCATGTTGGCGTCCTTCTGATTATTACTTAGGGCTTGCAGCCCGTAGTTATTGATTAGGGCTTGCAGCCCGTGGTTATTAATTGAGGCTAACATAGCCCGTTCGCCCCATCCCCATGCAAGTTGAAACACAAGGCCCTGGCATTATGACAATAGCAAACAACGGGCTCAGCCCATTTTTGAACAACCAGAAACCAGACGTCTTTGGGCGATGCGACCCCAAGTTTCAGCCCGTGGCAGATGCCTTTGAACAAAACCTTACCCAACGCGGTGCGGATGGCGATGTGGGCGCCACCTGCGCGGTGATGATTGACGGAGACGTGGTTGTGGATTTATGGGGCGGCTATGCCGACGTTGAACATGGCAAAGTCTGGCAGGAAGATACGCTGTGTTGCTGCTGGTCTGTCTCCAAAACAATTGGAGCAGTTTTGACATTGCGCCTTATCGATCAAGGGCTCCTTGATCTGGACACCCCCGTTGCGACGTACTGGCCAGCGTTTGGGGCGAACGGCAAAGATCGAATTTTGGTGCGCCACCTTCTGGATCATACCGCCGGGGTTTCATTTGTGGATGCCACTTTAAAACCGGGCGCAGCGAATGATTGGGATACGATGATTGCTGCCCTGGAACAGACATCACCCAACTGGGAGGCCGGAACGCAGTTGGGATACCTTAACCAAACCCAAGGCTACCTGCTGGGCGGGCTGTGTTATCAGGTGAACGGCGAGCGAAGACTTGCTCAGTTTCTGCACGAGGAGTTGGCGGAACCATTTTCACTGGACTGGCAGTTTGCGATCGCTGATGAAGACTTGGCGCGCCTTGCAACTGTTTACCAAATAGACGCAAACACCTTCACACGCATCATTGAAAAAAATCCGGACAGTACTTTTGCAAAAAGCATGAAGGGGCGTGATCCGGCAGAGACCTATAACAGCCTGCGCTGGCGTAAAGCGGAAAACGGAGCGGGAACAAGTCATACCAACGCGCGCGCCATGGCAAAACTTTATGGTGCGCTGTCCTGCGGTGGGACTTTAGACAGCTTTACGATCCTCTCCGAAAGCGCCCTTCAGGCCGCCAGCACAGAAAGCGTGCGCGAGACCTGCGCTGTGAACGGCATTGAAATGCGCTTCTCAACCGGCTTTGAGATGAACTGCCCGCCAATCACACCGATGGGAACCAGCGAGACCGCCTTCGGCTACATCGGCGCGGGCGGATCATTCGCCTTCGCCGACCCCGAGTTAAAACTTGGCTTCGGCTACGGTCACAACCTCATGCATCAAGGCCTAGGGCCAGGGCCTTGCGGCCTGCCTCTGGTTGAAGCCACTTTGGCATGTGCAAAAACTTGAATGCCTAATGGCATGCAAACCTAGTGAGCCAATAGAACCGGTAGACTGGCGTTTTTAATCATGTGCTTTGTGACGCCGCCCAGAACCATCTCACGCCATGGGTTATGGGTATATGCCCCCATAACCACGCAGCCGGCTTCGATCTCACCCGATTCACGTGCGAGAATCTCAGAAACAGAGTGTTTGCCCTTATCAATGATCTTTGTGGTTGCCGTAATGCCATGAAGCTTTAGGTACGCATCCGCCTCGGTGAGGGCCGTCATACCCGGATCAATCTCACCGATTTGGACCGCCACAACATTACTGCTTTTGGACAGCAAAGGCACGGCATTGATCAATGCGCGGGCGGCCTCTGCACTGCCATTCCAGGCCACCAACACGGGTGACTTAGGGTCAATCGTAGCACCCTGCGGCACCATGATGACGGGGCGCTTGGCGTCAAACACAGCCTGCTCCAACGTGCGGAGATCTGCATACGAACTGCGCTCGCCCGGACAGGCAACCACAATGACGTCTGCAAGACGCCCAAGCCGAGCAACCACATCGACGTCACCGTCATGAGTGTGCCAATGACAGGTCGCTCCCTCAGCGGTTGGGTTAGGTGTCAGGGGTATGCCATGTTTTTCTCGGGCCGTTTCGAAAACCTTAGCGGCAGCCATGCGTTTATGGGTCTGGACCTTCTCTGCCGTTTGGTACAACTCGTCATAATAGGTGGCCATCATGCCTACACCGGTTTGGTCGAGGAAAGGTCCGGTTTCTGACACTGTATCGCTGCCAATGAGGCGGGCCTTGAATTCCCGTGCCAACGTAAAGGCCGCATCAGCCGCTGACTCAGCCTGTGCTTCACCACTCAGCGCGAGGTAAATCGACTTCATAAACATGGTGCGTATTCCTTCCTGATGTTGAGAAAAGTATCCTTCTCGCTATTCCTCATTACAATATGTCCAAAAGAACGCGGCATGGCTTTGATTAAAGTCATGTTTCAACGCTGTAGGTGTGGAAATGTTCCGCCCTAATAAGCGGGCGACGGGACGTCTGCTAAGACTATTTGGTGTAGACCGATTTCAGCACTTCTGTCACGGCGACACCAAGCACATCACCGCCGGTGATCACCACTTCGCCTTTGGCAATGAGGATGTCGTTGGCGTAGACCTCAACTTGATCGTTCGGCCCGCTTTCCAACTCAACCACCGCGCCACGGCCAAGTTGCAGGATTTGACTGAGCCGTAAGGTTGACGCCCCTAGGACGACAACGATTTCAACGACGACGTCATTGACGGCAAAATCTTCATCGAAATCAGACATTTAACTGTCTTGGCCCCTCTTCCGTTGGCCTCGAATAGGCATACGGGATTTGACGCTCATCCTGCGTCATTTTCTGTTTAAGACGCAAAGCTTAACATAGTGTGACCGGTATGAGAATCATGTCGGATATGCGTATATATCGCGCCATAAACCTAAGAGTCTCAGATTGCGACCCGCATGGCATCATACAGCATGTCATCGTCATCGACGCCCGCATTCGGCATCTGGCCCCGGGCTGAACGATCAGAACTCATATAGGTTTTACCCCGCTCCAAAGACCCCCTGTGAAACTTATTTGCCCGCCCAATGCGAGCGTGTTGATAACGCTGCAAGGCGGAAGACCAATCATCGCCGGAAGCCTCAAAACAGCGGGCTAAAACAGCGGCATCTTCCATGGCCATGGCCGCGCCGACGCCGTAGAACGGCGTCATAGGATGGGCCGCGTCACCGAGCAAGCACACCCGACCGCTGCTCCAGTTTTCAAGTGGTGCGCGACTGTGTAGCGCCCACAGGTTACAGCGCCCCCCTGACGTTGCCCGGATCATTTTCAAAACATCTTCATGCCAGCCCTCAAACTCCTCCAACACCACTGAGATATCAACTTGGGTCTTCCAGCTTTCTGACGTGAGACCCTCTTTTTTGGCATTGGCCACGTAATTAATCACCGTGCCGTTGCGTACAGGGTAGCGGGCAAACATTTTGCCTTCCGCTGTGTACGCTGCAAAATGGGGGTCGAGACTAACATCAGGCACTCGTGTGCGATCCACCAATCCGCGCCACGCCACAAACCCGGTAAACTTGGGAGGCTCGTTCTCGAACAAAGCATCACGCACGGTTGATTTTAGGCCATCACAGGCAATGACAATATCGTGGTGTTCTGTTGCGCCGGTGTCAAAATGAAGTGTCACATGTGACTCGTCTTGCTCAATCTGAGTGAGTTTGTGATTCAGCTTCAGTGTGTCGGCGCTTGCCTTGAATCCTCGCTCCAGCACAGCGTGAACATCCGCGCGATGTATGAGGCGGGAGACGGCACCGTAAAGACTGATAAACTTATCCCGCCC
>CAYGSZ010000128.1:0-2088 GCA_964352705.1 uncultured Rhodobacterales bacterium
CTCCGGGCGCATACCTAAAATTATGATCGTAACGCTCTATTTTTTGACCTGTAGGAGAAATTTCTGATAGGAACGGCTTGCAAATACTGCGGTCATTAGCCCTAACCCTATCATTCGGAGCCAGAACACACATGAAGCACAACGAACCGGACCATGCCGAACGCATGAAATCAGCAGCAAAGGCGAAGCAGGCGCTGTTGGAACGGGCCCGTGCTAAAGCTCCGGAAAACGACCCTGACTTTGAAAAGCGCCAAGAAGAACGCCTGGCGAAAGCCAAAGAGCGTGAAGAGCGTTTAGCGAAAAAGGCCGCTGAGAAGAAAGAGAAGCTGGCGCGCGCGGAAGAAGAACGCGCTGCTAAGAAACTTGAGCGTCAAAAAGAGCTGGAAGAGGCCGAAGCCGCGAAGTTGGCCGATGTCGAGGCCGAAGCGATCGCTGAAGAAGAGCTGAAACTCAAACAAAAAGCGGCGCGTGACGCCAAGTATGCCGCGCGCAAAGCCCGTAGACGTTAGTCGTGTCGTCTTAACTTCGTTAAGCGATACTTCTTAATCTGCATAAATTGACTGCAATTCATGTCATCTGTGACGTGACGATCTCCCCATAGGCTGCCATGCTAGAGGTGCGATTCGTCAATTTGTCTAGGTGAAGCATGATTCGTTTCTCGATTTTACGCCGCTGCACGCAGGCGCTGTTATTGTTTGCAGCGATAACGGCTGGCACGGTTGCTAACGCCGAGCAGATACTGCGGGTTGGTGTTACAAGCCTGCCGACGTCGCGCGGTAATCCGTTTAACACGACCAGCGGGCTTCCCAGCCTCTATACCTATGCGGCTTTCTTTGAGGGACTGACGCGCGTCAATAGTGTCGCCGAGCCGGTGCCGATGCTGGCTGAGCGATGGGAGTCCGAGACCACCACGTCCTGGCTTTTTCACCTTCGGCCAAATGTCGTGTTTTCCAATGGCGAACCTTTTGATGCGGCTGCCGTGGCCGCCACTTACGCCATACTGCAAACCGAGATCGGCCTTACCTATCCCATTGCCCGTGAGCTGGCAGGGATCGCCTCTATTGAAGTTGTGGATGAGCTAACCGTTAGGGTGCGTACCCAAGCGCCAGACATCCTTCTTCCCAACAAAATCGCAGCGCTGAAAATTGTTCCGCCGCGCTATTGGGCCGATGTCGGCGTAGATGGCTTTGCCTCGGCACCTATCGGCACTGGGCCGTTTATGATCACAGACTATAGATCGTCCAGCATGATGTTAGCGCGATCTCCAACCGCGTGGCGTCAGCCAAGTGTTGATGGCTTGGAAATCATTGCGGCAGCAGAGGCCATAGCGCGCGTACAAGGGGTGTTGTCGGGGCGGCTGCATATTGGGTTGCAACTCGGGCCTGATGAAACACCGATGGTTGAAGCCGCCGGACACCGCATGGTTGTCAGTGTCGATCCCAGCATGCAGGTCCTGGCCTTTATCACTGAGAAAGAGTCTCCGCTGCAAAATTTACAAGTCCGTCGCGCCCTGAATTATGCGGTAGATCGCGATGCAATTGCCCAGGGCTTGCTCGGTGGTAGCGTTAAAATGGCGACCCAGACCACGCCGAGTTTTGCGTTCGGCTGGGACCCAGAGATTAAGCCCTGGCCCTATGATCCCGACAAGGCCAAAGCGATGTTGGCAGAGGCCGGATATCCCGATGGCTTCTCGTTTTCGGCAGATATCTTGCTCAACAGTGCCTCGTTTGCACCGCAGGTCTATCAGCAGGTGGCGGCCGATCTGGCCCGCGTCGGTGTGACCCTTTCTCTGCGTCAAATTCCTGCCTCACAGTATGCGCGTGGTCTCTATCAAGGCGACTGGGGCGGCGAAGCATTCGGTGTGGATTACGGCATCAACCCAACTCTGGATGCCTTAACGCCGTTGGTGCGTCATTCCTGCCTATGGGTGCAGCCCTGGTTCTGTGATCCCTCCGTGCCGCCGCTCATGGCTAAGGCCGAGGCGGCCTTCGACCTGGAAGAACGTCGGACGCTTACCCAGGCGGTCATGCGCCATCAGTTGAGTCTCGCACCCGCTATTTTACTTTATGAAACATCACGGTTTGATGC
>CAYGSZ010000128.1:2188-5079 GCA_964352705.1 uncultured Rhodobacterales bacterium
ATGGGTATTTTAAGTCCGGAAACAGCGAATTTTGATGGCGAAGTTGATGTTCTGGTGATTGGGGCCGGTGGCTGTGGTTTAACGGCAGCGCTGTCTGCTCATGAATCAGGTGCTGAAGTCCTGGTCCTGGAACGTGATTCTTCTGCTCTTGGGACCACAGCCATGTCGACCGGTTTGATCCCAGGCGCGGGCAGCCGATTCCAAAAAGAAAAGGGCATCGAAGACTCACCCGAAATTTTCACAGCAGATCTGCTGCGCAAAACGCATAACGAAACCGATCATGACATGGCGGCCCATATGGCCAAAGTATCCGCGCCAACCGTCGAATGGCTTGCTGAGTCTTGCGGTGTGCCGTTGTCCTTGGTTGATTCCTTCGATTATCCCGGTCACACCAAGCGCCGCATGCATGGCACGCCCAACCGCACCGGGTCTGAGCTGATGGGGGCCTTGCACGATGCGATGGCGCGCAACAGTCTGGATGTTGTGTTGGAAGCGCCTGTGACGGATCTGTTTGCCGATGGTGCTGGCTTGGTCAAAGGCGTGCGCATTACGCGTCCGGACGGCACGGTTGAAGATCTCGGTTGTAACGCCTTGATCCTCGGGTGCTGCGGTTTCGCTGGCAGCCAGGAGATGTTGCAAGAGTACATTCCTGAAATCGTCGCGGCGGAGTTTTTTGGGCACCCAGGTAATAAGGGCGATGCGATCCGTTGGGGCCGAGGTATGGGTGCGGCCATTGGCGATATTCACTCTTACCAAGGCCATGGCGGCCTTGCGTACGGCCAGGGTGTTCCCATCCTTTGGGCGCATATTATGGAAGGCGGCTTCCAAGTGAACGCCACTGGTGAGCGGTTCTCAAACGAAGCCAAAGGCTACTCAGAACAGGCCGTTCAAATTGTCGCGCAACCCGATCACTACGCCTGGAGTATCTACGACGAGCGTTGCCATAACGTCATGAAAGAGTTTGACGATTACCACGATGCCTTGAAGGCCAACTGTATTCGTAAAGCTGATACGTTGGATGACTTGGTGACCATTACCAAGCTCCCGAATACCTTGAAGCAAACCGTTACCGATATAGCGGCGATGACCCGGGGCGAGGCCGAGGATTCCTACGGGCGTGACTTTACCGGCCATCCTGTTCTTACTGCGCCGTATTATGCTGTCAAAGTTAGCGCTGCGCTGTTTCATACCCAAGGGGGATTGGTTGTTAACGGGAATGGCCAGGTTAAACGTGAAGATGGCTCATTGTTTCCGAACTTGTTTGCCGGGGGGGGCGCGGCCCGTGGTATTTCGGGGCCAGGAGCTTCAGGATATATGGCAGGCAACGGCCTGCTGACGGCCACGGCTTTCGGGTGGCTTTCAGGCCAGGCTGCCGCCAAGATCGTTCGTTAAACAGCACAGCAGAGAATTTTTTGCACGCCATAGCCGAGACTCGCTCTCACGACCTGAGCTAAGCTGTGGTTCTCTTTAGATCGGCGAGGGGGCCGCTTTATGTCAGATGTATCAACACGATCCTTCGCAGAGTTTCGTGCCGGATGGCAACCACTTGTCGGTGCGATCTTTGGGGTCGGGGCCGGTTTAACCGGAATCGTTTTCTACACCCATGGCGTCTTTGTCATTCCGTTGACTCAAGAATTCGGTTGGTCACGCGGCGCGGCCCAGTTCGCCTTCTCCTTTGTCATGATGAGTGCTCTGGTCACCGCACCCTTCATTGGGTTTCTGACCGACAAATATGGGGCCCGTAAACTATCGCTCATATCGTTGCTCGCTTTGAGTGTCGCGTTTGCGGCTCTCTCCCTCACATCTGAACAGATTTGGGTCTACTACGGTCTATGGATCGTGATGTCTGTTGTGGCCGCCGGAACTTTTCCAGTGACCTGGACACGCGGCGTGAATACCTGGTTCAACACCAATCGCGGCCTGGCGCTCGGCCTCACCATGATGGGAACAGGACTGGTTGCGGCAGTCGGGCCTGTCTTTGCCGCGTGGCTTATAGAAAATTACGGCTGGCGAGATGCCTACCGCGCCCTTGGCGCATCGCTTTTGGTGTTCACCTTTCCAATTGCCTATTTCTTTTTTTATGAACGGGATAGCTCGAATACGGCCCAAGCCGAACTCGGCGTTAAGCCAAAAGGTGTGAAACTGCTCGTTATGGCGGCTGCGCTCCTGTTCTGTGTGTATGTCTTCTGGGGATTGATCTCTAATCTCACGCGTATGGTTCTGCAAAATATGACGGTCGGTCTCGTCCTCTTGGTTTTTGCTGGGTTGGTGGTGATCTTCTTTTTACGAGAACGCGGCAAGGCCTCATCTGCAGAACAAGCACCCTCTGATGATCAAGGGCTAACGCCTAAAGAAGCACTATCAGGATATCGTTTTTGGGTCATGGGCATTGCACTTCTCTTCGTCTGCTATGGCGTTGGCGGTATTATTTCTAATTTTGTACCCCTGCTAACTGATAAAGGTTTTGATCGCACAGATGCGGCTAAATACGCTGGTTTTGTGGGGGCCATGGTCATCGTCGGACGGCTGGTTGTCGGCTACCTGATTGACCGCATTTGGGCACCCAAGGTTGCGTGCATCTTTCTGGCCCTGCCGGCTGTCTCTTGCCTTCTGCTCGCGCAAGGTGAACTGACTCCCACCACCATCACCATTGCGGCTTTGGCTGTTGGCTTGGCGGCCGGGGCGGAGCTTGATCTGATTGCGTACATGACCAGCCGGTATTTTGGCATGAAGCACTATGGTCAGTTATATGGGGCGCAGTTCATTTTCTTTGCCATTGGCTCTGGTGCCGCACCAGCGGTCTTTGGTTGGTCCTTCGATGCCTTCGGCAGCTACGAATTTATCCTCTACTCAACGGCCGGGCTGTTTGTCGTCGGCGGTCTGATGATGCT
>CAYGSZ010000128.1:5179-7096 GCA_964352705.1 uncultured Rhodobacterales bacterium
TGGCTGAAGCAAAAGCTTTGCAGCAGCAAGCAATTGACGCGGGTGTGCCGTTTGGTGTGGTTCTTAATCAACGCGCTCAGGTTCACACGCGCTGGATCAGCACCCTCATTCAAAGTGGGGATTTAAAACCCACCCGTGTGACCTTTACGGGTGATCTGGCGCGCTTAACCGGTTGGCATGCAGATCTGGGTCGCTCGGGTGGCGGTGTGCTCCGCACCATTGGTCTGCATTACGTTGATCTGTTGCAGTGGTGGTTGGGAACGCCTGCGCAGGTCGAGGCTGAACTGACGGGGCAGCCCCAGGATCATGCGTGTGACATTACCTTGGAGTTTAACTCCGGGTGTCACGCGTCTTTGTCCATTCAAGCTGTCAGGGAGCGCGCCACCGGACCCGTCGTTTGCATCATCGAAGGACAAGCCGGTGGAACCGCCCAACGCATCGAATTGCACGGGCATCAGATCGTTAAAGCTGTGGGTGTGGCAGTACCACCAGCGGTAGAACCGTCTGATTCAGATTTCTTTTTTGGCCCCGGCCATTTCAAAGTTGTCGAAGAGGCCACAACCGCGCTCGTACAGGGCACACCATTCCCGGTCATGCTGGTGGATGCATTGCCAGCTTTATCGCTGATTGATGAAATCTATGCGGCGAGGTCAATGACCCGTCGTTAGCCTTTAATGTCTAGGCAGGTTGGGCTTTTGGGCCACCAATGGATTGCAGCGCCCGATACACATAAGCGCAGATCAGCCAGACCGGGATGGCCAGCACAAAGGCCACAACCAAACTGACCGAGCTGAGTACGATAGATGTCAGAACAACGAACAACAGAATGAAAAGAAGGTCCACAAGGGCGCGACCCAGTATTTTCAAGAGTTTCAGAATCCACATATCTCGTACTCAGCGATGTTTAAGCTGTAACGTTTTTGCCGCTTTTTAAGCGTCAAAGCAAGCTCTGGACGACCCCACAGTGGTCGCCTTATGTCATTTACTCTCAAACGCGTACATGGCGTCCGTCTGCCCGGCCTCAGTAAGCCCCTCCAAGTACACCTTACCGGCGTCCATATTCAGGGCGTAAAAGTCGATAAACGCCAGAGTCGCTGCATTTAGGGTTGCCATCTGCGCGGGCATGGGCTCCGTGCCGACGTCACCACAGATGAGACCACCGAACCGGTGATCAGCGCCTTGCACCACGGCCAGGTATTTCTCCCCTGGCACGGCATCACGGTAGGTATCAGCGTGGACTTCCCAGGTTGGCATCATCGGCGGAATAAAATCTTCGGTGCCGGTGGTCACGATCATGGGCCGGTCAATGGACAACGAGGATTGCTCGTCCAGAAATCCGGGCATCCGGCCTGGCGGTGAAACGGCAACAATGGCTTTGAAACGGTCGTCTGGTTCGTGAACCAGCACATTTGGTTCTCCGCGTGAGAAGGTTTTTAACCCCCCCGACGATTGCGCCGTTAGCCCACCATAAGAATGGCCAGCGGCAATCACGGTGGAAAGGTCGAGAGACGTGCGCAGGCCAGGAATCGCAGCGTCGATCTGATTGATCAAATCCAGGCTGCGCTCCATGTCACGCCGCCGTTCTGTCCAAACCACTTCTTGCGGATACGCCTCAGCTTTTGAGTCCGGTTCAGCATCCAGGTGACGCGGTTGAATAACCGTATAACCATAGCTGGCCCAATGAGCGACCAAGGGGTCGTTGCCCTCTAATTCGCACTTGAACCCGTGCGAAAAAACGATCACCGGCGACTCAGACGTCCCAACAGGTCGCGTCACTTGCACCACAAAGGGCTCAGGGCGATTGGGCGCGTCCAGTTCCAGGTTGCGCGTATAGCTTACCTCAAAAGGGCCGGGCTTGCCCGTGTAGCGATCATTATCAGCCAGGGCTGATGTGGAGGCGGCCACCAGTGAGAAAGC
>CAYGSZ010000129.1:0-7076 GCA_964352705.1 uncultured Rhodobacterales bacterium
CTTGAGCGGTTTATGCTGATGCTCGGCAACTATGTGACGTTTGATCTCGGAGAAAGCTATTTCCGGTCCGAGCGCGTCAGCGCCCTGATTATTGATAAACTGCCTGTCTCGATCTCACTTGGGCTGTGGTCGACGTTAATTATCTACCTCGTGTCTATTCCTTTGGGCATTGCCAAAGCGGTGCGAGATGGCACGCGGTTTGATGCGGTCACGTCCTATGCGGTTTTCATCGGTTATGCGATGCCATCTTTTCTGTTCGCCATTCTGCTCATTGTTTTGTTTGCGGGGGGACAGTATTGGGCGTGGTTCCCCTTGCGTGGCCTGACCTCGGAGAATTGGGACGAGCTCAGCAACTTTGGCAAAGTGCTGGACTATATGTGGCACCTCGTCTTGCCAGTTACAGCCATGGTTGTCGGCGGCTTTGCCTCCCTCACCATGCTGACGAAAAACTCGTTTCTTGAAGAGATCAACAAGCAATACGTTTTAACCGCCCGGGCCAAGGGCCTGTCGCCCAACGGCATTCTGTACGGGCACATTTTTCGCAATGCCATGTTGATTGTTATTGCGGGTTTCCCGGCGACATTGGTGGGCATGCTGTTTACGGGTTCGGTGTTGATTGAAGTGATCTTCTCACTGGACGGTTTGGGCCTGCTTGGTTTTGAAGCCATCATAAACCGTGATTACCCAGTCGTTTTTGGAACGCTGTATGTATTCAGTTTGATCGGTCTCGTCCTGAATTTGATCAGCGACCTCACCTATCACGCTATTGATCCGCGCATCGATTTTGAGGCGCAGTCGGCATGACACCCAAAAGCCTTTCAAAAACGCCGTGGCTTTCCCCTCTTAACCAGAGGCGCATCGAGAATTTTAAGGCCAATGGTCGCGGTTGGGGGTCGTTCCGTATTCTATTGGTGCTAATGGTCATTTCGTTGTTCGCAGAGTTTATTGCCAACGATAAGCCGATCTTGGTGTCTCATCAGGGTGATCTCTATTATCCGGTTTTATTTGATTATGCGGAAACAGACTTTGGTGGAGATTTCAAAACGTCCGCAGACTACCGTGATCCTTATCTCGTCAATCTGATTGCTGAAGACGGGTGGGCGATTTGGCCGCCTGTCCGGTTCAGCTACGACACCATCAATTTTAATCTCGCTGTGCCGGCACCATCTCCTCCCACCTCTGAAAACTGGCTCGGAACAGACGGCCAGGGACGAGATGTTTTCGCTCGTGTTCTGTATGGCTTTCGCCTGTCCTTATTCTTTGGGCTGACTCTGACGCTGATTTCGTCTGTGATCGGCGTCGCGGCTGGCGCGGTTCAGGGTTATTTTGGCGGCTGGCTGGATTTGATTTTCCAACGGGTTATCGAAATTTGGAATGGCCTGCCGCAACTCTTCATTTTGATTATTGTGTCGTCCTTCGTTGTTCCGGGGTTTTGGACCCTGCTCATCATTCTTCTTCTGTTCAGTTGGACGGCTTTGGTTGCCGTGGTGCGGGCTGAGTTTCTCAGGGCGCGGAACTTTGACTATGTCCGAGCGGCTAAGGCCTTGGGGATGGGCGATGCCAAAATCATGGTGAAGCATGTATTGCCAAACGCCATGGTGGCGACTGTTACGTTCCTGCCTTTCGTGTTGTCCGGGTCTGTGATTGCGCTGACCTCGCTAGACTTTCTCGGGCTGGGTTTGCCGCCGGGTTCGGCATCTCTCGGCGAAGTGCTGCGTCAGGGCAAAGAGAATCTGCAGGCCCCTTGGCTGGGCTTAACCGCCTTCTTCACTCTTGCAGGTATGCTGACCTTGCTCGTCTTTATTGGCGAAGCCGTGCGCGATGCCTTTGATCCGCGACGAGGTGTGTCGTGACGTCCCCGGTTAACACTGAAACGCAGCAAATCCAGCAATCCGTCGTCTTAACTGTTGATGATCTTCACGTTACTTTTGGTCACGGTGACAGCGCTGTGCAGGCCGTTAAGGGCGTGTCGTTTACGCTTCATCGCGGTGAAACACTGGCCCTGGTGGGGGAGAGTGGGTCCGGCAAGTCTGTGACAGCTCTTTCGACTCTCCAGCTTCTTCCCCCGTCGGCGCATTATCCATCAGGTCGCATAGACGTCTCTGGTCTATCTGTGATTGGCGCTCCGGAAAACAAACTGCGCACCATCCGTGGCAATACGGTCGGTATGATTTTCCAAGAGCCTATGAGCTCTCTGAATCCCTTGCATTCTATTGAGAAACAGGTGGGAGAAGTGCTGCACCTTCATAAGGGTATGGCGCCAACAGAAATCCGTAGACGCGTTTTGGATCTGCTTGAAATGGTTGGTTTATCAGACGCTGCAGATCGATTGACGGCGCTCCCTCATGAACTGTCCGGCGGGCAACGGCAGCGGGTGATGATTGCCATGGCTCTTGCGCTAGAGCCGGATATTCTGATTGCCGATGAACCGACAACCGCTTTGGACGTCACCATCCAGGCTCAGATTCTTGAGCTTCTTGAAGACCTTCAGGCGCGTCTTGGTATGGCTGTTCTCTTCATCACCCACGATCTCTCTATCGTGCGTCGCATCGCAGACCGCGTGTGTGTGATGAAAGACGGAGAGATTGTGGAGCAAGGCAGCGTCGCAAGCATTTTCGGAAATGCTAAGCATCCTTACACGCAAAAGCTTCTCGCCTCACAGCCGCGCATTGGTGCACCGCAAAAAGAGGTGTCATCCGAGAATGTAATTTCTGCAAAAGACCTCAAAGTGTGGTTTCCCATCAAAAAAGGCATCATCCGGCGCACGGTCGGTCATGTCAAAGCGGTTGATGGCATATCGTTTTCATTGGCCCACGGTCAAACGCTGGGTGTGGTCGGAGAAAGCGGGTCGGGTAAAACGACGCTTGGTCTTGCTCTCCTCAGGCTCATTGAGAGCGAGGGCCAGATACAATTCGAAGGCAATCGTATTGATGATCTCAGTCGCAATGATGTGCGTCCCTTGCGCCGACAAATGCAGATCGTATTTCAGGATCCTTATGGCTCTTTGAGCCCCAGATTATCAATCGGTCAAATCATTGAAGAAGGCTTGCTCGTTCACGATATGGAGCCCCACCGCACCGCGCGCCGGGACCGGGTTGTCCAGGCGCTCGTCGAGGTTGGTCTCGATCCCGACAGCCTTGATCGCTATCCGCACGAGTTTTCGGGTGGACAAAGGCAACGGGTTGCCTTGGCGCGGGCGTTGGTGTTGCAGCCGCGCCTCCTTATTCTCGACGAACCGACAAGTGCGCTTGATGTCTCGGTTCAAGCCCAAATGGTTGATCTGCTTCATGAACTTCAAGATCGGCATGGTCTGGCGTATATATTTATCAGCCACGATCTCAGAGTTGTACGCGCTTTGTCGGATCAAATTCTGGTCATGAGGGCAGGGCGAGTCGTCGAGAGCGGCGCTGCGGCTGATATTTTTGACTCACCTCAGCAGCCGTATACACAAGCGCTATTGGCCGCTGCGCTGGACCTTAAAGTGACCCATGCGGATATCATTGCTGATTAATACTCTAGCGCTAGCCGAGCGGTTAGGAATCGCCTAAACAACCACCATGCGCATTCTGCATCATCACCCCCTCTGCACCTCATCACGCCTTATTCGTATGGCGCTGAATGAAAAGCACCTGGAAGCAGATCAGCAGGAAGAGCTCTATTGGATGCGACCAGACGAACTGCTGGTTCTCAATCCCGCTGGCGAGGTGCCTGTACTGGTTGAAGAAGACGGTCTTATTGTGGCCGGCGGTCGTGTCGTTGGCGAATATCTTGAAGATGTGTACCCCGAAGTGCCTTTGTTAGGCGCAAATCCAAAGGCCCGGGCCGAGACGCGACGGCTTGTCGAGTGGTTTGAAGTGAAGTTTAAAAGCGAAGTCACGCAGTTTCTCGCTGGAGAAAAGCTAGCCAAAAGGGTGATCGGGGGAGATGCGCCGGATTCCCGATCTATGCGCGCCGGGCGGGAAAATATCCACGGCCATCTGGAATATATTGCCTGGTTGACCGATAGACGCAGCTGGCTTGCAGGAGATGCGCTGACACTGGCCGACCTTGCTGCCGGGGCTCACATCTCGCTGATTGATTATTCTGGGGATGTGCCGTGGTCAGATCATCCGTTGGCCAAGGAATGGTATGTCCGGTTGAAGTCGCGACCAAGTTTCCGCCCACTGCTGACGGACCATTTTCCCGGCATTACGCCAGCACCCGTTTACGCGGATTTAGATTTCTGAGGGTTGGAATTTCTAGGGGTCTGGGCGCAGGTCCATATCTTGCAAATGGGTGCGCACGGCATCTGCGACAGCCGAGTCCGGCGCAATTTGTAAAACCTGAATCCACGCCTGTCGGGCTGAGTCTATGTCCCCTTTCGCACGGGCCAAAAGCCCTTGTTCCAGCAGCGCGTCTGTGTACGCAGCGTCAAGTGCCAAAGCGCGTTCGATGTCATCAGAGGCGAGGTCTGGAATATCAAGGCGACGATAAGCGCCGCCCCGCAATGTAAGGGCTTCCTTATTGTCCGGCTCTAAATCAAGCAGGTAATTCAGATCATCAATGGCCGACCAAAAATCAGCCAGAGCGGCATGAGATAAAGCCCTGTCAAATCGCAGCGTCGGGTCGTTCGGGTTAAGTGCGATGGCCTTGCCGAAAAGATCAAGGCCACGGCCATACTCAGCGGCGTCCATCCAAGCCCGTGCCGCCTGAGTATAAAGACCTGCTTTCACCGGGGCGGTCGCTTGGGGAGCCTCTGCCAGCATTTCAAGTTGTGCGGCGGCTTCTTCAAAATCACCGAGCGCGCGCAGGGCAACGGCTTTGCAATGCAGGGCCGGATCACCACCCTCCAGTTCACTCCATCGCAGGGCCATATCCAAGCCAGCTTCAGCATCATCCTGAGCGACTGCAATGCACCTTTGATATGTGTCTTCTTGGTTATCAGCCATGATGGCTGTGCTGGTCTCTGCGCCAACCGAACTTGTGCGTATGGCGGGTGCAAGAGAAAGACCGATAAGCCAGACATATAAAACTGGGTTATTGCCGAACATTAAGCCCCGCTTTGGTATGCACAAAGCGCTGCACACGTCGAAACAAGCCTGTTCGAGAATCAACTTCTCCCTCGGCTCCGATCCCACCATGCTTGTATCCAAGAATGCCATTGATAAGCCCCAGAACACCAAGCTTGTATTCGCCATTATGGGCGCGAGTCTGAACAGATTTATGTTTGGTCAGTTTTTCGTCGCAGGTTACGCGGGCGTTGACCAACAGCGTAAGTGCGCGTGGGTCACGTTCCAGGGCGTCGTTCAAGGCGTCTAACGCGCGTTGCACATTTGGGTCTGGAGATTTCACAAATCACCTATCTGAGCGAGAAGGCCGTCAAGTGTTGAGGTTAAAAGGTCTAAGTCTTGAGGGCGAGACAGATTATGCAGACCATCTTTGACCAATGTTAAGGTTACGTCGTCGCTGGTAAGTTGCTCTGCTGTTTTAATGCTAGTTTGCCAGGGCACGTCGTGATCCTCTAAGCCGTGCAACAGCCGCACAGGACCTGCAAACGCAATGGGGGCGTCAAGCAGAAGGGTTCTGCGGCCATCTTCCACCAGTTTGATGCCAATGTCGTAGGGTTCATTTTCATAAGATGTGGGCAGGGCGAGAAGGCCTGTTTCTAAGAAGTCTGCGCGTTGGCGTTCTGTCAGGGATGCCCACATTAAGTCTTCCGTAAAATCGGGGGCTGCCGCAATGCCAATCAGTCCGGCAACGCGATCTGCCCGCGCTACTGCTGTGTTCAGCATCACCCAGCCACCCATGCTTGATCCCACAAGAATTTGAGGTCCCGTGGTTAACTCATCAAGGATGGCTAAGGCATCTCCAGTCCAGTGGGAAATTGATCCCTGGACAAAGTCTCCGGACGACTCACCATGGCCAAACATATCAAATGTTACAAAGGGGGTGTTTCTGTTTTGGCAATGCTGCATCAGGTGGGCCGCTTTGGTGCCGCCTCGGTCTGATTTTAATCCATGAAGAAAAATAACCCCTGGCCCTTCTCCGCTAATTTGGTCAAAGGCGATTGTCGCGCCATCGGAGCGTGATAAGCTACCTGCTTGAATTATTTCTGATCCACTCATCGGTGTTCGGCGTTCTTCCTTTATAGAGTGTGTCGATATACTGCGGTTCGTACCGTATCACCCAGAACAATAGTACCACCGAATTTATGTCTAACCCCACACCCAAAGTGTGCCTTCAGGTTTTACCCGCAATGGGCACGGGCGGCGTCGAGCGCGGCACCATAGATATCGCTGAGGCCCTTGTGGCGTCCGGGTGGCATGCTGTTGTTGCATCTCAAGGTGGCCCTAATGTCAGAGAACTGCTTCGTGTTGGTGCCGAGCACGTGACTCTGCCCCTTGCGACCAAATCGCCGTTTCACATTCGACGCAATATCGACCTCCTCGCTGATCTGATAAGGCGTTATTCAGTTTCCGTGGTTCATGCTCGGTCGCGTGCGCCAGCCTGGAGCGCGTTTTATGCCGCTGAAGCGTTGAATATTCCATTTGTGACTACGTTTCACGGTGTCTACGGTCTAGGCGCGTTTGGTCTGAAAAAACTTTATAATCAGGTCATGACCCGTGGCAGGCCGGTGATCGCGGTCTCAAACTTCATCAGTGACCATATTCAAAAAAATTATAGCATCGATCCAGCAGGAATCACGGTCATTCCCCGTGGTGTGGATTTGGCTGCCTTTGACCCCCAAAGTGTAAACTCGGCTCGTATGATCAAGTTGGCAACCGAGTGGCGCTTGCCCGACGATGGACCCGTCATCATGCTGCCTGGTCGTCTGACAAGTTGGAAAGGTCAGGAGTTGCTGGTTGATGCCCTCGCATATCTCTCTCGTGCTGGTCGCCTGCATCCCAATCTGCGCTGTCTTATGGTTGGTCCGTCTTCCGTCTCGTCTTCTTTTAAGGACCGACTAGCCGCTAAGCTCAAAGCAACGGGTTTGGACGGTCACGTCCAAATTATCGAGGACTGCCGCGATATTGTGGCGGCGTATATGGTGACAGATGTCGTTGTGTCGGCGTCGACGCGGCCGGAAGCGTTTGGGC
>CAYGSZ010000130.1:0-1081 GCA_964352705.1 uncultured Rhodobacterales bacterium
AACTCCATGTGGCCGACCCGCAGGCTCTGATACCATTTTACTGTCGCACCGTCGGCCTGGACCTTCTTGAGAACAACAACGATGGCAGTGCCAGCTTGCACTTGGGCAGCACCGCATCGTTGGAACTGAAGCCAGGAGGCTCATCACGCCCTGTTCCAAAAGACCGCAAAGAAGTGCCAGATGTCTGGATATTGCGAGGTTACGGTTTCGACGCCTTCACAGCAAAAATGGCGGCTGCAGAAGCGCCTTTAATCAACAGCTTAACGTTGGGCGCGGGCTCCTTGAATTACTATGCCGATCCGGAAGGGCATGTGTTTGGGTTTCAGGAACGCAAAGCTTATGATCCGGATGACCCGTTAACCCATCGGATTGAAGACCGGGTTGCGCGGACGGCTTGGGACTCCGAAAAACTTTAAACTCTGTTTGAGCGCGCGGAGATCCATTTCGCCGCAAACGGTGCCAAAGTAATAAGGATCACGATGCGCAAAAGATGATGCACCGCAACGAACGCCGGGTCGATATCAAAAGCGATGGCGATCAAGCACATCTCGGCCACGCCACCCGGTGTGAACGAGAGCAGCGTCGTTAAGAACGGCGCACCCGTAATACTGCTGACCCCCGCCGCAAAAAACGCAGAGACACTTATTACTAGCGCCGTGGCCGCAAAAGCATGACGACTGACCCGGAAAAAAGTCTGGGCGGTCACTGTTGAAAACCGTGAGCCGATGGCCGACCCCAAGATCCATAGGCACACCCAAAGGGCGGCATCGGGGGGGCGCCAGGAGACAAGTCCAGACAGATACAATCCCGCCGAGGCCAGCATCGCGCCGGTCATCGCAGAGGCCGGTAAGCGAAAGACTCTCGCCAACCCAAAGCCAAGACCTGCCGCAGCCGCAAGCAACGTACCATCGCGCCACTGAAAGGGGCCGCCCTCTGGTAAAATTGATCCCGACAGGGGGCCAACAGCGGTGGCCGCTGTCACAATCAACGGCATCAGAAACACGACAACAACAACGCGAAGCCCCTGGGTTAAGGCGATCATGCGCTCGTCAGCACCGGATTGGCCACCGATAATGACCAT
>CAYGSZ010000130.1:1181-7063 GCA_964352705.1 uncultured Rhodobacterales bacterium
TTGACGATCATCGGTCCCAGCATCCAAGCCAGGGGAACGCCAATCACCGAAAAGACAGCGCCGCCGATTGCGCCGACCCCGAGCGACAGGACAATCGGCTTGAAGCCTTCTCGGGTTAAGGGCGGCTGTTCGTCTTGCGATAAGGAAGACTTAGAGGGATTAGAAGACACGGTGAAAACCTAACTTTGTGTATCTCATCTTATCAGACCCCATTTGAGATAAAACGCGGAGATAAAACATAAAGATAAAAAAGGTCGATCCATGGCCAGTCACAAGGCACACTCAGGTGGACTGCTGCCATGAAGTTAGAAACAGGATTGAGTCTTATGGACACAACTTTAGATGCTGGCGGTGGCTGGAAAGAAGCCATCACGCTCGTATCCGACCTAGACCAATGGTGTTCGTTAGCTGAAAAAGTTTGCGGCTGGACCCTGGGCCATCGCGGCGCGGTCGATGAAAGACTGCTATCGACTTGGAATTTACCCGCCGGATCAACCGGCGAAGAGGCCCTTTTTCATTGCGGCGATGAAGCCCAGGGCTTCGTGCGCTTCGTCGCCCTGAAGAACGCCGGTGAACAACAGCGTATTCGGGCCGGGGCCATGCCGTGGGATACGGGCGGCATTTTCTCTTTAATGGTCCGGTCCAAAAATTTGCACGGCGTATTTAAAACGGCACTGGATCATGGCTGGACGGCGGTCGCTGACCCGCTGACCTTTGGCTACAACGACCTAATCTTGTCGAACGTCATACTGCGGGGACCGGAGGGCATTTCCTTTGGAATGTACGAGCGCGTTGATCCGCCACTGGTGGGTTGGAACCACATCTCGCGCATGAGCCAACCGTTCAACTGCATGCAGATTGTGCGCAGCCGAGATATAACCCGCGACTTCCATCGCGCCGCCCTTGGGTTCACAGCCTTTGTGGATAACGACACCCGCAATGCGGAACCAACAGACAGTAACTTCGGGTTCCCACGTAATCTGACAACCGAAATAGAAACCAAGGCAGCCATCATGCATCCGCGCGGGATCCCAGAGGCTAAGGTGCGTGAAAATGGCCGTGTCGAACTGATCGAATGGGGGGGCTTAGACGGACGCGACCTGACTGAGCGTGCGACACCACCTAACCTAGGACATATGGGTCTGCGCTGGGTGGTAGACGATGTGAACGCTGCCGCAAAACGGATTACTGAGGCCGGATATGATCTCAATAGCCCCCCTCACTCTGTGACTCTTCATCCCTATGGAAACGTGTTAATGTGCAGCGTCAAAACACCGGATGGTGTGTTGTATGAACTGTTCCAGGAATCGCATTAAGCTGTGAATTAATCTATTGGGCCTGTGTCAGACATGATGTCGCAACCGCCATAACTTTGGCTTCGACCGATTTGGGAAGAGGGCGACCGGCCTCAATAGAAGATTGATACGACTGCATTTCTGGCAAGGTGAGCTTGGATTGCACTTCCCGCACCAAACAGTCGCACAAGATATTGGCATTTCCAGGCGCAGGGATGCCGGACGAGGACAGAAAGCCTTGGCAGATGGCTTCCAGTGGATTGTCTTGCGCCAAGACGGGAACCGACCCAAACATCAACACGCACAAAGCAGAGAATACCCTCACCCTTAGACCATAGACGATCGTCTTTATGTGCATGGGTTGGCCCCCGTTTCCTTTAGTGTGGTAGAGTTAAACTCAAGTTTAAGCCAAAGGGTTGGCCTGCACTCTGTCACATCATAAGCTTGAAACTTAAAAGCCACCAAGGCCGGAGATCTTCATGCCTTCAATCCGTAATCTTGAATTTACACGTCTTACACTCGCAAGTCTTGCATCCGCATTCATCACAGCCTTTCTTTGGGTTAGTAGCGCCACGGCCTTTACTGGCACCATGGACTCATGGCTGGCGGCGAAACCGGACTTGATGAGCGAATTTGAAGGATCAAACGCCCGATCACGCGAGACTATCGGTCATAACCGCTGGCAAAGCATCCTCGACGCCTATTTAATTGCAGACGAACAGGAGCCCAATCTGTTTCGCTACGGCGCGGTATCTTCCGAAGATCGGGCCAGCTTGGACGCCTACATCGAAAGCCTCGAAGCGGTGGCCATCACGTCTTACAACCGAGATGAACAAAAAGCCTATTGGACCAATTTTTATAATGCCCTGACCGTGCGAACAGTGCTGGAGCATTACCCGGTGCGCAGTATTCTGGACATTAAAATTTCACCTGGATTCTTTTCGTCTGGGCCTTGGGGCAAGAAGCTGGTCACTGTTGAAGGTGTTGACCTCAGTTTAGATGACATTGAACACCGTATTCTACGCCCGATCTGGAAAGACAACCGCATACATTACGGCGTCAACTGCGCCTCCATGGGCTGCCCAGATTTATGGCCCGACGTATTTACCCCGGACAACATGGATGCAGCTTTAGACGCTGCTGCGTCCAAATACATCAACGCGGGACGAGGTGTTACTGTTGTCGGCGGGCGCGTCACACTGTCAAAAATCTATGAGTGGTATGACGAAGATTTTGGTGGAACGGATGAAGGCGTTCTTGAACACATTCTTCAGTACGCGCGCAAACCATTGGCCCGTAACATCAACCAGCGCATCGGGCTTATTAAGACGGATTATGATTGGACCCTCAACGCACCGAAATAGGGTTTGGTATCAGTCGTAAATTGCGCACCAGGGCCTGAGACGTTGCGCCTGTATCATCCGTATCCGCAGACACCGCCACAACGCTCACCGGGGGGGCAGCCTCACCGAACGCACTTTGGTAATCAGCAGCCAGATCAACGGTCTCCGTAACCCATTCGCCTGTAATGTTTTGCAGTCCTGACCTGCGGATTACGAGAACGCCATCGCCATCCTCCATAAATGGATTGGGCAGCATCATCCCGTCCGGGTGCTGGCCGCCCCAAATATAAGTGATTGCCCGGCCAGACACCGGCACGCCAAAGAGCCCGGCCAGACCACTGCCGAGGCGTTGCAAAACACCCGCGTCCTGATCTGTGAAATACACATGAATAGCCAGCGGCCTGTCATCCTGCCCCGGGGTGGAAAGATTCGTTGCCAGAAAAGACTGGTCGATACGCCAATCCCAACTCAAGGAACCGGAAACGCCTTCAGCTTTGGGGATAAAACGGTATAAAAACGCAACAGCCTGACGCGCTGTGATCTTAAGACTGCCATCGTCCAAAACTTCAAATTGAGCCGCTGCTTTGCCACGGGGCGTATGTGTTTTCCAACCGGCTGATTTAAGGTCGGGTTTAAAACCAAGCTCTTGCGATAAGGCTGGCACGCCTTGGAAAGAAACCACGGCAACGCAGGCGAGCACGCAAAGAGATTGCTTTATGCTAAAGTGTTTATTGCTTTTCACGCTTATACTTTCCAGGACTGCCGATGCTTGATCCCATAATGGTGCGTCTGATTGCGCCGCCAATCAACAACTTAGGCCGCATTCTGGCGGAGCGTGGCGTGACCGCCAACAGCGTCACCCTAACCGGCTTCGGCTTCGGTCTGTGCGCCCTGCCTGCCCTGGCCCTGCAAGCCCCAACCTTAGCGTTAGTGTTGATTGTGCTCAATCGCATTGCGGACGGCTTGGACGGCGCAGTGGCCCGCGCCTCAGGCACCACAGATTTTGGGGCCTACCTCGATATTGTATTGGATTTTATTTTCTACGCCGCTGTGGTGGTTGGCTTTGCGCTGATGGACCTAAAAAATGCAGTGGTTGCTACAGCACTTCTCGCCAGCTTCATCGGCACAGGCACTTCATTTCTAGGCTACGCGATTGTGGCGGCAAAACGGGGTATGGAAACAACCACACGAGGACAAAAATCTTTCTTTTATTCCGGCGGGCTTGCCGAAGGTACAGAAACGATTTTGTTTTTCGCTGTTATCTGCTTGCAACCAGATTGGTTTGTTCCAGCGTCGGTCATTTTCATGATGCTATGTTGGATCACGGTGGGCATGCGCATTGCTCAGGCCTACGCCACATTTGGCAGACTGAAATAAAGCGGATCCAAGGCGATACAGAAAAGAAGGCGGCTAGCTACCCCGAGATTAAGCCGCTTGTGCCTCATTTTGAATGAGCAACATATAGAGCCCATCTGTGTTTACAGCACCGCGTAATTTTTCGCAGTTATCGGCATCGCGCAACAAACGCGAGACACGGGCCAAGGCTTTAAGGTGGTCTGCTCCGGCCTGCTCAGGCGCAAGCAGCAGGAAGACCAGATCGACAGGTCGGTCATCAATAGATTCAAAATCAACCGGCTTTTCAAGACGTGCAAAAACACCGTGTAATTTTTTAAGCTCTGGGAGCTTGCCATGAGGAATGGCAATGCCACTCCCGACGCCTGTCGTTCCTAATCTTTCACGTTCGAGTAACGTGTCAAAAACTTTCCGTTCGCTGAGACCGGTTAGGGACGCAGCTTTCTTGGCGAGTTCTTGCAGAACCTGTTTTTTGCTTGATGATTTTAAGATCACAACCGAGTCCGATTGCAACAGATCACTAATTTCCATATCTGAACTTATCCCACCGAACACTACCGGCACCACACGACTTTTATTCAATCACTCACACGAACGGGATGAAAGCCTGGTTGCCGTTGTACGTTTTATTCGATGGGAAATCTCCCGGCTCAATTAAGTTAGGGACTAACGAATTAGGTTCGCGTTGCTTTAGCGTTGCGCTTCTTTAACAAGGCCGCATTCGGCCTGTTTATGCGCTGGTTTTCCAGCGCTTTTGCCAATCTCTTGGCCTGATGCGCCGCACCTTATGCAGCAAGAAATCCCAAGTCAAGGAAGGCCGGTTAAGAGATCACAGAAAGGTTGCGAGCCTTTTGACGACGGCGCTGCACCGATGATGGAATTTTCAATGATTCCCGATACTTAGCAACTGTTCGCCGGGCAACTAAAATGCCTTCCGCTTTCAACAATTCGACCATTTGATCGTCTGATAACACCGCGTCAGCAGCCTCTTGATCGACCAACTGCTTAATCCGATAACGCACAGACTCTGCGGATGTCGCTTCTCCACCATCCACCTGGGACAGGCCATGGCTAAAGAAATATTTAAGCTCATAGATTCCGCGCGGCGTCGCAATGAACTTGTTTGTGGTTACGCGACTGATGGTGCTTTCATGAAGTTCCGTCGCTTCGGCAATATCGCGCAGAACAAGAGGCCTTAAATGCGCGATCCCTTTGCGAAAAAATGCATCCTGTTTCTGAACCAATGCGATGGACACTTTCAAAATAGTGGTCGCTCGTTGCTCTAGTGCGCGCACCAACCACGTTGCAGATTGAAATCGTTCGGCCACAAATGTCTTTTGTGCTTTGTCAGCCTTGGGTGTGTTGAGTTCGGCATAATATTGATTGTTGACCAGCACACGCGGCAACGTATCGGTATTCAACTCAACGCGCCACCCGCCGCCAGGAGAGGGCGACATGATAACGTCAGGAATAACTGTTTGGCTGATAGAGCTCTCAAACTTCAGGGCCGGTTTGGGATCAAGAGCCCTGATTTCGGCAACCATTTCTGTAAGGTCTTCCCCATCTACACCACAAATAGATTTGAGCTTTTCAAAATCATGGTTTGCCAGCAGCCCAAGGTTTTCAACAAGGGCCGCCATCGCCGGGTCATAACGGTTGCGGTCTTTAAGTTGTAAGGCCAGACATTCTTTAAGATCGCGGGCAAATATTCCGGGCGGATCAAAAGTTTGAAGGACCTCTAATACCTTAGTCACAGCCAGCAGGTCAGCCCCAAGCTGATCTGCAAGCTCCTCAAGTCCACCAACAACATAGCCACTTTGATCGAGGCAATCGATCAGTGCACGGCCAATGAGTCGATCTCCACCCGCCATCACAGACAAATTGAGTTGCT
>CAYGSZ010000131.1:0-7049 GCA_964352705.1 uncultured Rhodobacterales bacterium
TCAATCGCCTGGCGCTCCACCATCATGGTGCGCGATGTTGAGGTGTCGCTGAAACTCTATCGCGACATCCTTGGCATGCGGCTTAGTGAAAGTCTGCGCAATATCTCAAGCCCCGTGCTGGAATGGACGCTGGGTTTTGAGCCCGGTGAAGCGATGGATTTTGAGGTGCTGCGTCCGGCCCTCGACAGTGAGGAGGTTAATGCCAATTCCAGCTACCTCGCGCTGATTGCGCCGCACATCAAGCAACCGGATGCGCCTGCCATTCCTGAGACGAAGCGCAAGCCCTACGGGGCGATTGGTCTGTTCATTTTAACCCCAGATGCGGATACAGCGTTTAATCAGGTTAAAGCCGCCGCTGACGAAGACGGCTATGTCATTGTCAAAGAGGGCGAGCGCACCGCCGATGGCCGCATGACACGCTTCTGGATGAAAGATGCCGACGGCGTTGGTCTGTTTATCGCCGAGTCAAACCCCATGCCGCTGTTCTTAGAGAAGGTCGAGCCCACCATCCGGCATAAGCCGTAAAAAATTTGTGCCGAATGGTCGTGCCCAAGGGTCGTGCCGAATGGTCGTGCCCAAGGGACGTGCCCAAAGGACGTGCATGGGCTCGTTCCAAGGGGGGCTCAAAAACCAGTTCCATGGGCTCGTTTCCCCGATCATACGTCCATGGGCTCGTTTGAAGGGAACCATACGTGCATGGGCTCGAACCGAGGTGAGAGCCCCCAAAACAGAATCTCGACCCAAGGTCGAGCCCCAGAAAAGAAGGTAAAAGACCATGACTCTGCGACGCTGTTACGCTGATGGCCCTTTCGGCCAACTTCATTTTCAAGACACCGGCGGCGATGGCATCCCTTTGATTTTATGCTCACAATCGCCCTTAACCAGCCGTCAGTTTGACAAGGTTTATGACCTTCTGGCCGAGGCTGGTCTGCGAGCCATCGGCCTTGATACGCCCGGTTTCGGCATGTCTGATCCGCCGTCAGAACCACCATTCATTGCCGACTACGCCACGGCCATTCCTGCGGTTCTTGACCACCTTGGATTAGCATCAGCCCATGCGGGTGGACATCACACCGGCTGTAAAATCGCCATGGAAGCTGCCATTTCTTATCCAGATCGGGTGCGCTCTTTGGTCCTGTCCGGGCCTGGTCCCATGAGCCGGGAAGAGCAGCAAGGCTACATCGATACGGTGCTCGAAGAAGAAAAAAACTTTACGCCTAAAGCTGATGGTTCGCACTTCTCAGACATGTTTGTGAAGCGTCTGAAATGGGTCGAAGATCAACCCGATGGGCTTGATCTCTGCACCGGCTATGTGGTGCAAGCGCTAACCGGGCGCGGCCCCTTCTGGTACGGCCACCACGCCGCCTTCAACTACGATGGCGCTGCGGCCATGCAGAAGATCACGCAGCCGACTTTGGCCTTGTTTAACACCGGCGATATTCTGTATCCGCTGGCCGAAAAAACCAGGCAGCTTTGTCCGCATTTCACCTACGTCGAGATTGAAGGCGGCGGCGTCGATATCACCGACACGCACCCAAAAGTCTGGGTCGAGAAAGTGGCGGGCTACATTCACAGTTTGAACGTTTAGACCTGAATTCGAGTCTCTGGCATGAGGCTCTAAGGCATTTTGCATCTCGGCGTCGACTCAAACGTTAATGTAGTGCTGCGCTGATGCGCAGCTTTAACAGTCTATACATCTAATAATTGTATTGAGTGTACTTGGTTCATATTTTTGGTACACAGCATCCATGGCTTCGGGACAGATCAATAAAGTACTTATCATTGAGGATGAGCCAGCTTTGGCTCAACTTTATGCCAGTTATCTCGCCCGGGAGTCTTTTGCTGTGACAGTGGTCAATACCGGGGCAGAAGCTCAGACCCAGCTAGATGAAACCGTGTTCAATGCTGTCGTAACCGATGTTCAGCTTCCAGATGCAAATGGTATCGAGCTGGTTAAGTCTGTAAAGACCAAACACCCCGACACGGCTGTGGTTGTCATATCGGCCCATGGGTCCGTGAGCATGTCTGTTGAGGCTATGCGCGCCGGAGCCGATGATTTTCTGGTCAAACCTTTCAGCAGCAGCCGTTTAAAGACAACGCTGGCTAACGTTCTTAAAACCCAAACGCTGCAAAGTCAGATTTCTCAGCTCAAAAGCCGCAAAGAGCGTGGTATTTTTCACAGCTTTGTCGGCTCTTCTAAGCCCATGCAAGGGGTGTATCGCCTTATCGAACTTGCCGCCAAAAGCAAGGCCCCGGTGCTGATCACCGGGGAAAGCGGAACCGGCAAAGAGCTGTGCGCTGAGGCGCTTCATCACCAGGGCCCCAGGGCGAATAAACCATTTGTGGCCCTGAATTGCGGTGCGATCCCGAAAGACCTTCTCGAAAGTGAGATTTTTGGCCACGTCAAAGGCGCGTTTACAGGCGCCACGGCTGACCGCAGCGGCGCAGCCTCATCTGCCGACGGCGGGATACTCTTTTTAGATGAGATTTGTGAGCTTGATTACGATGTGCAGTCGAAATTGCTGAGGTTCTTACAAACCGGCGCAGTCCAGAAAGTAGGCTCAGATCAGGTGTCCGAGGTCGATGTGCGTGTTATTTGCGCGACAAACCGCGACCCGGCAGAGGAAGTTCAACGCGGCAATTTCAGGGACGATTTATATTATCGGCTTAATGTCATCCCGATCCACCTGCCCTCACTGCGTGATCGTGGCCATGACGTTATTGAGATTGCGTCAAAGTTTGCCGCTGATCTGGGGCAGGAGGAGCGCGGCCAGCCGGCCCGTCTGACCGAGGATGCACAAGCCCGGCTGCTCAGCCACCCCTGGCCCGGTAATGTCAGGGAACTGATCAATAAAATTCGTTCTGCAATCGTTTTGAATGATACCGCAGACCTCACTTCAGAAACCCTTGGCCTCAATAAAATTGGGTCTTCTGCCAACGTCAGGCAAGTTTCAGATGCTCAGAGTTCAGAATCTGTAAATGAGAGTGTAGGCACGCAGTTAGACGTGTTGCCCTTATGGAAAGTTGAACGGCAGGCGATCGAATCTGCCATTCAGAAGTGTGACGGAAATGTTGTGCAAGCAGCCCAGCTTCTGGAGGTCAGCCCGTCAACAATTTATCGCAAACGTGCCGAATGGGGAGAAACCTAGGGTTTAACGGGTCATTTTTTCGATCAGGAACCAGATAGCCAAATGAGCGTTATTGTTAAGTAAGCGACTCAAATCTTGTTTTGTTTACAATAGTTTACGAATTTTTCAATGATTACGTGTATCCGATCGGATATTACTTGCGACCACTAGGTCTTAACGCATCATTGTGCGCCCATGGGGCCCGTTCAAAGGTATTTTATGAACCACCCGACCTCAGCAATACCCCTATTTGAGGACTCTATCCCAAAGATATTGATGTCCCGTGGGGAAGTGTTGGTCTCTACCGTTCTGATTAACCTGCTTGGCTTGGCGCTGCCTCTTGCCTTGTTGCAAGTGTATGACCGTATCATCCCCAACCAAAGTGTCAGCACTCTATCCCTGCTTGTCGTGGGGGTAGGTATAGCCGTATTGCTTGAAGCTCTGATGAGATTATCTCGGTCCTACGTTATGGGACGCGTTGGGGCGAAATTCGAATACACCGCAGGCTGTGCCGCGTTTGAGCATATGCTAGCGTCTGATATCGGCGCTTTTGAGCGCACGGGCTCTGGCGTTCATACGGAGCGTTTTGGGGCCCTTAATCAGTTGCGCGATTTCTATTCAGGTCAGGCAGTTCTGACGTTGTTGGACTTGCCGTTTGCGCTGTTGTTCTTAGGCCTCATCTTTACGCTTGGCGGCAGCGTTGTGGTTATTCCTGTCGCACTTTCCATCGTATTTTTTCTCGGTACATTGGCTCTAGGTCGGCGTTTAGAAGCGCGGATGGACGAACAGCTTGAGAAAGAAGAAGATAGATACAGCTACATCATTGGCGTGCTGAACGGCATTCATACTGTGAAAAGTATGGCCTTTGAGAATCTTCTTCAACGCCGCTCAGAAAAGCTGCAAGAAAGCAAAATCAATGCCGGGCTTAGAGTTGATGAGCTTGCAAGCCTGATGACCGACATGGGCCATCTGTTGACCCAAATATGTATCGTAACCGTGGTTGCTTACGGCGGCGCGTTGGTGATCGATGGCACGCTGACCATAGGTGCTCTTGCGGCCTGCACATTGCTCGCGGGTCGGGCGTTGCAACCCCTCAACGGTGTGATTGGCTTCTGGACGCGTTTTCAATCTATTAAAAATGCTCGCAAGAGATTTCGGACCATCTTTGATATGCCCTTAGACCGCGATCTGACAGAGGATGTCAGCCAAGACCGCCTAAACATTGAAGGTGAGATCACGCTCCGTGACGTGACCTTCAAGTTTACGGAGGACGGTGAGACTGTTCTTGATGGTGTTAATTTACAGATCTCGCCTGGCGAGATTATCGGCATCGCTGGGCCAAACGGCAGCGGTAAGTCTGTCCTGCTGACCCTCATTCGTGGCCTCATTCAGCCAACGACCGGCGAAGTCTTTATTGATGGTGAACCATTGCTGAAAAGTGGTCCGGCCCGTCTTCATGGACAAGTGGCCTACCTGCCGCAACGTGAAGCGCTGTATCGCGGCACCATATTAGAAAATATTACGACGTTTCGGCCGGAACTCAAAGAACAGGCCAAGATTATCGCTGATATGGTCGGTTTAAAGGCAGTGATTGGCAAAATGCCGCTTGGCTATCAAACCCAAGTGGGTGCGGGTGCTGGAGACCTGTTGCCGCGCGGCGTTGCGCAACGCATTGCGTTGGCGAGGGTTCTGTTCGACCGCCCCAAAATCATGCTTTTTGACGAAGCCAATTCCGCCATGGACGACGATGGCGATTCCTATTTGAGAGATATTTTGCACCGCTTGAAGGGCAGCACGACCTGTATTGTCGTGAGCCATAGACCTTCAATTCTTCGGTTGACGGATCGCATTTATCATATGAACCAAGGTCGGCTTGATGACAATCCGCACAAACCGAACGCCTCCAAGGTGGAGACATGACGGCTGAGCAATCAATGATCAGCGGTCAGTCTGTTGTGGATTCAACAGCACCGGACCTCGGCATTGAGGATTGGCACGACTTAACCTCGCCCAGAGCTTTGTTTAAGACACGGTTTGATGATCTGTTTGTTGGTGAGATCGCCGTTCGTCTTGGTCAGTCAGACCTTGGCACATGCTTTGTTGCAGCGCTGGTTGCGCAGGGTTGGATAGGGTCCGCACGTCATCTCGCAGAAGCGCTGCCAGCAGGCAAAGAACCATTGGATATCACCGATGTTCGAAATGCTTTTGCGACGTTGGGGTATCGCACAGACATTATTGATTTCGATCTTTCAGAATTAAGCCCGCTTGATGAGAAGTCCATTGTCATGGTTGACGATGAACCCGCGTTCGTGGTGCTGGAGTGCGGCGCTGATACGATTGTCGGTTTTGATTATGAAACCCGGGTTTTGGTTGAATGTCCAAAGCCCTCAGGTTTGGCTCGCGTTATTACGGTCGAGTTGCACGACCCCGATGAAGACAATGATCGCCTTGAACCAGATCGTTGGTTCCGTTCAAAGTTAAGTCGTTTCGAAAGTCTTTTGGTCCAAGCTTTTATCCTGTCGTTTCTGGTTAATGGACTCGGTTTGGCGACACCCTTGTACGTTATGTTTGTCTATGATCGGGTGATCACCTCAGAATCATTCAGTACACTGGCCTATCTCTCCATCGGGATTGGCTTGGCTTTTGCGTTTGATTTTCTGTTCCGGCGTATTCGGTCAAAGACTCTCGGATATGCAGGTGCGCGCCTCAGCTACATCGTTGGCAATGCGATTTTTGAACGTTTGCTCGGTTTACCAAGTCGCCTGACAGAGCGTGCCGGAATCGGTGCCCAAGTCGCGCGAATCAAAGACTTGGAACGGGTGAGGGACATCTTTAACGGTCCGGTTGGTCAAGCTGCCTTGGATATTCCGTTTGCGACATTATTTATAATTGCCATCGCCATTATCGGTGGATCGCTGGCGATCGTGCCCATCGCTATTGGTGCGTTCTATATCATTGGTGGCATCATTTTTGTGCGGGTTGTTCGCATTAACGTAAACCGCGCAGCGCAGCACGGGGCAAAACGTCAAGAATTGATGCTCGAGACTGTTAACAAGATGCGCGCGATTAAGGCCAGTGGCGCTGAAGAGGTTTGGCGCGAGAGGTTTGCACAACTCTCTGCAAAGGCCGCGCGCAGTAATTTCCAGAATGCGCAAATGGCCGCGTTGGTTATTACGATCAGTCATTCCATGACAATCGTCGCCGGGTTGGCCACCCTTGGTATCGGTATCGATAAAGTGATCGCCGGGACGTTAACCACAGGGGGGCTCATTGCCACCATGATGATGGTCTGGCGTGTGCTTGCACCGTTGCAAAGTGCGTTCGTTTCCATGACCCGTATTGGTCAAGTGGGCTCCTCAATCCGTCAGATCAACCGGTTGATGGCCGTGCGCCCGGAACGTGACCCGAAGCAGATTTTAGAGCCGATTGAGGGCATTCAAGGGCATGTGCAATTTAGCAACGTCACGCTTCGGTATGGCGCGGATACCGATCCGGCGTTAATCAACATATCCTTCACAGCCGAACCCGGAGAAGTTATCGCGATCATCGGGCCAAATGGCTGTGGTAAGTCGACCGTGCTGAAAGTCCTGTCTGGCCTCTATAAGCCCCAGGGCGGAAGCATCAGGATTGATGGCCATGATGTTCGGCAAATGGATCCGATTGAATTGAGGCATGTCATTGGCTACGTGCCTCAAGTGCCACAAATGTTTGATGGTACAATCGCCGATAACCTGCGCTTGGCGCTGCCCATAGCAACCGATGCTGAACTGCTTGAAGTCATCGAACGAACAGGAGCGACCGAGCAGCTCAATCGCTTGCCTGAAGGCTTAAACACTCTTATCAGCACACGCGAATTGGAAAAGTTACCGGCCAGTCTGTTGGTTCGGTTGTCATTGGCGCGGGCCTATCTCAAGGCGCCAC
>CAYGSZ010000132.1:0-7016 GCA_964352705.1 uncultured Rhodobacterales bacterium
GCAGCAGCCAAGAGTGTTTTCTTAATCATGTGTTTCTCCCTGATGTAAGGGCAGCGGATTTATGATGTGCCACCCCAGTAGAAGAGGAATCTAATTTTTTGAAACCAAAGGGTTTAGTCTTCCAACTTCACCACTACTTTCCCAAGATTCTTCCCGCTGAGCAAGTGTTGCACAGCATCAGGTACATCTTCCAGCCCTGCAAAGGAGATCGGGTCGACAAATACCGTCAATTCGCCCCGTTGATACAGCCCAATCAGCCGTTCAGCGGCATCCGGGTGAAACGCCTCAAAGTGAGGATTTATAAAGGCCCGGACGGACGCCGAGCGGAAATACAGCTTCTGATAAATCCTCGGGCTGGTGATTTGCTCCCAGGGTTTACCAACCTCAGAGGTATATCCTGAAATGACCAGGCGGCCTTTGACAGCCAGGTTATCGACAAAAGCATCGAAAATGACGCCACCAACAGAATCGTATGCAATGTCGAGTCCTTTTGGATACTCCCGCTTGAGCACCTCACCAACGTTTTCGCGGCGATAGTTAATGGTTCTGTCACAGCCGATCTGTTTCAGCCGTTCCGCTTTCTCATCCGAGCCACACAGTCCGATCACATGATTACCGGCCTTTTTGGCCACTTGAACGATGATGTGCCCTAAGCCCCCTGCGGCGGCGGAAATGGCAACGGTTTCGCCAGACTTCAGCTCACCAACTTGTTCGATACCGACCAGTCCGGAAATTCCTGTTGGCATCAGGCATAGAATTTCAGGAGAGGCCGCGGGCACTTTATACAACCGCGATGTCTCGGCGATTTGATAATCCCGGTACCCTGTGCCGACCTTCCAGGTTGCGACGCAATCACCAACCGCAAAGTTCTTAACGCCAGGGCCTACTTTTTCAATCCGCCCAACAACTTCTATGCCCAGGTCAGTCGGTGGCGTGTAACTGATATAACTGACGGCATCGCGGACCATGTTGAGGTCGTACACACCGTTAACGCCCGCATAGATGTTTCGCACCAGGACTTCGTCTTGCCCGGGCTCGCCAATTTCAGCATCCACGATCTTTGTACAGGCGGCGAAGTCATCACCGTACTGTGTCATGATCAGCTTGCGTGATTTGGGTGTGCTCATGCGTCTTCAGTTTCGTTTCCGGAAATATGGAACCGGGCTGTCGCGAGAGTTCCGATCACCATGGCCGCAGCAGCAATATCGAAGGTGATTTCCATGCTTGAGGCGTTTGCAATGGCGCCCCAGATGATGCCGCCCCCCGCCATACCGGCTGTGAAACTCATCATGGTCATGGACAGGCCGCGCCCACGCACCCAAGACGGCAGCACCATTTGCGCCGCCACCTGAAACGACAGCATACAAATCATCCAGGCACCGCCGAAGAAAAATAAGACAACGGCAAACAGCTTGATATCTCTGACCACACCAACCCCGTAAAGTGTGATGGCGATGATCAAGCTGGCCCAAAAGACAGTCGTGTCCCGTGAAAATCGAGTATTGAGGGCTGGCGCGATGAACAGCGCTGTAATGATGGCCCCGACGCCGATGGCTCCCATCAGTGTGCCAAAAGCTTCCGGGCCGACGCCGAGCTCTGAACGGGCGAGGAGCGGGAGCAAGGCCATCAAGGCACTGGCGCAGAAGAAGTGGACCGAGCCGCGTATCAGCACAGATTGAAAGCGTTTTGCCCGGCGCGCATATCTGACGCCAGCAGAAATATTAGACCATAGGGTTTGCTTTTGCGCCGGTCGCATCGGTGGGCCTTCCCAACGATACACCACCCACATGAATATCAAGTAGCTGAGCGCATTAACCAAAAACGCCGGTGCCACCCCGGCCAATCCGATTAACAGTCCGGCGAGTGCTGGGCCGATCAGTCTTGAAATATTCATGGACAGAGAATTGAGAGTCACAGCGTTGATCACCTCAGACCGCGGCACGATGTCCTGTAAGGTCGCTGACATGGCTGGCATTTGGCAGGCACCGCCAACACCTAAGAGAAGCGTGAAGAAAATCAGTAATCCTGGAGTCACCACCCCAAGGTGGGTCAGAGCCGCTAGCGTCACGGTCACCAGAATCATCCACCACATGACAACGATCATATAACGCCGTCTGTCGATCATATCGGCCAGAGACCCGGCGATGAATGCCAGAAAGAGCATCGGCAGCATTTGCGAGGCTTGAACCATGGCGACCAGCAGCGGGGAATCGGAGAGGTCGGTCATCAGCCAGGCCGAGCCGATGTTCTGCATCCAGGTGCCAATCAGCGAGAAAAGCCCGGCGATCCAGAAAGATCGAAATGTCGCGAGACGTAACGTGCCCCATACCGCAAATACAGAGCTGGGTTTTGCAATCAGGGGGACCTCGCCGCCAGGAGTCACAGCCTGATCTGTTGGCGATGTGTCAGTTTTGTTGCTTTCGCTGTTTGATTGATCATGAAGGGACATGACCGCTCTTAATCGGCAGCGGCTAAATCTGTCAATGTTCCGACTCCAGTTATTCGTTAGATGACTCTGGGAAGCACAATCGTTTATGCTCTAAACCAGTAAAAATTCCAGCCGGATAGGCCATACCGTATAGGCCAGCCACATAGGAACATCTCACATGAAACTCGTCTTTACGCCGAACCCTGAATACATCCACAAAGTGCTGGTCGTTGCCCATGAGGGCGGCATCGTTGATCGCCTGGAGTTTCAGCGCACCCGGCCTTTTGATGGCGAAACGATTTGGGATTTTCATCCGATGGGCAAGGTACCAGCCCTGGTGCTCGACAATGGCGACCCGTTGTATGGCGGCCTGGTCATTTGTGAGTATTTGGATTCTCTCTCGACCACCGGCAAGCACGTCTTTCCAACGGGCGAGGCCCGTTGGCCAGCGCTGCGTCAGATGGTGTTGGGAGATGGCATGTTTGATGCCACGACCTTGTTAAGAGTTGAGGGGTGGCGGGATAAAAAAGATTGGAATCTAGACTATATGCTGCGGGAGCGCCGTAAAATGATCGGCTGTCTGGATCGCATGGAGGTGGAAGTCGCACAGTTTAAAAATGCTGAATTCCACATTGGCCATATCTGTATGGCCGGGGGACTCAGTTATCTCGATCTCCGTAATCCGATCCAGGAGTATGTCATTGTGGACGGCGATGACGCCTTCAATTGGCGTGAGGGCCGCCCTCAACTCTCAGCCTGGTACGATAAAATTGTAAAACGCCCCTCCCTGGAGTGGCGCTTTACGATGGACGAGTAGGACCTAAGTCCGAAGCAGAGGACGCTGGTCTACCCATCGCCCTCTAACATTTTCTAGCTTGTCAAAGACTTAGGGTCTTTTTGCTGGGCTTCCGGCAGGCGTCCCATAATCTGTTCCCAGTTGTTCAGCGATGCCACGTGGAAGTACATGGCGGCGAGCCAGCCTTTCTTGCGCCACTCCAGGAATGTTTCATCAGGCACTTCGCGCAGTTTTTGCTCGCTGATGGACGAAAAAGCACCGATATCGATTTTCTCGCCCTCGGCGATGTCAACTTCAAGCGTCCGTTCTTCCATCAAGCCTGAATTTTTTAGCATGTCGGAGAATTCGGCTGTTGCTTTATAGGCACCATGGAACTGCTGGCACATGTCCAAAGCTTCAGTGACCGTTTCTGTTTCTTTTTTGCCGTTGAATAGAGCTCGAGCATCTTTGGCTGAGGATTTAGCCTTATGGTCAATACCCAACTGAAGGCGCTCGTCTTCGGGACGACCTAGCAGAATGAACGGGTAGCGACGGACATAGGCCGGCACGTAGCAGAATTTCTCCCAGGTGCCTTTGTCATCGACGAACACGTTTTGGTCAGATCTGAACCCGAGCGCTGCCGTTGGCACCAGGTCCTTGCCAACAAAAACGATGGGGTAGTGTCGGGCCGACAGAACGAATTCCGGTAACGTCAGCGGGACGGCATTTGTTTTACTGGCGTGCGCAAAATTAAATGTCGGTCTGATCTTAAAATCACCATGTGCATCTGGGGTAACAGGCCGCGGCTCTTTGTAGAACAAGGGCGGTGGCATGCGGTTCTGCTCGGCGTCATTGGCGGGCGATAGGTTTTCTTTGGGTGGTGTAGTGTTCTGATCTGACAACGAATTCGTCCTTTCTCGCCTGGTCTGGCCCAATCTCGTCTCGATGTGCGGAACTGGGCTTCAGTCTTCCGGCTGTTGGAGGGAGATCCCCCTGCGGTCTGAGGCGCAAAATAACGCCTTCCACGGCTGGGTCAACGTCAACTCTGGCGTCCGGCGCACAATTTGATGAAATCTTCAGTGGTGTATCGTCTTGTGAGGCTTGTGTATGCTTCTCACCAAGGCTCGTAAATCAGGAGGCAGAAGCTCATGTTGTCAGGAAAGACAGCCATTATCACCAATACGCACCAGTTCGTAGGTTTGGCCGCTGCCACAGTCCTGCGCGCGCACGGTGCCACTGTGTACTGCCACGACGAGCGCTTTTTAGATGTCTCCAGTAAAGCGGCTTTTGCTGAAAATCACCCGGACCTTCATGCCCTTTCCGCGTCACGTGGAGCAGAGGCCGTTGATGAGGTCGCTGATCTTTGTGGAAAAATCGATATTGCGGTCGTAAATGATTTTTTCCCCGCGCTGCGTGCGCCGATGGGAGAGGCGACCGCAGATGACTTTCGCCGGGGCTTGGAAGCCTTGATGGTTGCGCCCTTTGAAACCGCGTCTGCGGTGGCGCGTCATATGAAGCCACGCCGTCAGGGTAAGATTATCTTTGTAACCTCAGCGGCGCCCTTCCATGGCTTGCCCAATTATTGCATGTATGCCGCTGGGCGAGGGGGCGCAAACGCCTTAGCCCTGTCTGTCGCCAAAGAGCTTGCCCGTGATAATATCCAGGTCAATGCGGTCGCACCAAATTATGTTGAAAGCGAGAGCTACTTTCCCAAGGAATTGCTTGAGGACGAGAAAGCACTCGCCAAAATGACAAGCAAGGTGCCCCTCGGTCGTTTGGGGAAGCCGGAAGAAGTTGCAGAATTGATCGCGTTCCTGGCGTCTGAGCGCGCTGACTTTATCACCGGACACATCATGCCAATTGCCGGCGGTTGGGCGTAGCGGCTCGACGCTCAGGCTGTGGCGAGAGCAACCTTATTTCGGTTTGCTCCGACGGCATGCCAGAGCAGCACGGCTGCGGCTGATCTGTGTGGTCGCCACTGTTCGGCAAGATTTGCAAGGTCTTCGGCACTGATCCGGTCTGGGCTGTCCGACAGTATCTGCCACCCGGTGCGCAGGGCGAGGTCGCCAGCGGGCCACACGTCAGGCCGACCCATGCCGAACATCAGATAAATCTCTGCGGTCCAGGGGCCGATCCCCCAGACGGCGGTTAATGTATTCAGAACCTCCTGATCTGCTTTCCGGCTGAGGCTTCTGAAGTTTATCGTAGTGCTTAAAACGTCTGCGGACAGGGCACGTAGAGTTTTAATCTTGCTGCCACTTAGCCCCGCCGCTTTCAATGTAAGGTCATCGGCATCACTGATATTTTGCGCTGTGACCTCTCCAAGCGAAGTGCTCAGCCGCAGCCAGATTGCGTCGGCAGCTTTAGTTGAGAGTTGTTGACCAACAACAATGTGGGCGAGCGTTGCAAAGCCTGGCTTTAAGCGCCGCGTTTTAGGCATGCCATAGGTTTTAACAGCGCGTCGAAGCGTTTTGTCTGTCTTTGACAACAGCTCCAAAGCGATGATCAGATCGTCTTGTGTCGACATTATGGCCTATACTCTGTGCGGCATTTATTTGCGCTGCTTTTTCCGGGCTTTCAGTCCGAGAGTGCCAGGGTTAAGGTATCGCCCAGTTCACTCAAGGCTCTTAAGGTCTCTGATCATCATGACATTCATCCATTGGCAAAAACAGATGCGGTCTATCGTTTTACTGATGGCGGCGTTGCTGTTTGCACTGCCCGCTTCTGCGAACGGGGTGTTTCATCGTGGCAATATTGGGGAACCAGACTCTCTTGACCCGCATCTGACCACCAGTGGCTATGCCATGAACATCATTTTTGAGATGTTTGTCGGCCTGACGACTGTCGATGCAGATACGAATGTTGTCCCGGGTGCTGCGGAAAGCTGGACGATCTCTGAGGACGGCAAAACATATGTCTTCACCTTGCGTGACGGCATGGTGTGGTCGGATGGTACGCCGGTCACGGCCTCTGATTTTGAGTATGCTTTTAAGCGCATGTTGAATCCCGTCACAGCGTCGCGTGGCGCGCCGATGCTCTACATGATCGAGAACGCCAGGTCCGTGAACAGCGGACAACTGCCCGTTGATGATCTGGCGGTGACCGCCGTTGATGCCCGTACGCTCGAAATCAGACTTGAAGCGCCAACACCATTTTTTCTGGAACTCATCGTCCACAGATGTTTCCCGGTGCCGCGATGGGCGGTGGAAGAACATGGTCGCGAATGGACACGACCTGAAAACATCGTGGTCAACGGGGCCTTCAAACTCAAAGAGTGGGTGCCGCAAACTTCCGTCACTGTTGTGCGCAATCCCAGTTTCTTTGCGGCGGATACCGTGGACCTTGAGTCGGTAATTTATTACACAACCGAAGACCTCTCCGCCGCCTTCAACCGCTACCGGGCAGGTGAGCTGGATATGATCATTTCTTTTCCGCCGTCTCAATTCGATTGGATCAAGGAAAATCTGCAAGACGATCTGCGCATCTCCCAGAACCTTGGGCTCGAATACATTACGTTCAACACCACCAAACCGCCGTTCGACGATTCTCGCGTGCGCCTCGCCCTCAGCATGGCGCTTGATCGTGAAACACTGACGGAACGGGTCATGCGTGGCGGTGAAAAAGCGGCCTACAGTCTCATCCCCGAAGGCTCACGCGCAGGCTATGAACCCGCTTTTGCAGAATATCGTGACTGGTCACAAGATCAGCGCAACGCCCGCGCCAAAGAACTTTTGGCCGAAGCTGGTTATGGGCCGGACAATCCGTTGGCGTTCAGTTTTCGCTACAACACGCAGGAAGTTCTGCGCCGGGTGG
>CAYGSZ010000133.1:0-6995 GCA_964352705.1 uncultured Rhodobacterales bacterium
TACCACCAGGCTCAATCGAACGGATTGGGGCGAGGGGCAGTTGATCGTAAAGGCCTGCTTCCCTGTCATGAAGGGCCCAGCCGCGCCACGCCAACAATGTTCCTGCCGGATCATTCGCCATAAAGGCTGCGCCCGTGAAAGACAGGTTGAAATCATCAAATTCCCGGCCAACCGTAAACTCAGCCCCGAGTGTTTTTAACTCTTCGCCGACCCATGTATTGATCGCAGACGACGTAATTGTGTAAGGGCTCGTCCACGCGATGGCTTTGTTCTCAAGCGAAATGGGAGGAAAAAACGCGCCCAGCTTGACTTCATAGCGGTATTCAGAGTTGGGAACAGGTTTATAGCGCAAAAACGCTTCAACAATATCCACGGGCTGATGCTGCTGGCTGTCTGTTTTGATATGGACGACGCCAGACCATTCCCAGCTAAACTTGGGTAAAAAAATGAGGGAGGCTTCTGCAATGCGGCCGACCAGCCGACTTTCGCCAGATGCGTCTCCGCCCCAGCGTGTTTTCCCAAGGCCGCGTTCTTCCCAACTGACTGTGCCATCGGTCAACACCAGCCTGGCATCCAAGAGGCCGACCACATCCATACTCGGTAAGCCGCTCTCTTGCGCAAAACTATGAGAGCAAAAGCCTAAAGTTGCCAAACCAATAAGAAGGATTCGTTTCATATAGTGGTTCAATGCGTCATTCAGAACTGTCAGAAGTCGGTTTTGGGGCCCAGCGTGAGTCTTTATAGAACGCTTCAATTTCCTCTGCCGGAACCGGTTTGCTGATAAAGTAACCCTGCCCGGTGTTGCAGCCATACTTATGCAGGATTTTTAGCGACTCTTCATCCTCAATACCCTCAGCTGTCACTTTAAGTCCAAGGTTGTGACCAAGATCAATGGTTGAGCGGACGAGAATCTCATCCTCTTTGTTTGAGGCCAGATTAAGGACGAAGGATTTATCTATTTTGATTTCTTGAACGGGCAGTGCTTTAAGATAAGCCATTGAAGAATACCCAGTGCCATAATCATCAATCGACAGCGTGTGTCCTGCTTTATGAAGCGCTGTAAGAACGGCCATTGCGTTATCACGGTCTTCCATGATTGCGCTTTCCGTAATTTCCAGCACCAGCTTATTGGCTGTAACGCCATGTCCAACCAAAAGATCGTCAATCTGCTTTGGTAGCTTTCGGTTGGTCAGGTCACGCGCGGAGAGATTCACCGCAATAATGATGTCCAAACCCGCATCTTGCCACGCCCTGGCTTGAGAGATCGCAGTTTCCAACGCCCACTCGCTCAACTTTTGAATGTTCCCTGTTTGCTCTGCTAACGGAATAAAGTCATCAGGAGACATAAAGCCGCGTTCTGGGTGAATCCAACGCACCAGGGCTTCGACATGCGTGATCTTCTGCGCCGCGATATCGACTTTGGGCTGATAGTAAAATTTGAATTCGCCCCGATCTAAGCCCTTCCTCAGTTCACCCATCATTGTTAAACGTTCAGGCTTGTGCGGGTCTGCTTCAGGGTCATAAGTCGCAAATAGCCTTGAGGATGATTTAGCTTCGTAGATGGCGGTATCAGCACGTTGAAGAAGGGTGCGGGCATCCGCTCCATGATCAGGGTAACACGCTTCCCCAATAGCAGCTGTTACATCTAATTGAATGCCGGCAATAGGAACCGGGTTTTCAAATGAGGCTAGAATACGATCGACAATGGGCTTAACAGCATTCGCAGCAGCGCCAGGCATTAGAATGCTGAACATGGTGCTGGAATGCCTAGCAACCATATCCCCTTGCTTGATCATGGAGGACAGCCTCTCTCCAATAACGCGAATTAAGTCTTCGCCAGTTTCATGACCAAGGGTGTAGTTGATCTCGGAGACACGCCCAATTTCAATCAGCAAAACCGTGAGTGGTGTTGTGCCGCCATTTGCGATCAGTTCTCCGAGGCGCCTTTCGAAATAGGCTCTGTTCGGTAAACCTGTCGCTGTATCGTGCAAAGACTGATGCTCAATCCGGGCCTCGCGCTCAGCGATGCCGTCCATCATTTGATTGAAGGTCTCGCCCAACCGCCCAATCTCATCGCTTTGATTGATCTCAATCTTGTCTGTATAGGTGCCCGCTTGAATCCGCCGCGCAGCATGGTCAAGTATCTGAATAGGCTTAGCAACGCCCCGTGCTATCGCAACTGATCCGAGCAAAGACACCAGAAGGGCCGCAGCGGCTAAGCCTGTAAGTACGACAAACAAGGGCTGATAGGGTACCAAGGCCGAGTCTAAGGAGTATTGTAAAACGGCATTGATCACGGGGCTTTCTTCAGGCGTTTGAAGTCGCTCCACCAGTGTTACGTAATCGCTATTATCTAAAGTGATTGTTGCCGGAGCTTCGCCCAAATATTCACCTTGCGCGGCAAGGGCGCCCGGAAGATTTTGCCGCGCAAATTCCGGAAGTGTCGACACCGTAACGGCCCAGTCATTGGCTGCGCGACCGACGGCAAATGTAACGTCGAGCGGAAGTGTGGATTCTTGCCTAAAGTCTCTGGCAAACTGTCCATCTATTTCGATACCGATTGCGATCCAGGCAATGGGGACAGGTGCCAGAACAGGCACCACGACGAATTCGTAAATCACCCCATCCAGCACCGCAAAAGACTCTGCCCGGCCCGTTTCTTCTGCTCCGTCTATAAGATCGTAAAACGGAAAGTCTGCAACTGCCCCTCCGGGATTTCCAGTATCAGCTAGTGTCTCGTAATCGAGATTAATCAGCATGGCCCGATCAGCTTCGATCCGCGCGCCTAAATTATTGAGTGCGGACAGGATGGTCGGCATGTCATTCGTCGCGACAGCGGTGCGGAAGCCAAAGTCAGAGGCAAGTATTTGAGCGCCTTCCGCAAGAGACTTTACGGTTGCTTGGATGCGATTTCCAAAGATTAAGTTTGCCGCAATCAATTGATCTCGGCTTTGATCGAAGATGTTGCGTACAATCGCTTCCTGAACAGTGAAGTAGGCCGCGCCCTGTAAAAGCATAAAGAGTGCCGCAAAAAACAGGGTCAGCTTTGTCTGGAAACTCTTGAGCACCCTAATAGGCCCCATCTTCGAAGTCGGAGCCAGATTGATTTCGGCGATCACGTTTAAGACCAATTTTAAAGTTGGCCGGTTGTCCCATTGTGACTGTCTGTGCCGTCCTTCGCGTTGGTCCACTTAGGCGAGGGTGCCAAACTTGTGCTTCATAGCTCGCACCGTCAACGCTGCCCTCGATCATGACCTTCCCAGACTCGTCTGTTTTGCCATACATGTTGGTATCGACAACATAGATGTAACCGAGCATGTCATCATGAATGTTGCAGCCCAGCGCAACTTCACCTGGTTTATCGAATACCGTTTGTTGTATCTCGTCTCCACCATACAGCTTTAGCTCAAACTGCTTGGCCTGTGAGAAGGAATAGACGTGATGTCGAAACGGGTCTTCATTTGGAAACTCAACCAACGTTCCAACAGGAACAACCAAGACATCGGGGTTAAAGCTCTGCCCGCTTTGCACCATCTGTTGGGTTTTACCTGGTTCTGTGGGGGTGTCTGAATCTAAAAATACCACCGCGTTGGGAACTGGCTGCCCCTCTGAATCAACGACGGTCACGGCCAAAGTTGCTGACCCCGCCGGCATCGCCAAGCAAACCCCAACCAAGAGAACCGTAAACCAAGAACTAGATCTCAACACGTGCCGTCCCATTGTTAACTGTCTCCCGGCAGATAGAACCTGTTATTTGCAGGCATTATTACCCGTCAACCACATGACTGCCAGGACAATTGTATTATGTCGCACGTACGTGAAGGCGGGCCACGTTGAACTCACGCTGAACTAAAGAAACGACCTTAAAAGCAATATTGACCATTGTTATTACAAGGCAGATTGTCTACGCACCAGGGCATGTCTTACATAACACGCGCTTTTCTGGCTCTTTTTCTGATTTGCCATACGTCCCAGGCCCTGGCAGATACCCCAGCAACCTCTGGTCCAGGCGTTAATGTCGCCATGGATGAAATCCTGGTTTCCGGCCAAAGGTTGGTCGATTCAGTATCGTTGCGTGTTTACAGCACGCAGACGGTTGATCGAGACGCGCTCAATGGCCCTTCTTTGGGTCTGGATGATGCTCTGCGGCGCGTGCCCGGCTTTGGGCTGTTTCGCAGGCAAGCGTCTCGCGCTGCTCATCCCACCACGCAGGGCGTGAGCCTTCGGGGGTTGGGCCCTAGTGGCGCTGGACGCACTTTGGTGTTGTTGGATGGCGTGCCGCTGAATGATCCGTTTGGGGGATGGGTCGAGTGGACCAATCTTCCGCCAACATACATTGAACAAGCCTCTGTTGTCCGTGGCGGCGGTGCCGGTACCTGGGGCAACAGCGCCCTTGCTGGAGTTGTCAGGTTAGACAGTCGCCAACAGACCGGAAACAGTTTTTCAGGTGACGTAAGAGTTGGCAGCAAAAGCAGTTTTTCAGGAAGTGTAATCGCACAGAGCGCAGTTGCTGGCGGGCTTGTGACAGCGTTAGCCCACCATACACAGACGGATGGATACTTCCTGCTGCCCTCTGAACAACGGGGGGCGGCTGACCGCCGCGCTGCTCGCAATTCAGAGGGCGCGCGTTTGTCGTGGCGCACGGAAACTGAAAATGGAACCGTATGGTCAATCGGTGGAACGGCGTCGTCGGATAAATTTATCAATGGCTCAGATGACGCCGGGTCTGAAACGGATACGTATGGTGTTTTTCTCAGTGCCCTTAATGAGTCTCTAGATAACGGTCTGTCATTAGCGACCAATCTTTATGCCACACGGAAAGATTTTGAGAGCGTCTTTGCGGCCTTTGACTCAACACGTGAGACATCCCGTCCGGTTCTTGATCAGTTCGATGTGCCCGCCACGGGGATTGGTGGAAATGTGTTGCTGCGATGGTCGGAGTCCCCTGATTGGTCCATAGAAGGCGGTGCAGACGTCAGGTTTTCTGACGGAGAGACGAATGAACTGTTTAGCAATTTCGGAGCGGGCTTCACCCGAGAACGCCAGGCCGGCGGTGAGCAACTTATTGCGGGAACTTTTATTGAGGCCAATCGTATCTTGTCTCAGGGTACGATCCTTACCGTTGGTGCACGAACCGACTACTGGCGTCAAAGCGGCGGCTCTCGCATAGAAACAAACACAACAAACGGTGATGTCCTGGTCAATCGCAGTTTCGCGACGCGAGATGGCGTCGCCGTAAATGGAAGAGCTGGTTTTAAGACTCCAATCACCTCGTCCACGTCCATAGGGGGGGCTGTATACTCCGGGTTCAGAGTGCCAACGCTGAACGAGCTGTATCGCCCCTTTCGCGTCGGTAATGATATTACGGAAGCCAACGAAAGCCTTGTGAACGAAAAACTGCTCGGGGCTGAAACATCAATAGAATGGACTTCTCGTGCTGCAACATTGTCCGCGACGCTGTTCAGAAATGACCTGTATGACCCAATTTTAAACACAACCATCACAACCACGCCTGGGTTTAATAGCCAATTTGGAGTGTTCATTCCCAGTGGGGGCAGTTTGCGGCAACGCAGAAATATTGACCGCGTTGAGACCTGGGGCTTGGAGTTTGATGGGACACTGCGTGTGAGTGAAACCCTCTCTTTCAACGCGGGCTATCTTTATTCTGACCCGAAGGTCAAACGCAGTTCCGCGTCCCCCGTACTTGAAGGCAATAGGTTGGCGCAGGTGGCCAATCATCAGGCGACTTTGGGTGTTCAAATGGCCCCAACAGATCGTCTGCGCTTAAGCGCTGATGTACTTTATGCCGGGAAGCAATTTGAGGATGATCTAAATTCACGGCAGTTAGAGGATGCCTTAACGGTTGATATTTTTGCCGGGTATCGGGTTACAGATGAAGTTGAAGTCTATCTTGCCGTTGAAAACCTGTTCGATCATCGTGTCGAAGCGGGGCGAGCAGCTGATGGTCTTGTCACTCTTGGTCCGCCAGTGTTCTTATGGATGGGGCTTCGGCTGACGTATTAGATATACAGAGAATTTTGGGAGCGCTCCGTGATAAGTCCGAAGCTTAAAAACACCCCTAATAAGTCCGCCCGTAAAAAATCTTTGATCAAGAAAGTCGCGGCGAAACCCAAAGCGCTATCCCCAAGCGCAGACCCTGTTTTCTCAGCAGCGGCGCTTCAATTGGCCACGTACAGTCTTGCGCGTTACCCAGACCGGGAAAGTGCGCGGGCGAGCATGGCATCTATGCTCGACTATGTGTCTGAGAAGGTTCGAGGAGTAAAACGTTGGCTCGGTCCCTCCATGAAGTTGATTGTTTTGCCAGAGTACCTGCTGACCTCCTTCCCGGAGGGCGAACCCGTTCATCAATGGGCTGATAAGGCGGCGCTGGATGTTGATGGGCCAGAGTACGATCACTTTGGCAGGATTGCCCAGGATAATAAAATATTCCTAGCCGGTAATGCCTACGAAACCGACAAGCACTTTCCGGGATACTACTTTCAGACGTCTTTTATCGTTGATCCCAGCGGCGATATTATTTTGCGCTATCGCCGCCTCAATTCTATGTTCTCTCCAACGCCTCATGATGTTTGGGATAAATATCTTGATCTTTATGGCTTAGAAGCGGTCTTCCCTGTTGCCGAGACAGAGATCGGCAGACTGGCACCCATCGCATCGGAAGAAATTTTGTACCCGGAAGTCGCACGGTGTTTTGCCATGCGTGGCGCAGAAGTTTTTACACATTCTTCAAGCGAGTTTTCCAGTCCGGAGCAAACCCAAAAAGATGCCGCAAAAATTTGCCGGGCCGTTGAAAACGTTGCCTACGTGGTTTCAGCCAATACGGGCGGAATAAGAGATACAGACATGCCGCCAGATTCTTCTAACGGTGGCTCTCGAATCATAGACTATCGCGGTCGTGTTTTGCGTGTGTCTGGTCCTGGAGAGAGCAGCGGGGCCAGTGCGGAAATTGACCTTGGCGCTTTGCGTCGAGAGCG
>CAYGSZ010000134.1:0-4593 GCA_964352705.1 uncultured Rhodobacterales bacterium
CCCCTAGGGGACGCCATACCAGTACACACCTGCGAACACTTGCAGGTTTATAGCTGCATCCTTAATTTGCTTCAGCCAGCTAAAACCGCGTAATTCGGCCCTGTAATGGTTGTTTCGCCATTTTCCTTATCAACAAAGCCCGCAGGCTTTGTTCCGAGCCTTAGTGTGAAGCACTCGGACTCGCAGATGCACTATCAAATGCGCTACTAGTGCCCAAAAAGTGACCGATAGCCATGAGTGGCTTAACACGATCACAAATTACTTTAAACGATCCAAGTAAAGGTACTGCGAGCAACGCCCCGGCAACGCCCCACATCCAATACCAAAATATAAGAGACACAATGATGAGCACGGGATTTAAGGTCAGGCGCCGAGCAAGTAGCATCGGAGTAATGTAATTACCCTCTAAAAAGTTAAGACTGATATAGATCACCATGGGCAGAACCGCTTGCCATGTGGAATCAAAGGTTAGCAAGCCTGCGAGGAAAATGATCACGGCACAGGTAATCGGACCTAATATCATTACGTAGTTTAGTAAGAATGCCACTGTTCCCCACAGAACGGGATCGGAGAGGCCACAAAAATAAACGGCGAAACCTGTCGCAACACCAACGGTAGCGCTGGTGAGGCTGATTGTTATCAAATAGATAGATAGATGGCGTTCAATTTCGTTAGAGATATCAACCGCCTGTTTTTTATTGCTAAGCGTCGGTAGTATTTCTACAAATCGCCGCAGGAATAGATCACCCGAGATAAGCAGGAAAAATAAAAGGACGACACTGGTTAGTAATCCGGCCAAAAAGGTGCGTGTGCCACTGGCTAAAAGACTGCCGAGGCTCGGGCCCTTGACTGTGATGGCCTGAATGCCCGGGGCAACGCTATCCCCCAACTTTTCCACTTGCTCGGAAGTCCGCTGAACGTCTGCCAGCGGTTTCATAACAAACGAAAGACGTCGCTCAAGGCGTGGCAAGGCTTTTGGTGCTTTAGCAATCCACTCTGTTACCGGACCCGATAGGGTAAAGCCTAGTGCTGAAATTCCACTAAAGAGCACTGCAATCACCAGTAACGCAGCGATTACTTTTGGTATACGCAACTTTGACAAATAACGCATGCTCGGACGAAGTATGAGAAAGAGCACAAATGCCAAGATAATCGGGAGAACAATTTCCCGGACGAAGTAAAGCGTGTAGAATATCAGTATAAGAAAGATGCCAAGAAGAAGAAGTGTTTGAACATCGTGCGGAAGTCGCTTTTCCAAGATGTTATCCGATATACTTACATCTGACGCAGCGCCTTCCGGTCGCAAAGATTTGATCTGGCGATTGTCGGTGCTCATGAAACTCAGGCCTTGGTCATCGTCGGTATGGCTTTTGCGAAAAACAGGTTGTCGTCTCCTGCGGCATAGTAGTCAGGAAGCCGGGCGATATTTTTAAAACCGCACTTCCTGTAAAAGGCGCGGGCGGCTTTGTAGCCGTCGGTCGAGGAGGTCTCTGCATAGAGCATCTTGCTGCTCTTGGATGCGATGGCACCCTCGATAGTTGCCATCAGACGGCGTCCTATGCCACTGCCGACTGTGTCGGGGGACACGGCAATCCAGTATAGTTCATAGGCTGCTTCTGTTCCCGAGATCGCGCCAAAACACGCATATCCCACCAAATGGTCACCTCGTTCAGCGATCACAAAATCGTATTCGGATTCGGACCCCTTTTGAATACGGTCGAGAATCAATTCCTGCGCGATACTTACCTCGGCGGTGGAAAAGACACCGGTGGATTCAACAAGGGCGCGGATTTTTTCTGCATCGTCGTTCCTGACAATACGGCGAATCTTCACACTGGTGCTGGGCGGGGCTGTGTACGACGTGGGTTGATGCAGCGGTGCCGTATGGGCGCCTCGCACCAATCCGTTGAAAAAATTGCGGACGTTTACGCCGAGCGTGCGGGTGCGGTATCCGCCTTCCTGAACGACGATGATGGGCAGTCCCGTCGCGCCAATGATCTCGCCGATCTTTTGAAAATCATCCGCCCGGTGCGGCCATGACCCTGTGGGGTCGCCAGAGGCGGTGTCAAAGCCGGCGGCCAGCACAAGAAAGTCCGGGTCGAAACGCATGATTCGGCTCAGGGCGTTGTCCAGGGCGTCACGGTACTGATTGGGCGTGATGGTTTCAGGCAGGGGAATGTTCAGGTTATACCCAGCCCCAGCACCCTGTCCGTTCTCTTTACGAAAGCCACTGAAATACGGGTAAGCAAAACTCGGATGGCCATGGATCGAAACCGTTAGAACGTCGCTCCGTTCGTAGAAAATATCCTGTGTGCCGTTGCCGTGATGATAGTCGATGTCAAACACCGCTACCCGGCCATACCGGCTTAAGTAGTGCGCTGCGATGGCCGCGTTATTGAAATAACAGAAACCGCCAAAGGCCCGGCGTTCGGCATGATGCCCGGGGGGGCGGACGAGGGCGTAAGCGAGTCGTCGTCCGCCTAGCACTTCGCCAGCTGCGGTCAACGCGCAGTCAACGGCACGCCGCGCGGCACGGTAGGCATGATCGTTCAAGGGTGTGAACGTGTCGATGCAATAATACCCGGCCCTCAATGGCAGGTCTTTGGGCGGACGAGCCGCGTTGCGGATGGGAAAGACATAAGGATAAACAGATTTTTTTGGTTCGACATTGGCACAAGCAGCTTTCAAGAAATCGACGAACTGCCCGCTGTGCACGGCCCGGACGTGAGTGTCCGGAAAATGCAACGGTGCGACCTCTTCAAATAGCTTTGTCTTGTCCAGTTCGCGGCGGATGGTGCGAACTCGGACCGGTGCTTCCACGTAGCCTTTATCGGCAACATGATGGATGTCGTGTTGATCTGTCACAACCAGGGCCACCGGTGCCATCGCGTGGGGCACCACAGTATGGGGGGCAGACTGATAGCGGTAGGGCCGCAGTTCCACCGGGTCATCCTTAAAGGAGGCAACCACCTGCTTGACGTAGTCGGGCGGACATAAGTCTTTGTACTTACGCTCAAGAATGGCCCGCACAATACGTCGGGTGTGGGACTTGTCTGGCCGTGATTCCGATCCGAGCGGATCGAAGATCAGATACGGGGGGTCGGTATCCTCCGCTTTAACAGGCGTCTCGTAAGCAGTATTGATGATCGGTCGAGCGCCGTAGTTTTCATAAAACTTTAGCCGGGCCGCATTCTGCCGCCGAATTACCGGATCGGGACTAAGGGCGGCATCATCAGGTAAGCACTCAAGAAAAATGCCACTTGCCCCAAGCGCAGCACTGACGTCACGTACCCGTTCATACAAAGCACCGCCAATGCCGCCCCCGGTAATGCCGGGCGCGGTTGCGATAAAATCAAGATAGACAAAATGCAGATCTGGCGCGTGTAACGCCCAGGCGAAGCCCCGGACGCGTTCGCGGGAATCCTCCGCCACAAACAGGAGCGGCCTGAACTGGGCGGATATCGGGTCGCGAAGTCCAGACTGTAGCTTTTTCTGGTCAGAGCCTGATAAGGCCGGAAACTGGGCGCTAATGATGTCCTGTACCTGCCGCACGGCCGCAGCATTGGACGGGGACACGTCATCAGGAACTTGTCTGATTCTAAACATCGCGGAACAATTCTAAGTTAAGTTGACAGACTCTATGCACAGGCGAGGCTGCGGGAGTTGGCCTGGCGTCCGGTTTGCCCGGCCACAAGCAATCGGCTGACGATGCCGCTCATATCTAGTTGTGCATGCGCAGCAGCTGCTGCGAATCCGGCATCAGGCGACAGGCAGGGGTTCGCATTCGCTTCAAGCACCCAAGGTTTGCCTTGAGCATCCATACGCAAGTCAACGCGCGCATAGCCGAATAGGCCAAGTTCCCGCCAGCATTGAAGTGCCAGATTAGCGAGCTTGAGAACCAATCGGCTGTCTTCTGGCTGAAGAAACGCACGAGGGGTATGATTGTAACCGAAGCTGTCCTGGTCCCATTTGGCTGCGTAATCAACAATACGAGGCATGTTTTCTGGAAACGCCGTGAAATCGATTTCAGCAATCGGCAGAACCTGTGGTCCATGGGGCCCGCTTAGTATGGCGATGTTGAATTCTCGTCCTTCGATAAACTGCTCGGCAAACCAGGCACCGCCGTATGCGTTTCGGCAATAGGCAATGCGCTCCTGTACTTGGTTTAGGTCATGGCAAATTGAGCAAGAGTCCAGGCCAAGCGATGCGTCTTCCGAAGCAGACTTTACGAAGTAAGGGCCACTTAAGCGGTTGGCTTGGTTCGCAAGTCCAGGCAGGTCAATCGACCCCGGTGTTGCAATGCCGACTTCGGACAGGCGGGCTTTGGTGGTGCGTTTGTCGGCGGTCAGAGTCAGGGCCGCTGCGCTGTTGCCTGTGACAGGCACACCAAGTGCGTCTAGGAGGTCAGGAACCTCGGCGCAGCGGACAGGGTCACCTCCCACCGCTTCAACAAGATTGAATACGATGTCCGGTTTGACGATTGCGACCGCACGTCTTAGCTCGTCGACGTCATCGCTGATCGCTGTTACTTGGTGCCTGATGCCGAGGTCGGATAACGCCGCACCTACGGCATTAACTTGATCCATCACATCG
>CAYGSZ010000134.1:4693-6966 GCA_964352705.1 uncultured Rhodobacterales bacterium
AGCGCCCGCCAAGCGGCAAGGGCGACAGTTTCAGCTTCCTTGGCCGCGTTATCAGTCGCGAGAATACAGCGGACACGATCATCGCAAAGCTCTTTATTGTCGTAAGAATAGACCTCCGCGTCAGCGCCGGGCAGCAATACGATTTCGAGCACGCCGAAGGCGCGGCTCGAATCTCCAGATCCGAGAATGCCTACGGTGAATTCGCGGCCTGGAAGAAACGTTTCGACCAGCGCAGATTGCTTATACTTAGCGTGGACCGCTTCGCACGCCGCTATCAACGCCGCCCGGTCGCGTACCACCGATGCGGCGGTCACACCTTTGCCGGTACCTTCCGACGATGGTTTGACGAACGCCGGGAGCGGAAAATCGGATATCTGCTCACGGATACTGTCGTTCGACTTTTGCTTCACTTCCGTAAAGGCTGCGGTGCGAATGCCAGCCGCATGGACAATATGTTTCGCTGTCGGTTTGTGTAGAGTGACGGCCATCACCAACGGGTCAGAGAAGGTATAGGGAATGGCGAAGGCGTCCAGCAGCGCTGGCACTTGGCTTTCGCGGCCCGGTCCGTGCAGTCCTTCGGCGATGTTGAAGACAAAATCCCAGCGTTCGCCGGCGGCCAATTGTTCCGTCAGCATGCGGATATTGCCGATCCGGCATGTATCAAATCCAAGCTCCCGCAGCGCTTCTTCTATAGCGACAATGGTTTCTATGGCATCGAACTCAGCGGTTTCTTCTTCTCCGTATCCGGCTGTTAAATAGTCGCTGCGCAAGTCATAGGTTAAGCCTACGCGCATCACTCGCTCCTACCGGTTTTATCAAGACCGGCTTTACCGCCAGGGTCCGGATAACGGTAAACGCCGCCTTCAAAGTTGGTCAGCAGAAGATCGTCATTATCGCGGCCGACAATGGAGTCCGGCAGCAAAGGAATTTTGCCGCCCCCGTTCGGTGCATCAATAACGTAGGTTGGTACTGCGTAGCCGGTGGTATGGCCGCGCAGGCCCTTCATGATCTCCAGGCCGGTGTCTACCGTCGTACGGAAGTGTGCAGAGCCGGAAATGGGGTCGCACTGATACAAGTAATATGGTTTGACCCGTATCTTGAGCAGTCCATGAAACAAGCGCTTCAGGGTGTCGACGTTATCGTTGATGCCTTTCAACAGTACGGTTTGGCTGCCCAGTGGCAAGCCAGCATCGGCCAGCCGTCCACAGCTTTCGACAACTTCAGGAGTCAGTTCATCGGGATGGGTAGCATGAATACTGATCCACGGTTTGTGCCGCTTGAGCACTTTCAAGAGCGAGCGGCCAATGCGCATGGGCAGAACCACAGGCACTTTGGATCCGATGCGAACAAACTCGACATGCGGGATTGCCCGCAGACGGCTCAACAAGTAGTCGAGCTTGTCTTCGCCGATGGTCAGCGGATCACCGCCTGAGAGCAGCACATCGCGAATTTCAGTATGGGCTTCAATATAACCGAGCGCCTGCTCCCACTGACGCGTGCTGAAGGTGTAGTCACCGGTCGAACCGACGACCCGCCCGCGGGTGCAATAGCGGCAATAGGTGGAGCAATAAGCCGTTGTTAGAAACAACACACGGTCAGGGTAGCGGTGGACCAATCCGGGTACGGCCGAATCATGATCTTCGCCGAGCGGATCGTCCGCTTCGCCAGGGCTCACCACATATTCGGCACCGGTAGGAATGTGCGTTCGGCGCAAAGGGTCGAATGGATTATTAGGGTCCATCAGGCTCGCATAGTAGGGCGTGATACCCATGGGTAAGGAGCCGCTATGTTTTTGGATCGCCAGACGTTCGTCATCCGACAGCTGGAAAATGCGTTCTATCATGTCCAGAGATTTAAGCCGATGACGCATCTGCCAGCGCCAGTCGTTCCAGTCTTTGCGGGTCGCCTCGGGAAAGAAGGTCTTGCGAAAGGAGTCTGAGTTTGGGCTGACCACGAAGCGTTCGGACCGTTCGGTCAAACGCGTGACAAGCTTGGTTTGATGAAGGGTGTGTTGGCCGCGATACAAGCGTGCGCTTGCTGCGGTAAAAGGAATCTGGGCCAACGCGGTGGTACTCGGAGGTTTAAGGTCTACCTCCATAAGACCTGAGTCGGGTGTCATCTCTGTGAAATAAAATCCACGTCCGCACTAACCTGGGCTTGTCGGACACAGCCTGGTAAGGGTCTAAGCCCTCCCGATCATTGCGTATACTCCTACTGTGAAATTTCGCAATAGATACTTAAACCGGCTAGTGCAGAATTCGCGGCTGAGGTTT
>CAYGSZ010000135.1:0-1825 GCA_964352705.1 uncultured Rhodobacterales bacterium
GGTTGAACCGTCGTTATTTAAATACACGGCGAACCCGAAATACATGGCGAACCCGTCTGAAACATTAGAATAATTCTAGGTTTGTTGACTTGGGTTATACCCGTGTCTTAGATAGAGTCTCAGGGGTTGGATGTCTGTGGTGTCCAATCCTCAATAGATCGCCATCTCAAACAAAATTCCAGGAGGGACTCATGGCAGCACTCAAAGGCAGTAAAACAGAAGAAAGCTTGAAAGCCGCATTTGCCGGCGAAAGCCAAGCCAACCGTCGTTATCTCTACTTCGCACAAAAAGCTGACGTTGAAGGTCAGAACGAAGTGTCCGCGCTGTTCCGCTCAACCGCTGAAGGCGAAACCGGTCACGCGTTTGGTCACCTTGAGTATCTTGAAGAAGTGGGCGATCCAGCGACAGGTGAGCCCATCGGTGATTCCGAGTCCAACTTAAAATCCGCCGTTGCAGGGGAAACCCACGAGTACACCGACATGTACCCGGGCATGGCCAAGACCGCACGCGAAGAAGGCTTCGACGAAATTGCTGACTGGTTTGAAACACTTGCGAAGGCTGAGAAGTCACACGCAGGACGCTTCCAGAAAGCTCTGGATGGCCTCGACAGCTAAACCGAACATGTCGTGACCGGCTGGACGTCTGGCCGGTCACACCGTTCTAAGAGGCCTGTTTTAAAATAGAGACGCGAGACCCCCATGCGTGAAGGCAGTCTTGACGCTCCCACGCGTCATCCGATTGATTGGCAGAACCGAGACTTTCTCGACGCCGAAAAACTTGACGCCGAAATGCGCCGACAGTTCGATATCTGTCATGGCTGTCGCCGCTGCTTTAATTTATGTGACTCTTTCCCGCGACTGTTTGACTTGGTGGACGAACAGGAAGATGAAGTTGAAGGCGTAGACAGCGCGAGTTTCAAATCTGTCGTCGATGCCTGCACACTGTGCGACATGTGCTTCCTGACCAAGTGCCCCTACGTTCCGCCGCACGAATTTAATATTGATTTCCCCCACCTGATGCTGCGCTACCGGGCCGCTGAGAAAGCGAACGGCGGCGTTCCCTTTTTCGACAAACAACTCACAGAGACAGATCGCAACGGCAAGATGGCTGGCAGTGTCTCGGGGATTGCAAACTGGGCGTCAAAACGCACCAACAGTCTGACGCGGCCTATTTTAGAAGCCGTCGCAGACGTTCATAAAGATGCTGAACTGCCCAAGTATCACGGCAAAACCTTTCAGGCGCGGGCGAAAGAGAATGCGCCAACGGTCAATGCCCACGCACCGGCGCATGGCCGTAAAGCGGTGATCTATGCAACCTGCTTTGCCAACTACAACAACCCAGACATCGGCACAGCCGCCCATAACGTCCTGGCGCACAATGGCGTGGAAACGGAAGTTGTGTACCCAGGCTGTTGCGGCATGCCTCAGCTTGAACAGGGCGACATCGCCCGTGTTGCTGAGATGGCCAAAACCACTGCGGCAGCTTTGAAGCCTTATGTTGATGCCGGAAAAGATATTATTGCGCTGGTACCATCCTGCGCCTTGATGATGAAATTCGAATGGCCCCTTATTCTGCCCGATAATGAAGACGTCAAACGCCTCGCTCGGGCGACCTTTGATATTTCAGAATACGTGATGCGCATCGCCAATAAAGAAGGGCTCGCAGAGGGATTAAACCCTGTTGAGGGTCCGATTGCGATGCACCTGGCCTGTCATGCCCGGGCGCAGAACATGGGCCCCAAAGGCGCAGAGATGCTCCGCGCGATCCCAGACGCCAAGGTTACTGTGGTCGAACGTTGCTCAGGCCACGGCGGGTCATGGGGCAT
>CAYGSZ010000135.1:1925-6956 GCA_964352705.1 uncultured Rhodobacterales bacterium
GTGCAGGAAATGCTCTACATCGAAAAAGGCGGTGACGCCCAGATTGACGACGAGCTAGAGGCTTACAACCCCCTTATTCCACAAGGCCGCAATCTGGTCGCGACTCTTCTCATTGAAATTGAAGACGAAGGCCGCCGTCGCCGGACCCTGGCCACCTTAGGGCATATTGAAAATAAAATTGTTCTGTCCTTCGCAGACCAGCGCGTAGTGGGTGTGCCCGAAGACGATGTTGAACGCACCACGGCAGACGGCAAAACATCAGCCGTGCATTTCATAAAGTTCCCGTTTAGCGATGATCAGGCCAAAGCCTTCTTGAACGCAGACGCACACCTCACGCTCGGCATTGAGCATGAAAACTACAAACACACGGCGGTGCTGCAAGACGAAACAAAAGTAGAATTATCACGCGATTTAGACGCTGTGAGTGGTTAGAGCTTCCAAAGGCCAGGGGACACTCTCAGGTCTTAGTCGATAATTTCGTTTTCATAGAGACCCCAAAACGCGGTGCGAGACAACCAGCCTTTGGTGCCTTTTGCATTGACCAAACAAAGGTCGATCTGCTTCGGACAACGATCGACAACAATCACAACGCCCGGTGAAACTTTTGCGACCACAACACTTGAGGGGGCGGACCCTCTATACAGTGAGGAGTCCAAAGCCGTCATATAGCCTGTGCGCTGACCCGAGAGCATGCTTTGGTGCACCCAGCCCTCAGCGCCATCTGGGTCCCTAATCCGCCGCCAGGTGTCAAACTCATCTGTAATCTCGACTGGCAAGTTGCGACGTTGATAGACCCACGTGACAGGATAGCGCACCCCTGGCCCGGCCCGCATGTTTATGGGTTCTGTCCGCAAGGACACAAAGCGCGGAATTGGAAGCGATGAAACCCGCCCCTGTTGTGCGTCAGCGGTCTTAATGTCTCCCCCAAGCCCGCCCCAAAAAAGAAGCGTGAACACGGCAATAGCGCTGCTGAATCGAGCGATCTGGAGCTTAAGTTTTAGATGTAGGGTCATGGAGGCATGTCTTGCCCAAAAAAGTCGGCTTTGGCAACGGGTGACTGGTATTCTGGACAAGGCGGGCAGTGGCTGGTAGGGAAACGCATCTGCTGCCCCGGAGACACGGATGACGCTTAGCAAACCCAAAGTAATCGTAACGCACAAACTTCCAGAGATCGTTGAAACACGAATGATGGAGTTGTTTGACGTGCGCCTCAATGCAGACGACATACCGCTAGACCGCGACGCGCTGGCCAAGGCCTTGTCCTCCTGCGACGTGCTGGTTCCAACTCTGACCGATGAAATTGACGCCGCATTGCTAAGTGCTGAAGGTGTTAAGGCACGCCTGATCGCTAATTTTGGCAATGGCACAGATCACATTGATGTCGCAGCCGCCCAAACGGCGGGGATATCTGTCACCAACACCGCCGATGTGCTGACCGAAGACACAGCCGACATGGCCATGGCTCTGATTGTCGCCGTGCCGCGACGTTTGGTTGAAGGCGCACGGATGATTCAGGAAGGGCGCTTCACCGGTTGGACCCCGACCCACATGCTAGGCCGCAGGTTAGCAGGCAAGCGCCTTGGTATTATCGGTATGGGCCGGATCGGGCTTGCGGTCGCAAAGCGGGCGCGCGGGTTTGGCATGGCGGTGCATTACCATAACAGACATCGGCTTAGACCTGAGATCGAACAGGACGTTGAGGCCACCTATTGGGAAAGCCTGGATCAGATGATGGCCCGGATGGATGTCATCTCCGTACATTGCCCCCACACACCGGCAACGTTCCACTTGCTGGCAGAACGCCGACTGAAGCTTCTGAAAGAAGACGCCTACTTGGTGAACGTAGCGCGTGGTGAAATCGTTGACGAAGATGCGCTGGTGACAATGCTGGAAAACGGCACCCTGGCCGGGGCTGGGCTGGACGTGTTTGAACACGAGCCCGCCGTCAATCCAAAACTGTTGGCTTTAGACAACGTCACCCTTATTCCGCACATGGGCTCAGCAACCATTGAGGCCCGTGTTGCCATGGGGGAAAAAGTCATCTTTAACATCAAAGCTTTCGTTGACGGCCATAGACTTCCCGACCGCGTCCTTCCAAACTGATACACCACAGGTCATAAATACCGTGCTGATTGTCAGAGAGAACCCATGGCGGGACCCTCTTGTTGCCTTTGGGCCCTTCGCACATGAAACCGGTTCCGCCCTGCTTCATGGTGACGGCATTGGAGATCTGGGGCGATGGTCTTACATCGCAGCCTCGCCATTTCATGTTGTCACCGTAGACGCCAAATTGCAGGCCTCCATCGACGATGTTCAGGTCCCGGGAGATGGGTTTCACAGTCTCAAAGACCTGTTGGCACAATTTTCGATTTCATCTGCAGCGTCTCCCGCGCCCTTTTGTGGCGGGGCGGTTGGCTATATCGGATACGAGATGGGAGGAGCGGTCGAGAACCTTCCTGCCTCCAGACCTGGGGCAAAGGGTCCGGCGATGAGCGTTGGTCTGTACGACGTGATTGCCGCTTTTGATCACCGTCAGAAACGCGCCTGGATCATCGCCAGCGGTTTCCCGGAGCAGGACCCTAAGCACCGCGACCTCAGAGCACATAAACGCGCGCAATGGCTTATGGATAAAATCGCCGGGGCGTCAGCGACTCCCCTTAAAACATCGATGGCCGCGTGGCGCGCGGATCAATCTCAAAGCGAAATCGAAGCCAGCATCGACCGTACCATCGGCTACATTCGCGCTGGCGATATTTTCCAAGCCAATATCACGCAACGCTTCCGGGCGTCGAAACCAAAAGATGTCAGCGCATGGGATGTGTTTCGGCAGTTGCGCATGGCGGTGCCGTCACCCTTTGGCGCCTACATTGCTGCATCGCCGAGCTTTCAGGTGTTGTCTGCGTCACCTGAACGTTTTTTGCAGGTCGACCACCAAGGCCGTGTGGAAACACGCCCTATTAAGGGCACGCGACCGCGCGATGAGGCCCCAGATGCTGACATAGCTTTAGCGGCAGCGCTGAAAACCAGCCTCAAAGACCGAGCCGAAAATCTGATGATCGTCGATCTCATGCGCAATGACATCTCCCGGGTTTGCGAACCCGGCAGCGTTAAGGTGCCGCAGCTGTGCGAGGTGGAAACCTTTGCGCGGGTGCATCATCTGGTGTCTGTCGTGACCGGCCAGTTACGGCCCGATGTGTCCTGCAGTGATCTTTTGCGCGCGTGCTTCCCCGGCGGTTCCGTGACGGGAGCCCCGAAGATTCGCGCCATGGAGATTATTCATGAACTTGAACCTGCTGGGCGCGGCCCCTATTGCGGGGCGATTGCGTGGATGGGCTTTGATGGCGCCATGGATTCGTCCATCATCATTCGCAGCCTGGTTGTGGATGGAGATGAGATTATTGCCCAAGCCGGAGGCGGGATTATTGCAGATTCTGTTCCCGCCCTCGAATATGAAGAGGCTATGGTAAAGCTACGTCCCCTTTTATCGGTTTTTGAGCCCGCATCTCCCTCATGATCATCGACCTGAATGGCACCTTGCAAGACGCAGACTCTGCCCGCATTGATCCGGCGGATCGCGGCTTTACCCTGGGCGACGGCGTGTTTGAAACGATCCGCGTGCGTGGCGGCAAGCCGGACCGCATGGACGCCCACCTCGCCCGCCTGCGGGAAGGGGCCGGCACACTCGGGATCACCGTTCCAACGCCCGACGTCGGTATTGTAAAACGGCTTGCTGGTGTGTTGGAGGCCAATGATCTGTCAGACGCGGTTGTGCGCCTCACGTTAAGTCAGGGGCCAGCGCCGAGAGGTCTGCTGCCGCCTGATCCTGGGTTTCCCACATTGATGATATCGGCTTCCCCGTTGCCGCCGCCCGGCGGGCCAGTGAGTGCCATTATTGCGCTGACCACGCGTCGCAACGAGCAATCGCCCCTGTCGCGGATTAAATCCTTAAGTTATCTGGACAGTGTGATTGCCCGGCGGGAAGCGGAAACCTATGGTGCCGATGACGCCCTGCTGATGAACAGCCAAGGCAGACTCGCAGAATCAACAATTTCGAATCTCTTCCTGATGATCAATGGCGCGGTGCTGACCCCACCCGTTTCCGAAGGCGCTTTGCCGGGTGTCATGCGGGCTGACATCCTCGCGCGGTTTCGCGGCGAAGAGCAGCCCCTCATGCCGGAAGACTTGAGCCGCGCGGAAGAAGCCTTTCTGACGAATGCTTTAGGAATACGACCCTTGGTTGCCGTCGCCGGTCAGCCCATTGGAGATGGTCAGCCCGGTTTGATCACCCAGCTCCTGGCCGCACGTTTATAAGACGGGTATTAGCCTACGTTACAGGATTGGATTTTAGCCTGCACCGCAGGATTAAATTTTAGCCTGCACCGCAGGCGGTTGTAATATCTTTATGAGCTGCGGTGAAACCACTGAGCGAATACGTATCGGTGGTGAGCGTGTCACGGGTGGATGCCCCTCTGACCGTGAGGGTGGAGCCCCGGATCATGGCCTGAACCATCGCTTTGTCTGTCGCCTCATCGCGATTCCAGGCGCGTTCGCCAGCCGTGAACATTTCAAAAGAACTGGACCCGATGGACAGTGTGACATCTGAGTTTTCTTTGTACGCATAACCCGCGACAACGCTAACAACATCTAACGAATCTTCACTGGGCCGGTGCGTTACCAAAGCAAAGACATCGCCGCGCCGGGTGTAATTCCCTTCCGCTTTTGTGGGCTCGCTGGCCATGTAGCAAACGATTCCAGAATCTTCCTGATAGGAATAGGCTGTCCAGGCCCCATGGGTGCCGATCACAGTTACGTCTTGAGCCATTGCCCGTGTGGCGCCGGTCAGGGCAATCATCAAAAATATGAGTGCTGTCAGTGCGTTAGTGGCGCGCATCCAGAAGAACTCCCTTCGTTTCAGTATCAGACCTCAGAGGTCACCATCCCGGGGGATTGTGTTGATCTTGTGGCTCAGACGCAAGCCATTAGTTTCTGCGGAGTCGCAAGTCAATCTTCTCGCCCCCCTTTTTCAACCTC
>CAYGSZ010000136.1:0-6828 GCA_964352705.1 uncultured Rhodobacterales bacterium
TGGTGTGCTGGCTGGTTTGATCGCTGCCGCAGTATCCTCAACGGCCCCTAAATCACCACTGGCTCCACGAGACGAGGACTCATTAGGTTCGGCAACACTTGGCGCTGCTGCAAGCGTCGGCTGAACACTCTCAGTTTCAACTGGCTCTATGGATGCAGGCTGCGAAGTTTCTTCAGAAGCGATGGACGAATCCACAACTTCAGACAGTTCATCAGCTGATACTGGTTTAACTAACTCTGTCGATCCAGAAATTTGGAGTGTCTCTTGCACCCCAGAGTCTTCTGCTTCTTGGGACTCTGCGCTAAACTCGGCTTGTTCATTCGCAGATGCTATTTCTCCTGATGGTAACTCTGTCGATGACACGTCGGCAGTATCAGTAGATGCCATATTGGCTTGCGTTGTTTCCACCATCTCCGTTGCATTGATACCGCCAATAGGCTCGTCGGTAATCTCGACCTCATCAGGCCCTTCAACCACAACACTGTCTTCGGATGCGGCGACGATCACATCGCTTGATGTGGTCTGATTATTTGCCTCATTAGAGGCGACCGTAGAGTCATCTGCCCGCGACTGAAGTGAAATATTGCTCTGAACGACGGCCTGCTCCGCGACCGAGCCTTGATCTTGGCCATCGATCAAAGCTGCCAACCTGTCAGGCACTTCCTGAATGAGATCGACAGCATCTCGGCCCGAATTGGTTATGGTGTACCACGATCCGTACACAACCATGCCCATGACAACCGCAATCGCTAGTAGCCCCCCATTGGGAAGACCGCTCTCACCGCTGGGAGCGGGAAACTTAAAACGCGCTGTTGTGACTGTTCCGTTTGTTTCTTCACGTAAACGGCGAACAACTTCGTTCCCATCCAAACCCAAATAGTCAGCGTATGCGCGAATGAACCCTATAGAGTAAGCTGAACCAGGAAGATCCTCATGCCGACCATCTTCAATGGCAACAAGATAGCCATAGCGAATACGCAAAACCTTTGCGATTTCTTGCAGATCTCCGCCAGCACGCATGCGCGTGGCACACAACAACGCCCCAACGTGGTCTGCCTCAACGGGCTCTTCCTCACGCGCTTTAGGTTCAGCCACGACAGGTTCATCACCAGTGGCCGATTCCTCCCGAGACGACATCTCGCCAAAAGGGTCTGATTTATTCAAAACTTAAAGTCTTCTGACAGCCAAGTCGCCACGCAATTCTCTCCCCACCGCAGCAACACTATGAGACACTTACAACATGAGGCCCATAGGTTAACTTTACCTAGAGAAATCTATCATATTGATGTTGTTAGAACAATTAGCTGGCTCACTTGGGATCGTGGTGCATGTTAAACTAGGGTTTATGCAAGCATAATTCTGTTGTCTACAGCAAACGCCCGCAGCTTAGGCCTCAGACTACGGCTTGAATCACGACAAACCTCATCAATTAGGGGAGCCACTTGGCCAATATCGATAGAACGCACCATTCGTTTGACCCGGCCAATGGATGCTGCCGCCATAGACAATCTGCGAAAACCCAGGCCCAGTAAGGCGAGCGCTTCAAGTGGTCGCCCGGCCATTTCACCACAGACCGTAACCTCGATACCTGCCTCAATAGAGGCATTAGCGATAGATTTGAGAACCTTAAGAGCAGGTTGTGACAAAACGTCATAGCGATCTTGAAGGCGTGAGTTGCTTCGGTCGGCAGCAAAAACAAACTGCAACAAATCATTCGTCCCAACACATAAGAAGTCCACAGCCTTAATCAGTTCATCAAGCTGCCAGAGCAATGCTGGCACTTCGATCATCACACCCACCTTAAGGTCTGATGGTCCCAGCACGCCCTTTCCCAGGCAACGCAAAAACTCTTTTCTCAGAATGTCCTTCACCGCCACAAGCTCTGCGACTGAAGACACCATTGGAAAAAGAATACGTAGTTCTCGCCCCTCACTTGCGCCAAACAAGGCGCGAAGTTGACCGCGCAGCAAACTTGGTTGATCCAGACCGATGCGAATAGCCCGCCAGCCCATGGCAGGGTTTTCTTCCGCCCCCAAAGATTGCCAATACGGCAGCACTTTATCTCCACCGACGTCTAAGGTCCGAAAGGTTACAGGCTTATCTCCGGCCCCCTCTAAGATGCGTCGATAAAAGGCCTCTTGTTCTAAGACAGTCGGCAATGCGGTCGCAGAAAGAAACGACAGTTCAGTCCGGAACAGGCCCACCCCCTCAGCACCCGTGGAACTCAGGATAGGAACATCAACGTCTAGTCCGGCATTTAACAAAAGGGAGACATCAACACCATCAAGTGTTCGGGCTGGTAAATCTATCTCATTAGCGTATTGCTTTTTTTGCTGCGCGAGCGCGCTCGCATGCTCAGCGTAAAGGTCTTGCAGTTCAGATACTGGCCGCAGAACCACTTGGCCGCTCTCGCCATCAACAATAAGAGGGTCCAGAGCATCGACACGACTAATCACGTCTTTAACCTGACCAACAACAGGAATATCTAAGGCTCTGGCAATCACCACCGCGTGCATAGTTGGCGAGCCTTCTTCTAAAATCAGGCCCTTGAGTTTGGTGGCGTCGTAGCTCAACAATTCAGCCGGCCCTAGTGATCGGGCCACTAATATTGCGTCATCGGGAATGTCGTTCCCTTGTTCGCTCCCAGTCAAAACGCGCAATAAGCGGCGCACCATATCATCCAGGTCAAGCACGCGCTCGCGGATCAGAGGATTACCGATCTGCTGCATGCGCCGACGCATATCTTCATGCATTTTCTGGGTCGCTGCTTCGGCAGTTAAGCCATCATCAATGCCAGCTTCAATTTTACGAATAAGACCGCTATCCGCAGCAATCATGCTGTAGGCTTCAATGACATCAGCTAAATCTGTAGCCGCCCCTGTGTCCCTAACCTTTGATGTTTTAATCAAACGGTCGATATCTGATTTCAGGCCCTCAAGAGCTGCATGAAGGCGCGCTTTCTCGGCCTCCGCATTATCACTGAAGAGGCGCCCAATACGAACATCAGGGTTATGCAGAACTGCAATGCCAATCCCAACGCCGCCGTGAAGCGCCAAGCCAGACATACGCTGCGCTAGCACCGCATTCCCTTGTACTGGAACAACTTCGCTACGCTTTACCAACTCAGTCGCCGCAAGCAGTTCTGAGATCACCATCCCGACCGTCTCTAGAGTGTCGACCTGCCAATCATCAAAGTCGCGTTCTTCTTTATTCTGAACCGCAAGAACACCAACAATACGACTTGCTTGGACCAAAGGCACGCCCATGAAAGAGCGAAAAAAATCCTCCCCAGTTTCTGGGCGATAAACAAATTGAGGATGAGACCAGGCATCAGCCAGCGCCAAAGAACGCTTTTTAGATACAATCTCACCAACCAGCCCCTCACCTACGCGCAACCGGGTAACGTGAACAGCATTTGGGTCAAGGCCATGCGTTGTAAACAGTTCTAAAACTTCACCCGCGCGCAAAACGTAGCAGGAGCAGACATCCACCTGCATCCCTTCAGCAATGATACGCGCGGTCTTATCTAACTTTAATTGTGCAGAGCCCTTGCCGGACATAACCGACCTCAAACGCGCCAAGAGGCGTCGTGAGTCGTCGGCTGCAAAATCAGGCATTAGGAATTTCTTTTTCTGAGTGCTGAATTCGCTTGGTCGATAAGCTCATCAATAATGTCCTGTGTCGCTTGCTCGCGCGTCACCATGCCGACGCTCTGACCGGCCATGAGAGAACCGCGCTCAACGTCACCGTCAATAACAGCGCGGCGTAAAGACCCTGCCCAAAAGTGCTCAATTTCAAGCTGGGCTGCGGCTTGTTCAATATCACCAGCAACAAACTTTTCAATCATAGCCCTTTGTTTGGCCATAAATTCGTCCGTGCCCGCATTCGTAAGTGCGCGAACGGGAATAACCGGAAAGCGCTTATCGATTTGTACAGTTGGCATAGCATCTCTTGCATTTCCGCGCAGAAAAGCCTTCTTGAAATTCGGGTGCGCAATGCTCTCATGGGCGCACACAAATCGTGTTCCCATTTGGACACCTGCGGCGCCCATCTCAAGGTAATTAACGATGACCTCACCCCGCCCGATGCCACCAGCAACAAACACCGGAACGTCATTCACATTGGGCAAGATTTCCTGAGCTAAAACACTTGTAGAGACAGGCCCAATATGACCGCCAGCTTCAGAGCCTTCAATCACCAGCGCATCGGTCCCCAACTTGATTAATCGTTTTGCAATGACCAACGCTGGCGCAAAACAAATCACTTTCGCGCCGCCTTCTTTCAGTGCTGAAATTGACGAAGAAGACGGCAGACCGCCGGCTAAAACGACATGAGAAACTTTGTTATTGAGACACACATCAATAAGCTTGGCCAAGTCAGGGTGCATGGTGATGAGATTAACCCCAAAGGGTTTGGACGTTAGCTCGAACGTCGCTTTTATCTCTGCATCCAGCAGGTCCGGCGTCATGGACCCGCAAGCAATCACCCCAAAACCACCTGCGTTGGAAATAGCCGCAACTAGATTGCGTTCTGACACCCAGGTCATGGCACCGCACATGATAGCGTGTTCGGAACCAAGAAACTCTGTACCCCTAGACCATAGATCTTTCAAATGCCCTGGCACGACGTTTTTATCCATGATCGAGGTCCGATCTCATTCTGAATCCAGGCCAAATGCCGTGTGCAGCGCGCGCAACGCCAACTCTGCGTATTCCTCAGCGATCAGTACACTGATCTTGATCTCAGAAGTAGAGATCACAGCAATGTTAATGCCTTTGGCGGCAAGCGTTTCAAACATGGTTTTTGCGACCCCAACATGAGACCGCATGCCTACGCCAATCACCGATACTTTGACGACATGTGAGTCTGTGAGCACTTCACGGCACGTTATGACATTATTGCTCTCAACGACGCTCTTCGCACGATCAACATCTGCTCTGCCAACGGTAAAAGTGACGTCAGTCGAACCGTCTTCGGAGACGTTCTGAACAATCATGTCCACGTTGACACCGGCCTCTGCCAAAGACCCAAAGATTGAAGCCGCTATTCCGGGTCGGTCTTCGACACCAACAAGTGTTAACTTCGCTTCATCACGGCTATACGCAATTCCGCTGACAACTTCTTTTTCCACGATTTCGTCCTCGTCACATACAAGGGTTCCAGGGGCTGTTGAAAATGATGACAACACCTGTAAACGCACATGATGGTTCATCGCCAATTCAACAGATCGCGTCTGCAATACTTTCGCACCAAGAGACGCCATTTCTAGCATCTCTTCATAGGTGATTTTGTTTAGCTTCCGCGCCGAAGGCACAACGCGCGGGTCAGTCGTATAGACACCATCCACATCAGTATAAATGTCGCAACGATCAGCATTAAGAGCGGCAGCCAACGCGACCGCCGTCGTATCAGATCCTCCACGTCCTAATGTAGTGACGCGGCCATCATCTCCGACACCCTGAAAGCCCGGCACGACAGCAACCTGACCACTTTCCAGCCGTGCCACCAATTCCTTGGTCTCGATACCTGATATCCGGGCCTTACCATGTGCGCTGTCGGTTTTAATCGGAATCTGCCAGCCCAGCCATGAGCGAGCCTGAACCCCCATGCCTTGCAGCACAATAGCGAGCAGCCCGCTGGTCACCTGTTCTCCGGTAGAAACCACAACGTCGTACTCGCGCGCATCATGCATGACCGAGGCATCACGGCAGTACTCAACCAGTTGATTGGTGACCCCTGCCATCGCCGAAACGACCACAGCCACTTCGTGCCCCGCATCAACCTCAGCCTTAACACGTGCGGCCACAGCTCGAATGCGGTCTAAATCCGCAACAGAGGTTCCGCCAAATTTTTGAACAATCCGCATGTTCACCCTACTTCAACCGCAGCTTTACTACCGATCGCACCTCCGAACTTACCACCTCATTGTGTGAGGGCATTGCGACCGTGACCAACCGCCCTACAATTTGCTATTGAAGTAAAGTTCGTTCTCACCACTGTGAGCGGCGTATACATACTGAAAGCCCCTTGCCCAAGCAAGAATGGCATTATCGTTGGAACGACATAATATGGCACAGACAAATGTGGTTGATCCGGCAGAAAGAGTGCAAACATCGCGTGATCAAGCCGAAATCGACGGATTTTCAGCCCAGGCTGCCAGGTGGTGGGACCCTGAAGGGCCTTTTGCACCGCTCCACCACCTCAATCCCGCGAGGATGCGTATTCTCGCCGATTTGCTTTCAGGTCACTTCTCCCGGCCCTTGAACCACGGCATACCCTTTAAAAACCTCAGTCTTTGCGACGTTGGATGCGGCGGCGGCTTGGTCACTGAGCCCTTTGCTAGGCTGGGTTGCCACGTTACGGGTTTAGATGCTTCTCCGGAAAACATCGGAACAGCTAAAGAGCACGCCTCGAAATCTGGACTAACAATTGATTATCGTGTTGGTCTACCGGAGGACCCAAACGTTTTAAATGGGCGCTTTGATGCCGTCTTGGCGTTAGAAGTCGTAGAGCATGTCAGGGACATCCCGACATTTATTACAGGCCTAACGCAGCAAGTCGCACCGGATGGAATTCTTGTGTTATCGACATTAAACAGAACGCTCAAAAGCTTAGCGCTCGCAAAATATGCAGCAGAATACATACTGCGCTGGGTGCCCGCTGGCACACACACGTGGTCTAAGTTCGTCAAACCTAGCGAGTTGTCTAAACATCTCCGCGCAGCAGGGTTCAAAGTCACCTCAATACGTGGGATGGACTACGACCTAGCAACTGGGGAATGGAATGCCTGTGACGACGTTTCAGTGAACTACATTTTAGCTGCCGTTA
>CAYGSZ010000137.1:0-6777 GCA_964352705.1 uncultured Rhodobacterales bacterium
AGCCGGGACACCCCGAGGCATTGTCAGGGCACAAAAGCTCGATAGTCTGATTGGGACCCGGCAAGCGGACTTCATCAGGGCCAGCGGTCATAAGCGCCGCGTCAACAGGCCGGACACATGACCGCATCCCGCATCGATCAAAACACACTCAAAAAAAACCTTGCAGAAACGGAGCCATCCACACATGACAATGCCGTTTGTCAGTCAACCAACAGCCAGCTAATTGGCGCAGACCACAATCCACAATCAGTTATTGTGCGACAAGGCCCAGAGCTCTTGCCCTAGTGCGAATCGAATTCGCGAACCACTCCAAATTTCTAAAGCGCAGCGGAAAGTGTCCGATTTGATTTACGTTTTTTGCGAACCCTGAGATTAGACGAAACTCTTTCGCCAACATAAAAAGTGGGAGTTGCCCTTTCTCATTCTCGGTAAACTCTCGTACCGAATTATACCCATCAAAAAATGAACCGGCGTACGAGCTATTCAGTTTTCCGTAGTTGTTCGCCCATAAATAACAAGCAACATCTTGCGCCAGGTAGTCTTCACCGCCGTTGTCAAAATCCAGCAATGTAATTTTACCATTTTCATCGACATGAAAATTGTTGAAGTGAAAATCGCCGTGGCCCGGCCCGAAGGGAAGTTCAAGCCTTTCAAGGCCAATTATCGCCTGGTAGAGCTTTTCAGCAACCCTTTCGTATAACTTGTAGTCACCTGGTCGGTCCGCGACGAGCTGTTTAAGGAATGGCAGATTGTCAGCATAGTCTGTTGGTGAATTCGTCCGCCGCACATCCCGCGGTTTATAGTTTGCTCCAATCAAATGCATTTTGGCGAAGAGAGCGCCAGCGTTGTATGCGACACCTAAGTCTGGGTTCTCACCAAATTTTTGCCCCTCGGCCCATTGAAATAGCGCAACAGAACGCGCGCCCTCTGGAGCCGAAACAACAAAGCTGTATTGACCATCAGACGTCAAGATCGGGTTAGCAACTGATACACCTTGATCATGTAAATGATTTAGAAAGCCGAGCTCGTAGGCAACGTCATCAAAGGACCGCCATGCCGTTCGCCAAACACGGCAAGCCAACAGACGGCCGCCATCACGAACCTTGTAGATATCATTCATTCCCCGGTGAATGAGCTCACAATAGGCGTGAGTACTTAGCTCATAGTATTGTCGCAAGTAGGCGCCCAATTGCTCATGATCAACAATCGAGTGCGATGCGGATATCTTCGCCCAGGACTCCTCACCTGACATTGATTTAGCTCCACAAGTATGCGTTGCGACATTACAGCAGGCATAATTACCTCAATTATAGCCACCGGGACTTCAATGAGCGATTCATTTCGCTCACCCGCGTAACCACAATCTCTTCAAGGGTAACTCTTTGGGCCGCAGCCATTTTCCGGTCGGCCAAAATAGCCATACTCATACCAACCGCCAAGCAAACCAAAAACCGCTTATTGAAATGTTACAATTTACACCCTCCCAGACTTGTTACTCAACTTCAGGATAAATGCTTGTCACAGGACTTCTGCTATTGGTCTTTGCAGACGAGGCAGATACGTACATCTTGGTAATGTAGGCAACGCCCAAATGGGGGTCGTGAGTAATGAATAGCGTCAAACAGAACTTATGTGCGTTAATCAGTCACTCAAACAAACTGAATTAAGAACCGGAGCAATGACATGGCGGAAACAAAGGTGCCTAATATTTTCAGGGTTGAGTACGATGCTGGCCCTGATGGACCGCCACGGCAACTCGGCCTCGATAGTGCAACGGCAGCCGAATCCGACCGCCTCTGGGACGTCATTGTCATTGGTGCCGGGTCCGCAGGTATGCCGACCGCTCTTTTTGCTGCTAAGCGTGGCGCAAGCGTCCTGGTAATCGAACATTCGGGCGCTATAGGAGGGACCTTACGTCTAGCGCCCGCGCAGATGAGCGCGGCAGGCACGAAGTTACAGAAATCATTAGGTATAGAAGATACGCCTGAAGAGCACTTTGCGGATGCCATGCGCATTAGTCGCGGCACTATCAACCAAGACTTAGCAAAACTGGCTATATGGAATGCCGGTGAGATGTTCGACTGGCTCATGGATAGCGGTTTCGACGTGATGCCCGAGTGTCCTTCCAAGGGCAATGCACACGAACCCTTCGGCAAGGCCCGATACTATTGGGGGCGTGAGTTTGGCCGATCAATCCTGAATGTCATCGAACCCCAGTTAATGCACGCTGTCGAAAATTTAGACTTAACCATTCTTCTGCGCCACGAGGCGCTCGCACTCATCCAGGAAGTCGACAGTACGGTACGCGGTGTAACCGCAAAAGACATAGACGGCGTCGAACGGAGCTATACTGCACGCAACGTAGTAATCACATCCGGTGGCTACGCCGCAAATACAACGATGTACGAAGAACTGACAGGGCAGCCACAGTACCAAAAGTGGTGGTCTCCCTTCAGTCAGGGACGCGGTCATAAACTCGGCCTAGCCGCCGGCGGTTACCTGCGTGGTATTGAAAACTTTATGGCCAGCTTTGGGATCATTCTGGAGTCTGACCAATACCCGGCCAAGGCGTTGGGAAGACCGAACAGTTATCCAGAAGTCCGACAGCCTTGGGAGGTATACGTCAACTCGCTGGGACATAGATTCATTTGTGAGGATCTGCAGAGCGTTGATGCCCGCGAGCACGCATTGCTCAAACAACCTGGGATGCGGTATTGGATTATCTTTGATCAAGACATCCTAGATCAGGCGCCTCCGGTGGTAGAGCGATGGACTCAAGAGGAAGTTAGGGACGCCTTCGGGTCCACCTATTCGTTCTACAAAGGTCAGAGTCTATCAGAGTTGGCTGCGGCAGCTGGAATCGATGCCAAGGGTCTCGTCGATAGTATTGAACTCTACAATTACGGTATTGAAGCCGGACACGATGTGCTGGGTAGAAAACACTGCCCTCTCCCCATCGGTAAGCCGCCGTTTTATGCCATCCGAGCGCAAGGATGCGCGATTACAGGTGCCGCAGGATTGGCAGTCAACACTGAGTTGAGGGTAACCCGCCGGGACGGCACGGTAATACCTGGGCTATATGCGGCCGGAGAAGTGCTCGGCGCAGGTGTGTTGCAAGGCAATGCGTATGTGGGCGGCATGATGGTGACCCCCGCGCTGACGTTCGGCAAATTGCTAGGCTCGAAGATTCTACCTATTGGAGCGCGCTGAGATGCTAGTGAAAGAGCACCGTGGGTATGTGGAAGGAAAATGGGGTTTGATGCATTATCGCCAGTACGGCGAAGGTACCCCCCTCATCCTTATTCATCAGACACCCTGGTCGTCAAAGCAATATAAAAATGCGGTGCCCTTTCTTGCTGCGGGGCGACGGGTCATTGCCCTAGATACACCTGGCTACGGAGAGTCTGACGGTCCGCTAAAAACCCCAGCTATTCCAGACTATGCGGATGCTATTCCCGCGCTTCTGGATGGCCTCAGCATTGATAAGGCTGACGTGCTGGGCCACCACACCGGTGCGCTAATTGCTGGTGCATTTTCGGCTCGTCACCCGGGTAGGGTGACACGCTTGGTTATGCACGGCGCGCCCGTGTACAGCGAAGCGGAAAGAGACCAGCGTCTAAACAACAAACACTTCGACCAAACTCCCAAGGAAGACGGGAGCCATTATCTGGACTACTGGAACCGCCTGAAGAGAATCATCGGCTCAAATGCACAACTCAGCGGATTGCACATGAGCCTGCTAAGCTTTTTTTCAAGTGGCGTAAACGAGTGGTATGGGCATGCCGCAGCCTTTAGCTACGATTTTAAAGCGGACATTCCGTCTATCGCGTGCCCGACTCTTATTCTCTCAAATACAGCGGACATGCTCGCAGCCCACGCTGAACGATTACGCACGCTCAGGCCAGACTTCGACTATGCGGAAATTTCAGGTGGTAGTTCGAATATCGTGTTTGACGAGCCTGAACGTTGGGCGTCCCCCATCGCCGCGTGGCTAAACACGCCGCTTTCACACTGATTACCTGTCCACTCTGACCTGATCGTATTGGATGCCGCGGCTGGTGATCTCAACACCGTCGATATAGCGTGCAGCTGTGGCGAATTCAGTTCCTGTAACAAGCCAAATCGCTGGCGCGACTTCGTGGAGCATGGCCATTAGATCTTGCAATAATTGCGTGCGCCGCTGCGGATTCATCTCCACCGCAATTGCATTGATGAGGGGTTTGGTTTCTGGCGCGCAGAAGAATGGCTGTGCTTTGAAGCAACCTGTGTAGGTTTCAGCACGTATAGCGTCGTAGTACGCGCTGTTGTCCCATGTGAGTGAGAATAGATCGACATCCCCCCATTCGTTGGTCAGAAAAGAAGCAAGCCAATTCGCATAAGGAATGGACCTCATCTCCACCTTAATACCGACGGACTGCAAGTTCTGGGCGATGTACTGATACAAGAGTGAGTCCCCACCCGCGATCCCCGCAGCGATCTGTATTTTTATCGTTCGGTCAAAATCAAAGTTTGCCGCTTCAAGAAGCGCGCGCGCGCGCTCTGGGTCATAAGGCCAGGATTGAATGTTGGGATTGTAGCCGTTGACACTTTGCACTGCGCCTTGACCGGAAGATTGAACGGCACCCGCCAACAATGTATTTACGATAGCCTCTCTATCGATTGCCAAATTCATAGCGTGGCGCACCTGCTGATCAGCAACAGGTGACGCCTCATTCCCGATCACTCTAAAAGCGAGCGCTGAAACGCCCGGCGATGTTCTTTTGATCGCCTGAAACTTGTCAACTTCCAACTGACTGACATCGTCGCCGCTCATTTGCTCCGCGACATCTACCTGGCCTGAACGTAAGGCCTGTAAACGCGTTATAGAATCCTGCATGGCAAAAATTGTGAGGTCGTCAATTTCGACGGGCGCACGCCAGGACTTGGCGAAAGCCCTGAATTTCACGGTCCCGAGGCCCCACTCCTCCAGTTGAAATGGGCCAGTCCCTATAGGTTGTTGAGAAAAACTTTCCACTCCTCTCTCAGCCAAAGCACGTGGAGGAAGCACCCAAAGCAAGCTCGCGCGACGGTGCAGAATCGGGTCTGGCTTCACCGTCTCGATTAGAATGGTAAGCGCGTCCAGCGCCTGGACCGCCACAATGCCTTGCACCTCGGAAGCTGTATAGAAAGAGGCTCCCTCTTCACTTTTGAGTAACTCAATCGACGCAGCCACTGCAGACGCATCAAACTCTTCTCCGTTATGAAAAAGGACATCGGGCCTTAGACGAAAAAGCCATTCTGTAGCTGACACGGCCTCCCAACTAACGGCTAAAGCTGGCTCGACATTGCCTTGATTATCGATACGCGTGAGCGTGTCGTACATCAGGGACCAAATGCCAACACCAGGCTGCCCTACCGCCGTAAAAGGAATCCCGCGGCTCGGCGGAATGGCTGTCCGCGCTACGCGTAATTCCTCAGCCAGAAGGGAATATGGAAACCAGGCAGCAATCAAAATTAGCCCAACTACTCCGCTTAAGAGATATCGCGTCATCATCGCTCACAACCTAGTTATTTTACTCAACAGACCAAAGCTTACGCGCGCGCAATGGTAATCAACTCAAGTCAAAAACTCTCTAAGTTTCGCAGCAATTTGGTCTGCTCCAACATCAAAGACATCACGCTGAAGATCAGGCAGCTCTACCATGCGAACATCTTTGATGAATGCAGCGGCTTGTTTGGAATACTCTAAAAGATTTTCGTGGGGTTGGACGATAAGCGTCGGCTGAGTGATCAATGGAAAACGCTGCGCGACATCATAGGTCCAAACCCCTCTGTAGGGCCACCAATACCGATCAAGGGGTTTTGCTTTCTCGACAAAAACCTCAGCCGCTCGCTCTAGTGAGACCCGCTGGTCGCGTTCGCTTACGACAAACGTCCACAGGCGCTGTATCTGCCCCATGATCTCCTTACCATCCTCAGTAAGGCGAGGACGCGCTTCGATTTGATCCAAACGCTCCTGACGTTCTTCTCGGGTCCGATATGGAATTCCCGATATGGCAAGTCGAGCGATTTTATGCGGCTGAGCAATCGCCAATTCAGCAGCAAGAAAACTACCCGTATGAAAACCAAACAGGTCTAGTGGTGCTTGCCCGCCAAGGTTCAAGCTTTCAATGCCGTCTGAAAAGGCCTGGGCATATCCCGCAATATCCATTGGCCCCGGCGGCCAATCTGACATTCCGTTGCCAGGAGTATCAAACGCCACAACCTCCCGGTCTTTAGCCATCTCATTGATCAGCGGTTCATACTCTACTGACGATGATGGATTTTGATGAAGCAGAACCAATGGCGGCTTGCTCGTAGCCTTTGATTTGGGTATGCCACGAATGAAGTGAAGCTGCCCGAACCGACACTCCGTGTATCCGCGCTTAATTGATATGCTGGATTCGATCGCCAGTGTGGTTCGGCTATGATCTTGGGACTTAGAATTCTCACGAGCTTGAGCTTTATAGCTTCCTTGAAAACCTAATCCACCGGCCAATGCCAAGACTGCACCAACTCCAAATTTCGATAAAATGCTTCGACGTCCAATTATATTCATAGCTGCCTTTCGTTTTGGCTCACGTATGCAAGACATTATCGCGCACCGACGCTGTCCCTTCTTTTTATTTCATCCGCCGACATTCCTGATGCAGGCCATAAAGGTGGAGACTGTCCCTCTTTTTACCTCATCTGCTTTCGGGGACCAGCCTGGTGAGGCCGTCGATCAGCGGCGGCAAATGATCGCGGACAACGGTCCAG
>CAYGSZ010000138.1:0-6711 GCA_964352705.1 uncultured Rhodobacterales bacterium
GTATTTCTGTATAGGGGCTGGCCAGGTCCGTGGTGATGCGTGACACCAGCGCCGCCCCTTTGGGCGTGGTCAAGGTTACTGGCCACAGCACATCTTCCGCCAGATCGAACATCAACGGCTTGGCTTTTTCCGCCAGCCAGTCCACATCCGCAAAGCCGACGCTGAGTTGTTTGACCTGCGAGGTCAGCCACAGCGTTCCGGTTTCAGTGTCGCGCAGGGCATACCCGCCTTCCACCAAGGTCTCCAGCAGGCGAAACACCGTGCCCCGTGGCAAACCGGTTTCGGTCGCAATTGCTGTCACGGTCGCGCCATTGTTCCGGTTCAGCGCTTCAAGCACGTTCAGAGTTTTAAGAACGGATCGGACAGTTTTCGTCATGCTTCTTATGTATCAGCTTCAATGGCGTACACGGTGTCAGCAGATTTGGCCGCGAGCCCTAGAGCTTTACATATACAGCATCATATGTATGCCCACAATGTGGGCAACACCTGTATGCCCCCTATAGTTTGAACCGGCAGGACGCGACAGTTAAGCTTTGGTAATTGCTGAAGAGTTCAATCTCTGAAGAGTCCAACTAAGGGTCCGGGGGCAGAGTACGCAACATGAGGAAGACGTCCCGCCAAGTGATCCGCCAAGTGATCCGCCAAGTGATCCGGCCAGTGATCCGGCCAGTGATCCGGGTCACCACCCACGTCCTGCTGTTGCTTGGTCTGGCCTGTGCCCCGATCGCTCACGTCTCGGCGGAGACCACGCTCCGCTATGGCAGTGGGGCCGGGCTCGCCGCCAACTGGACCCATCCTTATAGTTCCACCTCTATCGGTTTCCTGCCCATTTGGTCGGCGCTCTATGACCCGCTCACGTTTGTGTCTGCCGATGGTGATCTCATCCCCTGGCTGGCCACCGCATGGCAACAGACATCGCCCACCACCTGGACCTTTACCCTCCGGGACGAAGTGTTGTTCTCCAATGGTGTGCGATTTGACGCCCGCGCCGTCGTGTCTGCGGTCGACTTTCTCACCAGCCCGGACGGGCGCGCGACCCCCGTTGGCCGTGATCTGGAGACCCTTGCCAGCGCCCGTGTCTTAAGCCCACTCAGCGTTGAGTTGACCACCCACGCCCCAGACCCGCTGTTGCCGCGCCGCCTGTGGCTGTTGCGTATTGTCGAGCCCGGTCAGTGGCGGGAGAAGGGGCCCGAGCAGTTTGGCCGCGACCCCGTCGGCACCGGTCCGTTTACGCTGGCAGAAGCGGGGGCGGCCACCGGCGTCCTCCGCAAAGCCCCGGCGTCCTGGCGCCAGGTTTCCTTTGACGGTGTGGAGATCGTGTCTATCACGGAAGCCTCGTCCCGCCGGTTCGCGCTCGAGACGGGGCGGGTCGATGTCGCGATGAACGCGCTCAGCCCCGATGAGTTTGAGGCCCTTGAACTGGCCGGTGGCTCTGTCTCGACGGAAAGAATCCCAGCCGTGGTGTCGATGATTTTCAACACGGTGCGCGACACCCCGTTTCGGGATCAACGCGTCCGGCAGGCCGTTACCCTGGCCGTCGATCGGGAAACACTGGTCGCCATTTTGCTCGGCGGTAAAACCGTGGTCCCGGGGCAACCGGCAACGCGCGGCATGTTTGGTTATAATCCCGACATCAATCCCTTGCCCTTTGACCCTGACAAAGCCAAAGCCCTTCTCACAGAAGCCGGCTATGAAGATGGCTTTGCCTTTGTCATGGAAATGCCGTCCGCAACGGTGCTCTATGTGGATGCTTTTCAAAAAGTCGCGTCCGACTTACGCGCCATTGGCGTTGACATGGCGGTGCGCCAGTTGCCCCCGGTGGTCTTTCTCGACCGTATTCAAACCGGCGCTTGGGAAGGCGATGCCTTCGCCTGGCCGTTTTTCTCGCCGATCACCGATGCCCTGTACCCCCTGCGTTACCATTCTTGCCTGTGGCATGCGCCCTGGTATTGCGATCAAACAGCCAGCGCTGAAATTGAAGTGGCTCTGGCGGAGTCAGATCTCGAAAAGCGCGAAGCTCTGACGCGCCAGATCATGCAGCGTGCGCACACGTCAGCCCAGGCGCTCTTCCTGTATGAGTCTGTGTCGTTTGTCGGCCTGGGGCCGCGGGTGAAGAACTTCAAGTCAGATTATGGTTTTATACGCTACGAAGAGATGCAGTTGAGCGAGTAAGGTAAACTGAGCCGATGAAAAAGGAGTCAAACATGACACAGGTTGGGCGGCGTGAACTTTTAAAGGCCGGGGCAGCGCTTGGATCTCTGGCCGTAATGGGACAAGTGCAGGTGCAAGCCCAGTCTCAACAGCGTGACTCGCAAAATACGGCCAGACCGTCCTTTCCGGCAGCGGTTATGCGTGTGCCCGTGTTGGTGCCACCCACCCAGGATGCCTTCGAGGACGTGCGCCGCCGCAATGCCGAGGCCATGGTTGAGGCCATTGAAAACCTCATGCGCTCGACGCCGGTTAAGCCGCGCGTCGTGGTGTTTCCGGTGTTGCAATATACCTCGGCCCGCCGTGCGGTGTCGGGCGTTCCCATTGAGACTGTTGCCGTTGACCTGGTGTCTGAACATCTTGACCAGGGCATCTTTGCGCCCGTCATCGCAGCCTGTCGTCGTCACAACTGTTATGTGGCCACCAGCACGCAAGAGAAAATACCGCAGTTGCCCGGCACATATTTTCATACCGGGTTTATTATGGGGCCAGAGGGGTTGGTGTTGCGTTCGCCTAAAACCCAAGCGCAAAGTGCGCCAAATGTGAGTTACCTGCGTGACATCGAAGAGGAGTATCTGAAAATCTTTGGGCCGGACTCCATCATGCCCGTGGTCGATACCCCCGTCGGCAAATTGGCCTGCTTCGTACACAGTGAAGCCGAGGTGTTAGAGGCGTCGCGCTTGTTATCGTCCAAGGGGGCGGATCTTATTTTGCACACCAGTTTTGAGAGCGATGACACGCCTTGGCAGGCGCTCAAGCAGGCCATCGGGTTTCAATGTCATGTGTTTCTACTTACCGGCACAACCTCGCGAGTGATTATGGCCGACGACCCTGCGGGAGAATGGTCAGGCGGTGCCTCCACCATTGTCGGGCCGGATGGGCGTGTTCTCGTGTCCATCGGCGGGCAAGACGAGGGCTTTGCCGTGGCTGAGATTAATCTCGCGGACATTGACGCCGCCAAAGAGAAATTCGCCCGCAACACCGTCCCCGCCTGGGGGCTGTATAAGGACTTATATCGGGATTAGATGGGCCTTATGGGATTTAAGGGCTTGGCATTGCAGGAGATCCTGTGATGTCGCTCGCCTATGAGTGAGAGGCGTTGTAATATCAACAGCACTCTACTTTGAGCATTCAACATCGCGTGGTGACAAGGCGGTAACCAAGATCAATTTCATCTAGGTCAAGGAGTTCGGAATACCGCGCTGCCCACGCACCAGAGTCCAAGTCTTTCGCTAGCTTCTTCAATGCTTCAGAAAAATTATCAATCATCCAGAAGCAAGAGATAGCGGCCCGGATTTTGGGATCGAGATAGGCCGCAGGCCGCCGCCAATAGGCGCCTAAGAAGCCATCAGTACAGTCGTGGGGGATGGGAACTGTTGTAATGTCCACTGGCCCCAGCCACTGCTGAAAATCTGTCATCCGTGGCATTTGTCCTTCGTCCAAGGCCACAAGGTCTGGCAGGTAATCAGCCAACCAGAAATTCTGATGCAACGGATCAAACGTAAGGATGACGATGGGGCCTCGCGTCACGCGCTGCAGTTCTTTCAAACCTTTTTCTTTATCGCGCCAATGATGCACCGTCAGGATCGCTGTTGCGGCATCAAAGGTCTTATTATTGAAGGGCAAGCTCTCAGCGAAGCCTTGCACCACCGGCCCTGCCGAGGCACGGCGCTGCTGGATCATTTGGAGTGACGGGTCGAGTGCGGTGACTGATTTGTCGGTCGGTTCGTACGATCCGGTTCCAGCGCCAACATTCAAAACAGTTTTGGCCGGTCCCAATGCTTTTGAAAGCATTCTGGCGATACGGGGGTCTGGTTTTCTGAGATCAGAATAATTAACGCCGATGGTGTCGTATAGAGGTTGCATGATGCCTCGGGGTATGGTGCGATATTATTGTTCGATGATACAAACCTCTACTCCGCCGCCTGCACATGCAACGAAACGCCTTCGCGCTGTTGCAGTTTGGCAAGCACATCAAACAGATTGTCGGCGCGCGGGTTGCCCTTGCTGCTCAGCATCCGCATCAGGCTTTCGGGCTTTTTATTGGTCACCTTGGCCAGTTCGTCAAAGCCAAGTGTGGCGTTGACATAATCGCGCAGGATAGTTTTGCCGACCTCAAGTTCTCCGCCCAAAAAGGCGTCCACCGCTTCCTGCAGCAAGCCTACACGAAACGCCGGGTCGCGTTGCGCCCTGGCTTGAATAGTGTCTTTAAATTCCCGGGTCAGCGCCATGTTAGTTCACCCGCCGATCCAGCCGGTAGGGGCTGTCTTTGGGGGTGCCATCCAGCACGTTACCGTTCTCGTCGATGCCGGCGAAAGAAATCCACAGCGCGTCGTCGGTGAGTTCATATTGCCACACCCAGTTGAGCATTTTATTTTTGGTGGTCGACATCACGTAGCACGGCTGGCTGCGCCCGGAGAATCCGTCTTCGCTGGGGGTCCAGACCAGCACGCAGTTGGCGCCGCTGACGGCGGTTTCCAAATCGTCGTCCGTAAACCCGCCCAGCTTCTCGCCATCGCGGGCAAAGGGCATGCGGCGTTCCTGGTCTTTAAATCGGCGCGGTGACATCACCACAGATTTAACGTCTTCGGTGGTCTCGTCCGTCAGGGTCCACACCAGAAACTCCCCGCTGTCGAAGTGCCAGGGATTGCCCGCATAGGCCGTGGTGCTGACCACAACCGGGTCGCCCACGGCGGGGGCATCGGTGATCACAAAGCTGCGGTTGATCCGGGCATGCGACATGTCTTTCGGGACGTTGTTTTCCTTGTCCTCTTGCATCTGGCGGACGCTGTCGTATTCGCCAACAAGCATATGCGCCAGCCTGTGAGACAGAGATAACGTTTGTTCGGCCAGTGCGTCACGCGGGGCAACCGCAAAGGTGAAGTAAAGACAACTGATCGCGATAAAGGTCCAGGCAGTTTTCATGGCGGCGTCTTTCAAACGGTTACGGTCACACCTGAAGTACGGCATTAAAGACTATACACGTATTCGATCTAGCGACACATCGTCGCATTCTAATCGGCGCTCGCTAATGGGAGCTCGGCATCGCAATCATATCGGTAAGGCCGGGGTCGATGCCCAGTTGCGAGAGCAGGGTGGTCACCTGTCCGCGATGGTGGGTTTGGTGATTGAAAAAGTGCGTCACACACAGGCCCATGTCCAATGTGGTTTGGCGTTGCCGTAAAATGTTGAAGTAGGTCAGCTCATCGGCCAGCACAGTTTCGGTCAGATCGGTGTCGGCCCAGTCGCGAATGGCGGCGTCGACAACCTGCCGTTCGTCCGTCAGCGCGGCGAAGTCGTCGTGAAGTTGCATGTCCAGACCGGTGATCTCCATCACCGGTTCAAACGACAAACCCTCTAAGGCCGGGAAGTCCCAGTCCGCCGTAGCGAAGCGCTGCAGCCAGATCAAGTCGGCCAGCAGAATGTGGTTGAGGGTGCCGTGGATGGAGCCAAAGAACGCAGCGCGGTCCGCTTTGCGCTCGCTGTCCGGCACCTTGGCTGCTGCCGTGTACAGCCGCTCATTTATCCACGCGTTGTAGCGCGCCATGCTGCGATAGGGGCTGAGGGAAAGGGATGAGTTCATGCCGTATGATAACAATTTAAGTTGTAATTCGCAAGTTGAATCGCAGATTGTATCATCCAAGAGCAGGGCAACGTTTCGTGCCTGGGGGGTGCATGGGCTCGTTCCAAGGGGGGCGCGAACCCGTTTCCATGGGCTCGTTCCTCCAAACACTGAATTTCTGGCGTGCATGGGCTCGTTTGCTCGGAACCAGTCGTGCATGGGCTCGACCCCAGGGGAGAGCCCCGCACCAAAAATCTCGACCCCAGGGGAGAGCCCCGCAACAAAAAACCTTTTGTTCCAAGGTCGAGCTCAATAAAGAAAACCACGAACCAAAAAGCCTGCTAAATTTTGTCTTGTGTAAACGAGGTAATCACGGAGACCCCGCCGCATGTCGACGCGAGAACAAAACCTGGATGTGCTGCTGGCGTCGCTCGATCCGGCGCTTGATCCAGACCTGTATGTGTTTTGCTCAGTGCCGAAGTCTGAAATGGGCCGTCTTGAGGGGCTCATGCCGCGTGGAACGTTCCAGGAAGACGAGGGGCTATCCGTCATTCTGAGCCAGGCCGACGCCGTGAAAGCCGGCCTGCCAGACACACCCGTTTTCCGGCGCATCACGTTGCGTGTGCAGTCCAGTTTGGGAGCGGTTGGGCTGACCGCCGCTGTTGCGGCTTGCCTCGCGGGGTTGGGACTCCCAGCCAATATTGTTGCTGCGACCTACCATGATCATATTTTCGTCCCAGCTGCGCGAGGCGAAGAAGCTCTTGAGGCGCTGAGAACATTATCGGCCTCGCAGACTGAAACCTGATGTCGTACAGCTCCGAACCAAAGAGTTTTCATAGGATTTTAGCCGCTCAATCTCAGCGATTGCTAAGTCACTTCTCGCGTTAGAAGTGTTGCGAGAATGTCCCAGGCGGCAAGAGAATCCGGATTTACCGGATTCA
>CAYGSZ010000139.1:0-6658 GCA_964352705.1 uncultured Rhodobacterales bacterium
ACCAGCCGCGATTGGGCCACAGCGGCAGCGATGAACGATGTAAACAACGGATGCGGATCAAAGGGCTTAGACTTTAATTCCGGATGGAACTGCACACCAATAAACCACGGGTGATTTTCATACTCAACGATCTCAGGCAACACACCGTCGGGCGATAGACCTGAAAACTTCAACCCCGCCGCCTCAAGTTTCTCGCGATAGGTGATGTTCACTTCGTAGCGATGACGATGGCGCTCTGAAATCGATGACGACCGGTAAATGTCTGCCACCCGCGTGCCGGGCACCAAATCACACGGGTAGGCCCCAAGGCGCATGGTGCCACCCAGATCATCTTGCTCGCCGCGCTGCTCGACCGCATTGCCTTTGGCCCATTCCGTCATCAAACCCACCACTGGTTCTTTGGCATGACCAAATTCCGTTGAGGACGCACCTTCAAGACCGGCAATGTTGCGCGCGGCTTCAATCACCGCCATCTGCATACCAAAGCAAATACCGAAATACGGCACATCACGTTCACGGGCAAACTGAGCCGATTTAATTTTACCCTCAGAGCCCCGTTCCCCAAAACCGCCCGGCACCAAAATGCCATGAACATGCTCTAAGCGCTGCGCTACATCTTCGCGTTCGAAGATTTCAGCATCAATCCAGTCCATCTTAACGTTTACATTGTTGGCGATACCGCCATGGGTCAGGGCTTCTGACAGAGATTTATAAGCATCCGGCAACTGAACATACTTGCCAACCACTGCAATGGTCACCTCGCCCTCTGGGCGGCGCACGGCACTGACGATGTCGTTCCAGATTGCGAGGCCTGGTTTCTTATCAATCGGCAAGCGGAAATGGCGGCAGACCACAGTATCCAAGCCCTGCTCGTGATAAGCCATAGGCACAGCGTAGATGGAATCAACGTCCATCGCCGGAATCACGCAGTCTTGACGGACGTTACAAAATAGCGAGATTTTGCGCCGTTCGGCCTCCGGCATTGGTTGTTCCATCCGGCAGATCAACACCTGCGGCTGAATGCCAAGGCCCAGAAGTTCTTTCACAGAATGCTGCGTCGGCTTGGTTTTTAACTCACCCGCTGCTGCGATATAGGGCACCAAGGTCAGATGCAGAAACATCGACCGCTCGGGCCCCAGTTCGTTGCCCAACTGACGAATGGCCTCCAGGAACGGAAGACTCTCGATGTCCCCCACCGTGCCGCCGATCTCGCACAACACGAAATCCTCACCATTCAAATCGGCTTGCACAAATTCTTTAATGGCGTCAGTCACATGCGGGATAACTTGAACGGTCGCGCCCAAATAGTCGCCACGACGTTCCTTGGCAATCACATCCGAGTACAGACGCCCTGTGGTGACGTTATCGCTCTGGCGCGACGGAACCCCGGTAAAGCGCTCATAGTGGCCAAGGTCCAGGTCAGTCTCAGCGCCATCATCGGTGACATAAACCTCACCGTGTTGAAACGGACTCATCGTCCCAGGATCAACGTTCAAATAGGGGTCAAGTTTGCGCAGCCGCACTGAATAGCCGCGGGCCTGCAGCAGCGCTCCAAGAGCAGCGGATGCGAGACCTTTTCCAAGGGAAGAAACCACGCCGCCGGTGATAAATATAAACCGCGTCATGGAGCGCTAATGTATCTAGATTTTCCTGCGCTGCAAGCACAGAGGTCGCTGTTCCGGCTATTTATCATAGTCCGGTCAGTCCTGGGGACATCCATGATGCAAAATACGCTAGTTTTCGTTGGGAACAGATGGAACGGAGGGAACGCTCGGCACACTTGGCACCATAGGCACTTGAGCACCACCCTCTTGTACCGGCGTGGTCTCAAAGATGGAGGTTGGCGCATCTTGAGGCTTGGCTAACAGCGCGAGGCCCAGGCTTGTGCCAAAGAAAACAATACCCAAAATTGTCGTCCCGCGAGTCAGAGGGGTCGCACGAGACCGCGCCTGGCTCATCCCCGTCACAGAGGCACCACCGGTCAACCCACCGCCCATGGCACCGCCTTCGCTCTTTTGCAGCAAAATCATGCCAATCATAACGATGGCAATAATCAAATGTATGACGAGAAGTACAGTAGCCATGGAATCTCTGATCTTTATGAATGATGGAGCAGACTTAAAACCAATCGTCTACCCCGTTCTATTGAAAGGGGTTTTAGTCATCTTTGCGGCCTTTCGCTAGGGGCAACTTGCAATAATTCCCCAGAAGTCGTCTACGTTCAGGCTTGCGCCCCCCACCAAAGCCCCGTTTACACCGTTAATGGTAAGGATATCCGCCGCATTGCTGGGTTTAACCGATCCGCCATAGAGAATGCGAAGCCCATCCCCTAATCCATGGCTGGCCTGAGCTTTGGCCCGAATAAAGGCATGAATGTCGGCAATTTCGTCTAAAGATGGGGTTTTACCAGTGCCAATGGCCCAAACCGGCTCGTAGGCAATCACCACGGTCTCCGGTGAGCCACCAGGTGGCAATGAACAATCAATTTGAGCACCAACGATGGCCTCTGTCTGCCCGGCATCGCGCTCAGCCTCAGTTTCTCCCACGCAAACAATAGCTGTCAGCCCCGCCGCCAGAGCCGCGCTCGCTTTGGCCTGAACCTGGGCATCGGTCTCCCCATGATCCGCGCGACGTTCGGAATGTCCGACAATAACGTAATGGCAGCCAAGGTCTGCCAATAAGGACGCACTAACGTCTCCCGTATGAGCTCCAGCCTGCTCGGCATGACAATCCTGACCGCCGACGCTGATGCCGCGTGCTCTCACAGCTTCAAGAACAATCGGAATCAAAGGCGCGGGTGGACAAACCGCTATGTCTGCCAAGCTTTTATCCGAGGCCGCTTTATCGGCAAGCTCGTCGGCCATCGCAATCGCTCCGTCCCGGAGGCCGTTCATTTTCCAATTGCCAGCTATGAGTTTTCTCATACGTGCCTCAATTTTTGAACACTAAACCAGACGACTTAGGTAACACGGCTTAACTAACATTGCCCAGCCGGGGTTTCCAGGCACAGTCGCCTGCACTAAATAAGTTCAGCGGTTTCAAATAGTAAATCCCCTTACAATCAGTGGCCAATCAATGGCAAAAGCTTGCCCGCCTTGGGTTTGACGCGTAAAACGCGCACACGATATTTACGCGCAAATAGCGCGCGCAAGACACAAACAATACGCAAACGCGGCTGACCGCCCGAAAACTGAGGTTACGAGATGATTCAAGGACTGACCAACGCCATCAAGGAAAGCTGGATTCTTAAGGGCTTCCTCGGAATCCTGATGATGAGCTTTGCGGTCTGGGGTGTTGGCGATGCCATTAACCCGGCTGTTGATCCCAACGTGGTGATTAAGGTGGATAAAGTTGAGATCAGCACCACCGAGTTGCAGCGTCGCTTTAATACGGAAGTCGATCAATTGCGCAATGCTGTCGGGCCTGACTTCACGGCGCGCGATGCGGTCGATCTGGGCATCATGGATAATCTGGTCGCTCAACTCAGCCAGCAAGCGGCCCTTGATATGGCATCGCGTGACATGGGCGTCTCGATTCCTGATGAGACCTTGCGCCGTGCTGTGCTTCAACAAAATTCCTTCAAAGATGAAACTGGCAATTTCAGCCGGATGCTGCTGAATCAGGTTCTGGCCAGCAACAATCTGACCGAGCAGGGGTTTGTTGATCTGTTGCGCAGCGACGTTACTCGTCAGTTCATGCTCCGCCCAGTGGCCACCAGTTCCGGTGCACCGGATATTATGGTCGATGCCCTGTTTCGCTATCGCGCCGAACAGCGGATCGCAGACGTCCTTTATATTGCGGATGAGACGGTTGAACTGAAAGACGATCCCACCGAAGAACAGCTTCGCAGTGTCTATGACGAGAACATAGAGAACTTTACGGCCCCTGAGTATCGCAGCGTCGAAGCCATCCTCATCCGGCCGCGAGACCTCGTTCCCGAGGACAGCATTACGGACGAAGAAATCCAGGCCTTCTATGACCAAAACATAGACCGCTACCGGACTCAGCCCACGCGAACGGTGCGGCAGATTATTTTCCCAACGGAACTTGACGCTCAATCGGCTTATGACTCCCTTGAGGGATCAGACTCCCTGGTCGAATTAGGCGAGCGCACGGGCATGGGGGCCCCCATCGACTTAGGCGAACTCAAAGCCAATGATAATCTGGGCTTTGATCTTTCAGCCGTGTTTGACCTCACCCAGAAAGGCATCACAGAACCGGTGCAGTCTGATTTTGGCTGGCACTTGTTCGAGGTCACAGACCTCACCGTCGGCAGCATCAGTGCTCTTCCGGTCGTGCGGGACGACATTATCGAATTCATCATCACTGACCGGGCCTTCGACGAAATCTATGAAGCCACCATCTTTCTGGAAGACCAGCTTGCGGGCGGTATTGCCATGGAAGAGATCGCACAGACACCGGGATATACCAGGGTCTACTTTGACAGCGTTGATCGCGACGGGCGCGACCGCAACGGCTCACGTCAAACGTTCCCTGTCGAGCAAGATCGCTTCCTGCGCTTGGCCTTCGCCACCCAGCCAGGATTGGAATCTCAACTCGTTGAAACCAACGACTACGCCTATATCCTGCGGGTCATTTCAATCACCGAGCCTGCGCCAAAGCCCTACGCCTTGGTTGCAGCTGACGTGCGAACGCTCTGGGAAACACAAAACCGGTCAGCCGCCACTCAAGCCAAAGCCATGGAACTGGTCAGCGACATTGGCCCTGCCAGTGATTTCCCCGCGATTGCAGAAGCCTCAAGCGATGTCGAGTTCGCGAACTTAGGTCCGGTCACCCGCTTCGGGAACAGCCTGCGGATCGATAACATTGTCGCCACGCGTTTGGTCAGCCCTGCCCTGATGGATCTGATGTTCCAAGCCAACATTGGCGACGTTGTCGAAGCCCGCGTGGCTGAGGGCTATGTGATTGCGCGCCTGAAAGACATTCTGCCGCCGGACGAAACCGACTTGGCAGAGGTCAGAGAACAGGTGGTCACAGCAGTCAAAAATGCGCTTGCCGATGATCTGATTGCAGGCTTCACCGAGTCCATCACCCGAGAGTATGATGTTGTCCTCAATCGCGAGGCCGTTGATCAACTCACCCCTGAACAATAAGTCATAACAATAAGGGTCTGAACCGGTAACTCTGCCATGGACGTTTTTCCGCCTCTTTCCGACTTCGCCCAAACCTATGTCACCGGCAAAGCTCAGGTTGCCTGGACGTCGCTGGTCGCTGATTTAGATACGCCCGTCTCTGCTGCCATTAAACTCGGCACAGAAGAGAACTTTGTCTCCCTGCTCGAGTCCGTCGAAGGCGGCGCAACGCGCGGACGCTATTCCTTTATCTCATTAAAACCAGACCTGGTGTGGCGCTGCAACGGTCAGACGGCTGAAATCAGCCGCGACCCGACCGGAGCACACAGGACATACGAAAAAACAGACACCCAAACGCTCGACTCTCTGCGCGCGCTGGTCGCAGAATCACGCATCGAATTACCGCCCGAGCTTCCCCCTATGGCTGCCGGTCTGATTGGGTATATGGGCTACGACACCATTCGTTTGGTCGAGAACATCCCAGATAATAATCCCGACACCATCGGCATTCCCGAAGGCCTGTTCATGCGGCCAACGGTGATGGTGATTTTCGACAACATTGCCGACACCATGACCATCGTCACCCCTGTCCGCCCGATCGACGGTGTCTCAGCGGAAAACGCTTACACAGCCGCGCAAGAAAAACTGAACGCCGTCATAGAAGCGCTGGATGGTCCTCTGCCACGGCGTCCCTCTTCCGGAGCCACTGAGGCCAATGATGTAGTCGAGGCCGTCTCCAACGTCGGGCGCGCCGGCTATCATGAAATGGTCGAGAAAGCCAAAGAGTACATTCTCGCCGGTGACATTTTTCAGGTCGTGCCGTCGCAGCGCTTGCGTCGACCCTTCGCCCATCCGGCGTTTTCATTGTACCGCGCCTTGCGGCGTCTCAACCCATCGCCGTTCCTGTTCTATTTAAACTTTGATGGGTTCTCCATCGTCGGCTCCAGCCCGGAAATCCTGGTACGGGTGCGTGATGGCAAAGTGACGATCCGACCCATTGCAGGCACGCGTCCGCGTGGCGCGACCAAAGCCGAAGATGAACAACACGCCCGTGACCTTTTGCACGATCCCAAAGAGTTGGCCGAGCACCTCATGCTCCTCGACCTGGGTCGCAACGATGTTGGCCGCGTCACCAAAACCGGAACCGTCGACGTCACCGAGCAAATGGTCATCGAATACTACAGCCATGTCATGCACATCGTGTCTAACGTTGATGGCGCATTGAGCCCGGACTATGACGCCATGGACGCGCTGATGGCGGGATTTCCTGCGGGCACAGTTTCTGGCGCACCCAAAGTCCGCGCCATGGAAATCATCGACGAATTAGAGCCCGAGCGCCGCAGCTTTTACGGCGGTGCCATCGGCTACATCGCCGCCAATGGCGACCTCGACACCTGCATTGCCCTGCGCACGGCCTTGGTCAAAGACGGCGAACTGATCGCCCAGGCCGGTGGCGGGGTGGTTGTTGACTCAGACCCTGAGTATGAATTCCAGGAAAGCCAGAACAAGGTGATGGCCCTGTTGCGCGCCGCCGATGAAGCCGGTCGCTACGGTGGCAATGGGTA
>CAYGSZ010000140.1:0-6640 GCA_964352705.1 uncultured Rhodobacterales bacterium
ATGCCTGCGTGGTTCAGCTTAGCAATATTCCAGAAGATCACATTCGCCCGGTTTTACTTATTGAAGTGCCTCGGCAAATGTATCCTTTCGTGCGGCAAATTGTTGCCGACGTCACCACTCAAGGGGGTTTCCCGCCGTTGATGTTGCAGTTGGTGGATTTCACAGATCTGTATCGGCGTAAGTATGCAAGCGATGAAGAACAGCAGAGAGAAGCAGAAGCAAAGAGTAAAGCGGCTGTTACGGGTGGCACAGTTGCAGGACAGAACCTTTAGCTCTGATCTGTCTCCGACATCTAAGACTGCTCTGTCTCCGACAGCCACAGAGGGTTTTTAATTTTCGCCAAAAAGAGTTCGTGGGCCGCTTTTTCGCTTGCTGAAATCAGATGGGCGCGCGCCGGCCTTATAGGCCGGTGAACTTTGGCTTGGCGTGGTCCTGTTTCAACTTGGCTCTTAGCTGAAAAACCCAGACCTGGTTCCCGACCGCCAACCAGTTCAAGATAAACTTCTGCCAACAATTCGGCATCTAACAGCGCGCCGTGTTTTACACGGGCAGAGAGATCGATGTTAAAGCGCCGACACAACGCATCCAGGTTAACCTGGGCCCCGGGGAATTTTCTCCGCGCCAGGGGAACCGTATCGATAGACCGGTCTTTGGAAATAACCGGCTGGCCAATCGCTTCCAACTCCGCGTTTAAAAACCCCAGATCAAAAGCCGCGTTATGGGCAATCACAGGAGAGTCACCAATAAACTTTAAAAAGTCTTCAGCCACGTCTTGAAACTTCGGTTTATCTTCCAAAAACGCGATACTTAAACCGTGCACAGCCTCAGCGGCTGAGGGCATGTCCCGCTCAGGATTGAGATAGGTGTGATAGGTTTCACCCGTGGCCATATGATTGTGTAATTCAACACAGCCAATCTCAACGACCCTGTCTCCAGACTTTGGATCAAGACCGGTGGTTTCCGTATCGAGAACAATTTCACGCATGGTTTAGTGGTCTTCTTTATTTGAGTGGAACGAACGTTCTGATTTAGAGCGGAACGCGTGTTCTGAGAGTGCAGCACATAGATTTTGCAGGGTCACATGATAGCCAAGACCGCTGGGAATGACAGCAGAGGCCAGCCGTCTTTTTTCATCGTCCGGCATCTGTCGGTCAAGAATACCGCGCAGTTTTGAGGCTGTCATGCCGTCACGAGACAACACGCGTTGACGCTGGATGGCCTTAGGGGCGCTGACAACAAACACCGCGTCACAGCGTTGATCTCCACCTGTTTCAAACAGCAAAGGCACATCCAACACAACAGCGCGGACCCGGCGCAGGGCATTAATTTGCAAAAATTTCTGGCGTTTGTTTTTCACCAGAGGGTGCAAAATGCGCTCTAAGTCTGCCAGCGCCTGAGGGTCTTCAAACACCAATCGACCGAGTTTCCGGCGATCAACACCTGACGCATCAACCATTCCAGAAAACCGCGCTGCGACCATTGGTACCGCAGCACCATCAGCCCCAAGCAATTCATGCACCACCTGGTCTGCATCGAACACCGGAATTCTCATGCGCCGGATCATCATTGCAGCGGTTGATTTGCCCATGGCAATAGACCCAGTGAGCCCAATGAGTTTAAAGGGCCAGGGATGCGGTGTCCGTCGTTTCTGTTTTAAAGCCAGGCTAAGCATGCTTGCGTTTATCAAGACGCTAAACCGGCGCTAAAACAAACGTGCGTAGAGCTTCAGTAACTTTTGGCTGCACATCAAACCATCCGGCAAAACCTGGCACCGCCTGATGCAACAGCATGCCGAGACCATCCACCGCGTTCAGGTTAAGCGCCCGCGCATCGGCCAATAGCGCTGTTTCAAGAGGCGCATAAACAAGGTCATTCACGACAGCTGTTTTCGGTAAAGCCTGCAATGAAATCTCAAGCGGGGACTGCTTAACCATGCCTAGCGTGGTGGTGTTCACAATCAGGCCTGCACCGCTCAGGGTGTCTGATCGCTCAGACCATTCATAAACCGTAATTGGCCCTGGGATGGAGGCCGCTAAGTTTTCCGCCTTTGAACGGGTGCGATTGAGAAGTCGAATTTCGGGCACCCCAGCATCAACCAGAGCGGCAACAACGGCGCGCGCAGCCCCGCCCGCCCCCAAAATAACAGCCGGTTCAGACTTGTCCCAGGCATCTGCGTTCATTTGTACATTTTTCAGAAACCCATCGGCGTCTGTATTTGTCCCAAAAAGAGCCCCGCTTTCATCGACAAAGACCGTATTTACGGCCCCGATGCGTTTGGCGATGTCGGAAACATTATCTAGCAACTGAAGCGCTTTTTCTTTGTGAGGCACGGTCAGATTGACGCCGCGAAAACCAAGGCGTGGTAAGGCTCTTAGGGCGTGTTCCAGGTTTTCCGGTTTGACCGGCAGCGGCACATAAGACCCGGCAATACGATGCTCTCGCAGCCAATAGCCGTGAAGACGTGGAGACAAAGAGTGTGAAATTGGCCATCCCATGACCCCCGCCAGCTTTGGCTGATCTGAGAGGGTCATGACATCACGACATTATGCTCTCGTAAAAATGAGAGCAGGGGAAGCAGAGGCAGCCCAAGGATTGAAAAGAAATCACCGTCAACTTTTTCAAACAAATGAACCCCGCGTCCTTCAAGGTGGTAGGCTCCAACCGACGACAAGAGCGGGGGCCCGACGTCTGATATATAAGCGTCTAAAAAAGCGTCTGAAAAGGGTCTCATGGTCAAAGACGGGCGATCTTGGACATGCCAAATTCTTTTGCCGCCTAAGGCCACTACAGCCGCCGTTGCCAAATGATGGGTGCGACCTCGCAGCGTCATGAGATGCGCCTTTGCGTGATCAAGGTCGGGCGGTTTATCAAACCATTCGCCGCCAAGATCGAGGATAGAATCAGCCCCTATCACCAAGGCTTGAGGATGCGCGAGCGAGACTTTAACCGCCTTTAACTCGGCCAGTGTTTCAGCCGCAGATAAAGCATCCGCACCATCTGCCTTCAAAGATTGCTTGACGGTTTCTTCATCCACATAGGCCGGAATCGCCTGAAAATGAACACCGGCTGCAGATAACATTTGCGACCGGCTTTGACTGGCAGACGCCAAAATAACCGGCTTGGTTGTGGTCAAGCTTAGCGCACTCACGTTTAGCGTACTCACGATGGACGCCGTTCATTATACAGTTGAATGATGGAGGCCGCAGTTTCCTCAATGGATTTCCGTGTAACATCGATCACAGGCCAATTGTGTTTACGAAACAGACGCCGGGCCGCTGCGACCTCTTCCTTGACCAAGTCGACATCGGCGTAATCTGTGCCGCGTTCTTCGTTGTTCATCAGGCGCAAGCGGGTTTGACGAATATCTGTCAGGCTTTTCGGCTCTCGGGTCAGGCCTACAAAGAGGGGCCGTTGTGATGCAATTACATCCTCTGGCAGGCTGACGCCTGGAACCAAGGGAATGTTGCCGGTGCGAAAGCCCCGGTTCGCCAAGTACATACAGGTCGGTGTTTTGGAGGTTCGTGAGACACCAATCAAAATGATATCTGCGTTAACAAGCCCACTCAGGGACTGACCATCATCATGGGCCATGGCAAAATGCATGGCTTCAATGCGATCGAAGTACTCATCATCCAGATTGTGTTGACGGCCAATTTCATGACCGCCCTCTTTGTCAAACCAACTGCCAAGCGCGGTCATCACTGGATCAAGCGCAGAAACACAGGGAACGCCAAGGTCGCGGCAGGCTTGTTCCAACGGCCCGCGGGTGGTCGGATCAAGCAACGTAAAGATGACCAAGCCCGGCGCAGCTTTGATGCCGTCAATCACGCGGCTCATCTGGCCCTTGGTGCGCACCAGCCACCAGAAGTGCTCGGTCACCTCTTCCTTGTCATATTGGACCAAACAGGCTCGGGCGATTCCGCTGACGGTTTCACCTGAAGAATCAGAGACCAAATGGAGATTAAAAACGGTTTCAGGCACTTTTTAGATAACCGGATAAGTTAGTGGGAGCGGGGATAAGTGACACAATATTCAAGACGCTGAATTTTTAAGTCCCAGTGTTAGATTTTCACCCCACCATTTACCAACGGTGGATGAAAAGCGATGTAATTCTGTGTCTTACGGGAAAGACTTAGGTTTTCCACAGTATCAACGATATTTTTTGAAAAGTTCTCCCAGCCATGAGACCTGAAAAACTTGAAATAAACTGATTTTTCCAACTTTATACAAATTAAGGACTGTTTTTTATAAAGGCGAGAACAACAAGAATTTTCTGAGGATAATATTTTATCCCCGTTAAACGAACGCCCTACAACAACTACATCCTCTAAGATTAGATTCTTATATATTTAGGAAGATAAGTTTTTCTGTCTTACCCGTGTCATCGAATTATAAATTGACAGGCGACCAATGAGTGCGGTACGAAAATCTAATTCTTAAGGACTGCTTCTGTCCGCTTTCCCATAATTTAAAAGCCAACCATATTTTAAGATCATACTTCGATAACTTAAAATTGGCTGTGCCTACGAAATCTCCTCACCTTCCGATGATACATGACACCCTGAACATGACACATCGGCCCCTCATAAAAACTAGATTTGGGAGTCTGTCCCTCAATGCATCTTCAAGAACTCAAGCGTAAATCTCCCCCAGAACTGCTGTCCTTTGCAGAAGAACTCGGGATCGAGAATGCTTCAAATTTACGCAAGCAAGACATGCTGTTTTCAATTTTAAAACAGCTAGCAGAACAAGACCAAGCCATCTCTGGTGAAGGTGTTCTTGAAATTCTGCAGGATGGGTTCGGGTTTTTGAGGTCGCCGGAATCTAATTATCTGGCAGGTCCGGATGATATTTATGTCTCTCCAAGCCAGGTGCGACGCTTTGGATTGCGCACCGGTGATACAGTTGAAGGCGAGATTAGAGGACCCAAAGAGGGTGAGCGCTATTTTGCGCTTCTCAAAGTAAACACCATTAATTTTGAACAACCGGATGCCGTTAGACACCGCATCAACTTCGACAATCTGACGCCTCTCTATCCCGATCAAAAACTCAATATGGAGATTGATGATCCGACAACGAAGGATCTGTCAGGGCGGGTTATTGAGATTGTTTCCCCGCTTGGTAAAGGTCAACGCGCCCTTCTCACAGCGCCACCGCGCGCTGGTAAAACGGTGATGTTGCAGAACATCGCCAATTCCATTGCGGCCAATCACCCGGAAATTTATTTGATCGTCTTGCTCATTGATGAGCGTCCTGAAGAAGTTACCGATATGGACCGCACGGTTAAGGGTGAAGTGGTCAGTTCGACGTTTGATGAGCCTGCTTCGCGCCACGTGCAAGTTGCTGAGATGGTCATTGAGAAAGCCAAACGCTTGGTCGAGCACAAACGCGACGTGGTGATTTTACTGGATTCAATTACCCGCTTGGCCCGCGCCTACAACACCGTTGTGCCGTCGTCTGGTAAGGTGTTGACCGGTGGTGTTGATGCCAATGCGTTGCAGCGTCCAAAGCGGTTTTTTGGGGCGGCACGCAACATCGAAGAAGGTGGTTCACTGACCATTATTGCGACAGCGCTGATTGATACAGGCAGCCGGATGGATGAAGTCATCTTTGAAGAGTTCAAAGGCACCGGCAACTCTGAAATTGTGATGGAACGCAAACTGGCCGACAAAAGAATTTTCCCGGCTATCGACATCACCAAGTCTGGCACCCGCAAAGAAGAATTGCTGGTCGACCAAAAGACACTGTCGAAAATGTGGGTTTTGCGCCGCATTCTCGATCCAATGGGCACCCAGGATGGAATGGAGTTCTTGTTGGATAAACTGCGGGAATCCAAAAACAACGATGACTTCTTTGATCGCATGAATCACTAGAGCACCAGATCTTAGATTTCGAATTGTTTCGGCTCTAGATCAAAATTGTCGCTGACAAACCAAATATTTTTAGTCATAGTTTACGCCTTATCGGTCTCTGAGAAGACGTGAGAGGGTTTAGATGAAAAAGATCGCGGTTCTTATTTCGGCGTTAGGGGTTCTTTTTTCAGCGCAAGCGATGGCTGAGCAGGTCCCTGCAGCCCCCGTCTTTGGACAATCATTGATGTCCCCAGCAGAGATTGCAGACTTTCAAACCAAGCTCTCAAGTTCAGTCTCTGTGGAAGATCGAAAACGCATTGAAACAGAACATCAACAGAGAATGATCCAGCGCGCACGTTGGAAAGGCTTGGTTCTCCCCCAGCCAGAGCACTTAACCCTCGCGACCAGTGACTAAACCAGCGATTAACGTCGCTTGCGACTAAACTGACCGGCGGCAAACGCCACCAGGCTCTAAAACCACCGATAACGTTGAGAGATCTACGTCAGTAGAATTGTGGAGCCTGTGGTTTTGCGGGTTTCCAAATCATTATGCGCATGGGCCGCCTGATCCAGAGCGTAGGACTGACCCACCTCAATCTTGACGTCACCAGAGCCAACGACTTTAAAAAGATCGGTGCAGCCCTGCACCAACTGATCCCGCGTTCCGGTGTAATCAAACAGGGTGGGGCGCGTCACAAACAAGGATCCTTTGGGACCAAGGCTGCCGATGTCGATTGCTGGTGGCGGGCCCGAGGCATTGCCAAAGGACACCATCAGGCCGCGTTTTT
>CAYGSZ010000141.1:0-6639 GCA_964352705.1 uncultured Rhodobacterales bacterium
TGCGTATCTTGATCACAAGCCCTGCGCCGGAAACGGCCGAATTGGTATCGTCACTAGCCGCGCGCGGCCATCAGGTTACGGTCATTCCTTTAATTACGCCTGAGCGGATTGAAGCCCCCGACGTCAAATTGGAAGGCGCGCAAGCCTTTATTGTCACCTCGACAGAGGCTGTGCGTGCCCTTGCGGACACCGTGTCTATCCGGTTTTTTCCACTTTTTGCTGATTCGGCAGAGGTTGCTAAAGCCGCCAAAGCGGAGGGTTTTACAAAAGTTGAAGCCTCATCTGGCGACGCATCAGACTTCGCCAAACTTATTGTAACGACGCTCCAACCCGATGAAGGGGCCTTGGTCCATGCGTGTCATGACAAAGAAACAACATCGATTACCGGCACGCTCATTAATATGGGTTTCGCGGTTCGCTCCTTAAAGCTCTACACCCTGAAACGGTCGCAAACACTGCCGCCGGCCCTTGTGAGTGACCTAAAAGCAGGCGTTTTTGACGGCGCTGTGATTTTGAGCGTGGATGAAGCCCGAGCACTTACAACGCTACTGCAAAGGGCAGACCTTGAACATCTGGTGAAGGATTGGGTGGTTTACGCCACCACCACCTTGGCCTCAGCGCCCATGCGAGCACTGAATGTAAAGCAAACCGTGGTTGCCGCTTCACCAGATTTAGATGCCTTACTTGCAAAGCTCGATGAGGCCGACAGAGCTTTACTCACGGAACCTGAGCCGGAACCTGAGACGAAGGAACAACAGGAAAAACCGCAACCTAAACATGAGTATGACTCCAAGCCTGAATTAGAAACCCGCCCGGAACCAGACATAAAACCCCTGCCAAAGCGCGAAAACCCGGCTACCATTAGCAGCAATAAGAAGGAGCCATCTGATTCCATGGCCCACTCAAAGGACGAGACCAAACTTTCCGCACAAGAAACGGAGCGAAACGTGCAAGATCAGCCCACGCCAGATGCACAGAAAGAAGATCGAGCAAAGCTAGACCCTCTTAAGACGGGGAGAACAGCGCAGCTCATGGCGGAAGATGCAGCAGATCTGCGGTCTCAAACCAACCGCACACAGAGTCAGCGAAAATCGAAAAAGAAAGCTGATGATAATGTGGACCCAATACCAGACGCCCCTATTCCATCGACGACCGAGACAGGGGCCAAACCCCCTGCGCAACCCTCAAAACCGTCCAGCAGCTTTGGCCGTTTCATCACCATAGTTGTGGTGCTCATTGTTGTGGTTGCAGGGTTATTTGGCACGATGCCATGGTGGTACGGACGCATGCCGATGCTGGTGCAAGGTTGGGTTCCCGAGCAAATCAGACCACCAAGCGCTCAAGTTTCAGTTTCGGTGACGCAAGATATAACCGCCCTGCAACAACGTTTGGCGGCGACAGAAACAGAGATCGCCGCACTTAAGAGAACCGTTCAATCCACACCGACGACAGCGCCGCTAGGCACGTCTGCAACAGATGCTGTGGTAGTTGATCTGCAACAACGCCTCAAAAACATTGAGGCGCAAGCCACTAACGCACCGATTGAAGCTGTGGGCGCTAACGTTGAGTCTACAACGGCACTGAGCAACGCGGTTACCAATCAAGCTCAACAACTGGCGACGGTTACGGCCCGTATTGCAACCGTAGAAGCTGCGTTAGGAAATGCAGCTGCGCTGGAAGATGTATCAACGCGCGTGGCAACGCTGGAAGATCGCAGTGCTGATGCAGCGACAGTGCTGGCTCTGGCCGCTAGAATTACTCAGGTAGAAGCGGCGGCGAGCACTTTGGTCAATGAACAGTCCAGTGCTGTTGGCCTCTTGCTTGCTATGTCGCAATTACAGGACGCCGTTTCTGACGGTCGCGCTTACGCATTAGAACTGGAAACCGTCAACGCTTTTGCTGCCAAGGCCACGCGACTTACGTTTGAGACGGCAGCGCTCACCGAGCACCAAAAAAACGGTGTCGCAACACGGACAGACCTAAAAGACCGCTTTGATCGCATTGCGCCAGCGGTTGTACGCGCTGGCCTGCTGCCCACGAATTCAGCCTCTTGGATTCAACGCGCACTTGACCAGATCTTGTCGTTGGTTAACGTCCGTCGACTGGAAGATGATGGCAGCGCAACAGTGGGTGCCATTATAACCCGCATGCAACGCGCCCTGGACGATGGAAATCTTTCAGCGGCGGTCTCCTCAGCAGAGGCATTAAGCGGCCTATCCGGCGACACACTGGCCCCATGGTTGAAGGATGCGCAAGCCCGGGTCGCCGTTGAGACCGCTGTCAGCGACCTGACAACCAAAGCAATCGCGCACATGAATTCGGGACGAGAAATAACGATCATACCCGCGCAGACGGAAAACTAGACGATGGTAAAAGTTATCCTCTACGTCTTAGGACTCGCCCTAGCTGTTGCGGTTGCTGTCTGGTTTGCAAACGAGCCCGGCGTTGTCATGCTGGACTGGTTGGGGTGGCGCATCAACACCTCAGTCGCTGTTCTTTTCGTGATTATCATCGCCCTCCTGATCGTCGGAGCCTTTCTCATTCGGGCCTGGAGTGCGTTGGTTGGCGTGGGAAGAGCTTTCAAAAAGTCTCGCAAAGATAAGCGGTTAAACCGCGGTCTGACGGCTTTGGCCGCGGGATTTGCGGCGGTCAGGGGAGAGGACAGCGCCAGCGCACAAAAAGCCGTACGGGACGCTTCGGCGGCGATAGGGGAACATCAAGCTGTGCGTCTTCTGGAAGAGCAAACAGCCTTGATGATGGGCGACACCACACGAGCCTCGTCGGAGGCACGGGACTTATTGACCGACCCTACAACTGAGCTTGCTGCGTTGCGCGATCTCACAGAGACAGCAAAGACTGCGGGAGATTTAGAAGGGGCGTTGATCCAGGCGCAACGGGCGTTAAGTCGGAAAAACCCTCCACGATGGGCCGTTATCACAGTGCTAAATCTTCAGATTGCTCTGGCACGCTGGCAAGATGCTGCCGCGACAGCAGAGCGCAAAGATCTGGAAAATGCCTTCTCTATCGCAGATGTACCACGCCTCAAGGCCGCAATTTACACCCACGCTGCTGCTGCCGCATTTGCTAATCAAGACTTTAACTTAGCGATTAAATTGGCGCGTCAGGCCCTAACCGCGGACGCGGCACATTCGCCCGGGTCCGCCGTACTCGGTCGCGCTCTGCATGCCGACGGCAAAAGCAAAAAAGCCGCTGCAGAGCTGGAGAAATCCTGGGCTCTCAGCCCACACCCTGCCGTGCTTGCGGCCTACATAGAATTGGCTCCCGGGGAAACTGTACTAGCACGGGCCAGCCGCATTGAAGCTTTGGTGTCTGGCAACGCGGAGCACCCTGAAAGCCGCCTGGCCACGGCTGAAAGCTCTTTGCAGGCTGAATTATGGGGCCAGGCACGCAGTCGTCTTAAGCCGCTTTTAAATCAAACCGAATCTCCGCCGCATCGGGCACGCGCAGCAGCCCTTATGGCTCAGGTTGAACTCAGCGAAAACGGTGACACGCAGGCCGCAACAAAATATTTAGCCTTAGCGCTTGATTCAAAAACCGCATTAATAGACGCCCACCCGCCGGCAAGTGCCGCTGACCTTTTGACGGTATAGTATTATTCTGGCTCTTAGCGCTTAGACATCATTGACCGGGGTAACACGCTATCACTCAGAACCGGGTAGCGACCGCGCGGGCTAAATAATTGATAGTGCCACCACTCGTTACGAAAGAAGTCCCATCCCGCCGCCGTCATAAGACCCAACAAAATTGCGCGGTTACGTTGGGCTGTGACTGAAATATTTAAGCTGCCGTGATGTGACCTCGGCGTGAAGTCGTCAAAGGGTGTGCCCATATCCAACTCGGTGCCATTTTGATCAATCAAGGTAAGGTCTATGGCCGCGCCCATAGAGTGTGGTGACCCGCGACGGGGATCAGCTAAAAAGTCTGGGTCGGGCGTGTGGTCCCATAAAACCCACTGCGCTTCAGAGGGACGAAAAGCATCAAATATTTTTAACCGCAGCCCAAGCGGCTTCGTCAACTCAATGACGTTGGCCAGGCGTTCAGCGGCGTCGGCATGCAGATAGCAGCCTGGACGAGCATAGACCTCCCGCCCTGTGAAGTTTTTCGCAGTGGCGTAGGCAATATCAAAATCGACATCGAATTGAGGGGGTGTGATTTCTACAAGCATGCAACATTATTCTCTGGATTGGCGAACAACACATACTACCTTATCTTTGAAAGCGCTCTAGAGGAACGATCTATGCGGGTTTTAGCCTTTGATACGTCAATGTCAGCGTGTTCCGTTGCCGTCTGGCAAGACAACGAGGTGCTCGCAGAAACCTCCGAGATGATGGTGCACGGGCAAGCTGAAAGGCTTGTGCCCGCGATTGAGCAGGCATTAAAAGTTAGCGCCGTCACATATGCTGACTTAGATAAGATCGCCGTAACTGTTGGCCCCGGTTCGTTTACAGGGGTGCGAGTCGGTTTGGCGACCGCGCGCGGATTAGGGGCTGCAACAGGTCTCCCTGTTATTGGCATACTGACAACTGAAGTTATCGCACTGGAGGCTCGGCGAGGAAAAAATCAACCCGTCGCCGTGGCGATCGATGCGCGGCGGGCAGAGGTCTACCTGCATTGTTTTACCAGCAACGGCCATCAAGTTAAGGACCCAGCCTGTCTGCTGCCCGAGGACGCGGCGGCGCAGCTTGAGCATAAAAACTGGGTGATCGCTGGCGACGCAGCAGAGAGCGTTTTAAGCCACATGAAGCAGCCCCATGACATCTTTGAAGTGAAGCGTGACATCTTTGAAGTGAAGCGTGACATCTTTGAAGTGAAAATCGTAAACGCGGTCACGCTGGCCGCCATGGCGGCAGAGCGATTAGCTCCAGAAACCGGAGGGCCACGTCCGGTTTATATTCGACCACCAGACGCTGTTGTGCCTCAAAACGGCGGGCAACTGAGACCATGAGCAAGGAGGCCCCGTCTGACAACTCCCACGTTATTGCCCCTCACTTAACCCCGATTAATTTTAATCATGCCGAACTTTTGGCCGCGCTTCACCAAGACGCGTTCGAAACACCGTGGCCGAAAGACTCTTTTGCGGATCTGCTGAAACACCCCGCGACCTATGGGTGGGTCGTCTGCGACAAAATCCCGCTTGGGTTTATTCTCTGCCGAAGCGTTGCTGACGAGGCTGAAATCCTCACCCTGGCCGTTGCAACGGCAAACAGACACTTAGGTGTGGCCACACGCCTCATTGATGCAACGGTAAATAAGGAAAGGGCTAAAATGTCCGCCGTCCTGCATTTGGAAGTTGCTGCCGATAACATCGCCGCACGGGCACTCTATGAAAAAACGGGGTTCCACATTTCGGGAAACCGTAAAGGGTATTACGCTAGAAACGGCACTGCCGTTGATGCCATTTTGATGTCCAAAACCCTCAAAAAGACTGAATTAAAACAACGCCTTTCAAATTCCTAAATTTCCAACGAAATATTTATGGCGCTTGGGATTGAATAACTCGTACTTTCTACAATAAAGATGGGGGGCTTTCACTTTTTTTACTGATTGATCTATGTCTTTGAGCCTTCTATAGATCAAATTATGAACGTTTATTACAAGGCATGACCTTCGAATGACAGAAACGCCCAAAACAACAGACTCAGATGTGCTGGCTTGGACAAGTGAGATCGTATCCGCTTACGTGACCAATAATACCGTTGCGCAAGATGATCTTGCGAGACTCATTCAGGACGTGCACGCAACGCTGGTCAGTATCGGCTCTAATGCCGACAATCTGGTTCTTCCAGAACCGGCCGTGCCAATCAAGAAGTCGATTACTCCGGATTACATCATCTGTTTGGAAGATGGAAAAAAGCTCAAGATGCTTAAGCGCCACCTTAATACAGCCTATGGGATGTCTCCTGAGGATTACCGTCAGCGATGGGGGCTTGCACCAGATTACCCGATGGTGGCCCCAAATTACGCTAAACATCGCTCGTCATTGGCTAAGAAGATAGGCCTGGGCACGAATGCAGAGGCCAAAAGAGGTAAGGCTGGCAAATAACCTGGCCGAAAGTCAGCAAATAACTGGCGAGCTTTTCTTTTCACCAACCAACCTTGCGGTTACACTGTCTGCAGGCAACCGGTAAAGTAGCCTTGAAAGCGAATTGTCGATGCCTACGTATAGAGAGACATTTAATCGTGTGCTCAAATCATGAACAATGAATCCTCAGCTATAGAACTTAGATGCGTCGAGCAGGGCATGAAAATGACCGAGCAACGCCGTGTCATCGCCCGTATTTTATCTGCAGCCGATGATCACCCCGATGTTGAGGAGGTCCATCGCCGCTCCGCTGAAGAAGATTCAAAAATCAGCATTGCAACCGTCTATCGCACCATGCGCCTGTTTGAAGAAGCGGGCATAGTTGCCAGGCATGATTTTGGAGATGGGCGTGCACGTTATGAAGAAACGCCATCAACCCATCACGATCATCTGATCGATATTCGGTCTGGAGATGTCATTGAGTTTCGCAATGAAGAGATTGAGCGACTGCAAAAAGAAGTCGCTAAAAAGCATGGCTATAGATTGGTCAATCATCGCCTTGAACTTTATGCTGTGCCTGACGACACAACAGAAAC
>CAYGSZ010000142.1:0-6619 GCA_964352705.1 uncultured Rhodobacterales bacterium
GGGCGTCCACGTAAGGCTTCGATGGCGTAAAACAACAGGTGACCGCCGTCAAGCAGCGGCACAGGGAATAAATTGATAATGCCAAGGTTTATCGACAAAATTGCCATAAATATTATGAAATTAACGATCCCGGACTCGGCCGCTTGGCCAGAGTACTTAGCAATCCGAATAGGGCCTCCAAGGTCCTCTGTCCCTCGTTCGCCAGAAATAATCTGTCCAACCGCAATGAAGGTCCCCTCTACAACCGTATATGTCTGTGTGACGGCCAAACCCAGAGCACTAAAAGGATTATGTCGGACCATAGCGCGCGATTCACCTGTCGATGAAATCCCCAACAAGGCGCGCTTCTGTGGGTTGCCGAACGGATCAACCTCTTCGACAATTTTTGGTACCGCAACAATATCGAGAATACTCTCATCACGCTGAACCGTCAGCCGCATTGGAGCGCCATTGCCAAGGGGCACAACGCGCTGCAAATCTTCGAAGCGATCAATTTCAGAACCATCGATCGCCAGGATTATGTCTCCAGCGAGAAGCCCCGCCTCCTCAGCCGCGCTCTCCTCTGCTACATTGCCAATAATCGGCTCTGTTACAGGTCTCCCTACCGACATGAACATGATAAAGAAAACAGCAATAGCAAAAATAAAGTTTACAGCTGGTCCGGCAAAAACAATGGCTGAGCGCTGCCCCAGAGTTTTGTATTTAAACGAAACCGCTTTCTCTGCTGGCGTCATCTCACGTCCGACGCCATTATCTTCCTCATCAACGTCTTTAGCGTCATCTTTCGCACCGGGATTAGCCGTATCAGCTTCGCCAAACATTTTGACGTAGCCCCCTAAGGGAATGAGACTGAACTTCCAGCGTGTGCCGTGACGATCTGTAAAACCGATCAACTCAGGTCCAAAGCCGATGGAAAAAATGTCGCATCGCACATTGTTCCACCTCGCGACGAGAAAGTGCCCCAGTTCATGCACAAAAACCACCACTGACAGAGCAATGATGAAGTTGATCAGCGTAAACGAAATGCCGAGTATTTGTTCCAAAGGTCAAACGTTCCTTAAATCTATTCCGCAGCAGTTTCTAACACGGTACATCCTTGCGCTAACCTTCTCGCTTCTTCATCAAGAAGCATCACTTCTGCAAGTGAGGATGTGTGAGTACTTTCACAGCGTTCAAGCGTCTTTTCAACAACTTGAATAATGTCCAGAAATTTGATCTCTCCAGCCAAAAATCTGGCAACGGCAACTTCATTTGCCGCATTTAAGATAGTAGGCGCGCCTCCCCCAGACTGTAAAGCCTGACGTGCCAGAACTAAGGCAGGAAATCTTTTAAAATCAGGGGCTTCAAAGGTGAGTTGGGCAACATCTGCGAGATTCAGGCGCTCCATAGGCACCGAAATACGCTCTGGCCATCCTAACGCATAGGCAATTGGTGTCCGCATATCAGGCGTACCGAGTTGAGCCAAAACAGAGCCGTCCACATAGCTGACGAGGCTATGAATAATAGACTGTGGATGTACGACGATTTCGATTTGAGACTCAGCGACATCAAACAAATATTGAGCCTCAATCAACTCAAGCCCTTTGTTCATCATTGTCGCAGAATCAACCGAGATTTTAGCACCCATAGACCAGTTAGGATGAGCAACAGCCTGCTCTGGTGTCGCGGTCGATAATTGCTCAAGGGACCACTCACGGAAGGGGCCACCGGATGCCGTTAAAATAATGCGGTCAAGCGCATCAACTTGCTTTGTATCCAAAACCTGAAATATGGCGCTGTGTTCTGAATCTACGGGCAAGAGACGCGATCCATGACGCTTTACAGAGTCCATGAACAGTCTACCCGCACAAACAAGGCACTCCTTGTTGGCAAGAGCAATAACGTCGCAATGCTCAACAGCTGCAAGTGTCGGGGCAAGCCCGGCCGCACCAACAATCGCGGCCATCACCAGATCAACCGGCTGCTGCGCAACCTCGATCAGCGCATCCTCACCCGCTGAAACAGAAATATCTGTTCCCTCTAACCCTGTCTTTAAACTTTCATACAACGAAGAGTCCGCAATAACAGCTTGGTCAGGTCTAAATTCACGTGCCTGCTCAATGAGGAGGTCGACATTCTGTCCGGCTGCCAAAACTGCGACATCAAACATTTCTGGATTACGACGCACGAGGTCCAGCGTGTTCACCCCGACAGACCCCGTAGACCCAAGGATCGTGATGCGCTTACGTTCACGGTTCATCTGCATCAAACGTTCACCATGTCGACATGCCGCCCTGCAAGGCTGCACAGATGAACGCCGCAAAAGGCGTGACAGCCCACAAGCCGTCCACACGATCCATAACGCCACCATGTCCCGGCATCCACGTTCCAGAGTCTTTAACGCCATGCACGCGCTTAAACCGACTTTCGATCAGATCACCAACTTGACTTGCAGCTGATAAGATAAAAGCCAGAGCCACACTCAGCAGCGACGGCGAAACCTCAAAAAACACAGCAATTCCAATGGCTGCAAGAACGGCTGAGACCGCCCCCCCAATTGCACCAGACCAGGTTTTATTCGGGCTAATCGCCGCGGCAAGTTTTGGGCCACCGATAAGTCGGCCAGCAAAATAAGCGCCAATGTCAGTGGCCCAAACCACCGCTAAAACCCAGAACACTGTTTCAGCCCCACCTATCTCGCGCACAAAAACAAAGCAAACAGCTGGGATCGCGGCATAAAGTAGCGCAGTTTGCGTAGAGGCAAATCGAACCCGATCGCCGCGCTGGTCCGTCGCCAGCAAGATGAGCCAGACAACCGCTATGACCGCGAGGGCCAACGTCATATTTCCGGCTGCAAGACCCACTGCGGCAATTGTGCTCCAAAGCGCAAAAACAGCCCTCGGCGGAAAACCTGCTTTACCGACGATGTGAATAAATTCCCACATAACGGCAGCCGCCATCACACCGACGAACAATTGAAAAACGGGGAAACCATAGAACACAGCACCCAACGCGATAGGCGCGAGAACGACAGATGTTGCAACCCTCGTCCAAAACATACTTATTAACCCGCCACCATTCCGAAACGACGTTCTCGGCGTCTGAACTCTGACACCGCATCATTCAATTCAGCAGCCCCGAAATCTGGCCAACGCGTCTGCGTAAACACCATTTCTGTATAGGCCAACTGCCAGAGCAGAAAATTGCTGATACGCTGCTCACCCGAGGTTCTGATTAAGAGATCAGGGTCAGGAATATCACGCGTGTACAAGCGATCTGCAAACATAGCCTCGTCAATGTTCGATGGATCAAGGCGACCCAGCTTGACCTCTTCGGCGAGCTGTTTTGCGACATGCACCAATTCCTGACGACTACCGTAGCTGAGCGCAATGGTCAGAATAAGTTTCTCATTCGAGGCTGTGCGTCGTTCCGCATCACTGATCATTTCAACTGTATCAGAGGGAAGTCGTGACCGGTCACCAACAACTTTCAAACGCACCCCATCCTGAGCCAGTTGATCTATATTGTTCACCAAGTAGAAGCGTAACAAAGCCATCAGGTCGCGAATTTCAGAGTCAGGTCGCTGCCAGTTCTCGGCTGAGAAACCGAACAAGGTCAAATATCGAATGCCCATCTCAGCGGCAGCAATGATGGTTTTCTTTACGGCCTGTGCACCACGTTTATGACCTGCCGTGCGCGGTAAGCCTCTAGCGTGAGCCCAACGGCCATTGCCATCCATAATAATGGCAACGTGCTCTGGAACAGGGCCAGAGTCTTCGACAGATTTGAGAGAGAGATCTTCCATCAAACCTGCATGATCTCCTCTTGTTTCTGACTTAAGGCGTCATCAATCTGTTTGACGAGATCGTCAGTAATTTTTTGGATTTCATCCTGGTATTGGCGACTTTCATCCTCAGAAATATCGCCGTCTTTTTCCATTTTTTTAAGCTGGTCATTGCCGTCACGGCGTACATTTCGAATGGCAACCTTACCGTCCTCAGCATACTTGCCAGCAACTTTTTTCAGCTCTTCACGACGTTCCTCATTGAGCGCTGGAATAGGCACGCGAAGCAACTGGCCGTCTACGGCTGGGTTTAACCCAAGGCTTGATTCCCGGATTGCTTTTTCAACCGCCTTTACTTGGCCTTTATCCCACACCTGAACTGTCAACATACGTGCCTCAGGCGCTGCAACACTGGCCACCTGTGTTAATGGCATCTGACTTCCGTAGGCATCAACCATAATGGGGTCAAGCAAGCCGGTGGTTGCACGGCCAGTGCGTAAACCGGCAAATTCCTTTTTGACGACGTCAAGCGTCATCTCCATACGGTACTTCAAATCTTTTTTTAGATCGGCGAAGCCAGCCATATCTTACTCCTTCTCCGTAATGACAGTAAAATTGCCCTCGCCCTTCAAGACTTGGGTCACAGATGCATCTCCTTGCATCTTAAACACAATAATCGGCATCCCATTATCTCTGGCTAGCGCAATCGCTGACGTATCCATAACCCGTAAACCTTGCGCGAGAACCGTGTCAAAAGTCAGGCGATCATAGCGCGTTGCATTTGGATTTGTTTTAGGATCGGCTGAGTAAACGCCATCAACCTGCGTTGCTTTAAGTAAAGCATCACAATGCATCTCTGCGGCACGCAACGCCGCTGCAGAATCTGTTGTGAAATAGGGATTGCCAGTGCCGGCAGCGAATATGACAACCCGACCTTTTTCGAGGTGACGTTCAGCCCGCCGCCGAATATAGGGTTCACAAACTTCGTTCATTTCTATTGCAGATTGAACCCGGGTCGCGACACCGACGCTTTCTAACGCGTTCTGCACAGCCAGAGCATTTATGACCGTGGCCAGCATCCCCATGTAGTCAGCTGAGGTGCGATCCATGCCCTCTGCAGCTACGGAGACGCCTCTGAAAATGTTGCCGCCGCCGATGACCAGGCAAACCTCATGCCCCATCTCAGCCACAGACTTAATATCTCTGGCGATGTCCAAGACCGTCGCCTTATGAAGACCATAAGATTCAGGCCCCATGAGGCCTTCGCCCGAGACCTTGACCATTACCCGCTTATATTTCGGTACCTTGGTCATGATCCGTAAAACCTCCAACTGGCCAAACATTCTCGACTTGGCGACTAAGGCGTTTACCAGTCAGGGTCAGCTTGCAAAAAAGGGACGGTCAACGTCCCTTTTAACTCCATACCCGTCTAACTGGCCATCTCAGTCGTTACGTCTCAGACAATACACGCTTCAAATGAAAAACGCCCGCTTCTTTTGAGGAGAAACGGGCGCTTTTTCGAGTTTTAAGATACGACCTTAGCCGCCAACAGCTTGGGCAACCTCAGAGGCAAAATCTTTCGCTTCGCGTTCGATGCCTTCCCCGAGGGTATATCGCACAAAGCCTGTCAATTTGATGTGTGAGCCGATCTCTTTGGCCGCGTCCTCGACCACTTTGCTGACTTTAGATTTGTCCTCAGAAATCATATAAATCTGCTCCAGGAGCACAACTTCCTCGTAAAATTTGCGCATTCTGCCATCGACCATCTTAGCAATAACGTCGTCTGGTCGGCCTGATTCCTTGGCTTGTTCTGTCAGCACCTGCCGTTCACGTTCCATAGTATCGGCATCAACTTCGTCGGTCGTCAAAAACCGAGGGGTTGCCGCTGCAACATGCATAGCCAGCTGTTTGCCTAAAGCGTTAAGCTTCTCTGCATCACCCTCTGATTCTAATCCAACCAAAACACCAATCTTACCCAGACCGGGTTTTACGGCAGAGTGAACGTAAGCCGCGACAACACCTTGCTTGACGGACAGACCAGCAGACCGACGCAATTGCATGTTTTCGCCAATTGTTGCGACCAGGTGAGTCACCTGCTCTTCAACGGTGCGCCCAACGCCTGACATGTCAGCGACCTTGAGCTTATCCATGTCACCATTGACCTGAAGTGCAATTTTGGTCGCGGCTTCAACGAACCCCTGGAAATTCTCATTGCGCCCAACAAAGTCAGTTTCAGCATTAACTTCCAGAACAGCACCTTTGCTGCCATCAACGATCACACCAATCAAGCCGTCAGCTGCCACACGACCGGATTTCTTTGCCGCAGCAGATAAACCCTTCTTACGCAGCCAATCGACCGCGTCTTCAAGGTCGCCATCGGTTTCTGCAAGGGCCTTCTTGCAGTCCATCATTCCAGCGCCGGTTTTTTCTCTCAGCTCTTTGACCAGAGCCGCTGTGATTTGTGCCATTCGTCTTCGTCCTTAATTTGTCAGTCCTTACGGGCAGCCAAATTAATAACTGCCAGCTATGTTTAACTGCTCAATCATTCAACCTGGCTGACCTGCGCAGAGTATGATTTGTCAGCTTTAATCTTCTTTCTTAGCCGCAGTTTTCTTTGTCGTTGTCTTTTTAGTGGTGGTTTTCTTAGTTGTTGTTTTCTTGGCTGCAGGTGCCTTTTTTGCTGTTGTAGCTTTCTTGGCTGTAGCCTTTTTCTTCACCACAGTCTTTTTAGCTGCAGGCTTCTTTTCTGCTTCTTTAGCAGCATCTTCAGAGGGAGCAGCCTTAGCCTTTGCAGCTTCAGGAGCTTTTGCTTTAGCGACAGGCGCAGAATCGTTGGACTCACCGCCTTCAACCTCA
>CAYGSZ010000143.1:0-6595 GCA_964352705.1 uncultured Rhodobacterales bacterium
GTGAAGTTGAGCCGCGCCTGGTTTTGGCAACGAGCCTATCGCCGGTTGATGAGCGCGATGTGCAAGCGACGACCGTTCAATCTTGGCTCGATAATGACATCACCGTCGTTGCGGTGAATACTGCGGCAGAGATTGATCAGTTCAAGCCCGTGTATCCCGACATTCATTTCATAGCGACAGAGCGAACGGCAGAACAACACGCCCACAAGCCGGTGCCCTATATTTATGATCTGTTGCAAGCGGCTAAAGTTCAATCCAGCCCTGGAGATACAGTTGGCATCATCAACGCAGATATTTTTCTGCGGCCTGACCCAAAGTTAAAACTGTTTCTGATGCAATCCGCCGAAGGCTGCGTCGTGCTTGGTCCGCGTGTTGACGTGACGACGGCTGACGCCTTCAAAGCGAAAGACACGATTTTGGAGCCAACATTTTCCGTCGGCTACGATTACTTCATTATGAGCCGCGATGTTGTAGATATTTTTGCTGACAGTCCGTTCGCCATGGGTATGCCCTTCTGGGATTATTGGCTGCCGCTGACCGCCTATTTAGCTGGGCGCGACCTTAAGAGCCTGAACAGCCCCATCGCCTTACATGTAAATCATGAGACCCGTTGGGATGAAACCATATACCTCTTCTTCCATGCGCTGATCGCCTATGTGCTGGAACAAAGTAAAAATAACGCAGGCAACGGGACCCCTGCCAATCGCCAATTGGCGTTCCTGCTTAATTTCATATCCCATCACTATGGATTTATTTTGGATAATGGGACCTCAGGCAAAGACGGCGCGCCACCGGACGCAACGGCCATGGCCGCACTGGCCGATTTTTATGATCGCTTTCAAGAGGCCGCCGTTCACACCATAAAAAGGAATGCCGCAGTCCTCCACTTCGGCTCCAACTGAGATAGCGTCATGACCAATAAGCTTGGAGACGCGTTTGCCGCCGCGCAACAAAAGTATCAGTCTGGCAATCTCGCTGATGCTGCTGATCTGTATCAATCGGTTCTCGAAATTGACCCCAGGCATCCCGATGCGCTGCACATGCTGGGAGTTGTCGCGTACCAGCTTGGGCAGCCGGAAGCTGCCGCAGCACTGTTGCAACAAGCTGTGACCGTGAAACAACCCTTTGCCGAAGCTGAGTCCAACCTCGGGACGGTGCTTTTGGAACTTGGTAGACTTGACGATGCCTTAAGCGCCTTGCGTGCCGCGCACAGTCACGCGCCAGACAACCCAGCGATCATTTACAATCTTGGCAATGTGCACGGGAAACTCAAAAACTGGCCCGCCGCAAAAGAGGCCTACACAAAAGCGATCGCGCTTGATGGCCAACATGCGCAGGCCTGGTGCCAACTGGGCCTGACACTCAGCAACCTGGGAGACGCGCCAGCGTCCGTCGCGGCTTACGAACGGGCCTTAGATATCCAACCGGACCACAGCCAGGCCCTGTACAATCTGGCGAACGTGCAGCGCGATCTAGGCCATCTGGGGGAAGCTGAATATCTGCTGCGCCGCGCCATCGCTGCACGGGCCGATTACGCCATGGCCTGGAACAGCCTCGGCACCCTGCTGGGGGACATGGCCCGGTCTGACGAAGCCCTGGACGCCTTCGATCAAGCCATCAAGTTTGCGCCTGAGTCCGCCGCCTACGCCTCGAACAGATTATGCGGACTGCAATATGTTTCCGGCATAACATCAGCACGCTTGGCGGAAGCCCATACGGAATGGTACTGGCTCTACATCGCAACAACCTTTGAGCCGCAAGACCCAGCGCCGGTTGATGTTGACCCAGACCGTAGTTTGCGGATCGGGTTTGTGTCACCTGACTTTGGCAAACACCCGGTGGGATATTTGAGCGCGCCGCTGTTTGAAAACACCTCTCCTCAGTCATTAGAAACGATTGTGTTCAATACACGCCCGGCTGACCTTAAAGATGCCCTCAGTCGACGCATCGAGGCCGCGAGTTCGGCATGGCATGACGTCGCGGAATTGGACGATGAAGCCCTTGCGCAGTTTATCACCAAGGAACGTATCGACATCCTGTGTGACATGAGCGGGCAAACTGCTGGCAACAGACTTGCCGTTTTTGCGCGCCAGCCCGCACCTGTGCAGATAAGCTGGATTGGCTATGTCGGCAGCACCGGGTTGCCAATGATGAACTACGTGATTGGCGACGCGCATCAGTTTCCCAGTGACGCTGCAGAACACTACACAGAACGGCTGTTGAAACTGCCTAACGGCTACACCTGTTATGCCCCGCCAGATGATGCGCCTGATGACGCTCCTGATGTGGGGCCGCCGCCGGTCCTCGCCAATGGCTTTGTGACTTTTGGCTGTCTTAACAATCCGGCCAAGCTCAATAGTGATGTTATTAAAACCTTCGCCAACGTTCTAAAGGCTGTCGATCACAGTCAACTGCTGATGCGCTTCCGTGGACTGGATGACCCGGCGGTTCAAGCGCCGCTCCTTAAATGCTTTAAACACCATGGCATTTCCGAAGACCGCATTGTTTTTGAGGGGCGTGCGACTCATCAGGCCTTTCTCGACACCTACAACCGCATTGATATTGCGTTGGATACTTTTCCGTATTCGGGCGGACTAACAACCTGTGAGGCCCTGTGGATGGGGGTGCCGACGCTGACCGTGCCCGGTGAGACGTTTGCCGGGCGGCATGCGGCAAGTTACTTGACCACAACAGGGTATGGGGCCTGTATTGCGGGCTCGGTAGATGAGTTGGTTAAACGCGCGGTCGCACTGTCGTCAGACCTCCCTGCCCTCGCCGATCTTAGGGCGAAGATGCGAGATCAAGTGGCCAATTCGCCGTTGTGCGATGGTGCCGCTTTTGCCGCCGCGTTTGAAGCCAAGATGCGCGACGCCTGGCAAGACTGGTGCGCATCTCAGTGATGCGGATCAGGAAACATCCACAAGAACGTCCAGCAATCGATCCACCTGCGCTGACCAAGACCAGGACTTCATAAAGTTGGCACCGTTCATGCCAGTTTGCAGCGCCTGATCGCGATGGGCGTAAGCCAATTCCAGCTTCTGCACCATCTCTTCGATGGAAGACTCGCCCCAGCCCGCCATATCTTTACGCCCCATCACCTCGCCCAGAGGAATTTGCAGGTCGATGCCATAACAGGTGTCATCCCCGAATAAATCCAAGTGCCCGGTGTTGCGTGAGAGAATACTGGGAACACCGCAGGCCATGGTTTCCATGGCCACCAGGTTCGTCCCGCCCTCACATCGACTTGGAAAAATGGCAACATCCATCTCCCGCAGTACGGCGGGCATCTCTGCATTCGTCAAAGCCCCAAGATCGACAAAGGAATCAGGATTAACCCCCTCACTCAATACCCAATCCTGGATATTCAGCGCACCGCCATCTGTGCGACGGGGAACACCAGAAATATGCGGAGAAGTTTTTAAGGAGTCCGCCGCCTCGGGCCAGGGATTTTGCCAGGCTGTCACCAGCACGGCGTCAGGGTGCCGCTGATGAAACTGTTTAAACGCTGCAATAACCAAATCTTGGCCTTTGCGATACTCCAGCTTACCGCCGGAAAAAACAGCAAAGCGATCTTTAAAACGGCCCGTCCTCTTGCCCGGACAAAACAGATCAGGGTCAATCCCTTGAGGGCAGTTAAAGACGTTGTTGAGACCGGCCGCACGCAAAACATCTGTGTTCCACTGGGATCCCGTAATCACAGCTCTCAGACCTGCAGCTCGTTCCAGGTTTTCTTTAGGCACATCTGCAGATTCAAAAAACACAACGCCGATCTCTGTATCTGCTGACCAAGCCTCCAAAAAGGGCGGAAAATCTAACCCGTCGCCCAAGGCCCGCAAAAAAATTCCCGCGACAGCCTGCCCCTCGATTTTGCCATCGGTGTTTCTAAACCGCTCCCGGTTCGCGATGGCAGCGGCCAATACGTTTGGCTGTGTGCCGGTTAGGTTTATGGTTTTGGCGAGAAAAGGCAGGCCAATATCAACGCCTTTTTCACCGAGTTGTAGCGCGAGATTTAAGCCATATGTCCCCCAACCGCTGGGAACGCCGACCTGCCATCCGATCATAACTGGCTGAGATATCGGCCCTTTCATCGACATATCCTTAAGAGCTTGTTTACTAAACTGGATTAGGCAAACACCAGTGGGGTATAGATTTAACGCTGTAAATCACAAATGTATGCGATTTCAGCAGAACAGACGAGATGACGCGAACAACACGATGTTCGCTTTCAGGGTAGAAAGGGAGTTTCCATGTCCGATTTCATGATGAGCCAAGTCAAAGGCCTCTTGTCCAAGGTGTCCGACGACATGGAGGGCTTGGCCGTTTCAAATACGGAGCAGTTTGAATTGCTGCTTGGTGCCATTGATGACCTGGCTGCAAATATGTTTGCAACCCAGGCTGTGATGACACTGATGCTGAAACAAACACCGGTCGATGCCGAGGAAGCCAAAGCCTGGATCCGCAAGCAGGCCGAAGCCGCAGGCCAAGAAGCGCCAAAAGCTGAAGCCATGGTCGATTACCTCATCCCGGGTAAGTCCTAACCAAAACCTGCGTTTGACGTCATAATGACGGCCAACCCCAGACGCAGTCCTGCGTCTGGAGATATTGATATGGCTGCTTGACGTAGATGCTCTCTTTTTACGCCTTTTTGACGGATATTGCTGCCTGGCCCCTGCGGGCTCTGCTGCGTATAAGGTCATGGCGTGGCAAAGAAGAGCCGCTGCGATTGGCGGAACGCCGAGGCCTGTCTGCACTGCGCCGCCCCGAGGGCGTGCTGGTGTGGTGCCACGCAGCGAGTGTTGGAGAGTCTCTGGCTCTATTGCCGCTCATTCACAGCTTGATTGAAGACCCGCGAACACATGTTCTCCTCACCACCGGCACAGCGACCAGCGCACGCCTGATGGCAGAGCGCTTGCCCACCTGCGTTATTCATCAATTCGCCCCCCTGGACAGACGCGGCTGGGTTTCGAGATTTCTGGGTCACTGGCAACCCACTATCGCCGTTCGCATGGAATCAGAATTGTGGCCAAACACGCTGGTCGCGCTGAAAGATGGTAGCGTTCCCGTTGTCATCATCAACGGGCGGTTGTCAGACAGCACGGTGGCAGGCTGGGCGCGGGTTCCCGGCGCTGCTAAAACCGTGATGAACAGCGTTGATCTGGTTTTGGCGCAATCTAAAGAGCACGCTGAGAAATTTCGGACACTTGGTGCCAGACAGGTGGAAGTTGCCAGCAATTTGAAGTTGGCCGCTCCGCCGCTGCCGATCGACCAAAAAACAGTGGCAAACATAAAGTCTATGGTTGGAGAACGACCGCTGTGGCTCGCCGCAAGCACACACCCCGGCGAAGAAGAAATTATCTTCTCCGTGCACAAATCCCTGGCAGAGACATATCCCAATATTCTGACCATGATTGCGCCGCGTCATCCCCATCGTGGGCCGGAGATTGTTAAGCAGGGCGAGAGCGCAAAACTGATAATAGCACGCCGCAGCGCCGGACAAGACATCACCAAAACAACCAGCGTATATGTGGCTGATACACTGGGCGAGTTGGGGTCCTTTTTCACTGTTACCCCCATCGTGTTTATGGGAAAAAGCCTCCGCGTTAAGAACGGTGTTAAAGGCGGTCAAAATCCTATTGAGCCTGCCCATTTCGAATGTGCCATAGTGTTTGGCCCGCATATGGAAAATTTTGATGATGTTGCGGCAATGATGGTGCGTGAAAAAATGGCCCTTCAGGTGGCAGATGAAAACGAGTTGGTTATGACACTCGGCACCTTATTTTCTGATGCAGACGCCAGGCAGGCTTTGGCCGTGGCTGCCAAAGAGCGTGCAATGAACGGCTCTGATGCCGTGGCCCAGACCTTAGCCGCCATTCAGGAGCACTTGAAAGTGGCATCTGTGAAAGTGACACCTGGGATGGTTGATCATGGCTGATATGGATGCTGCAACCGAAGCAAAACTGCGGGCGCTCAGACTGGAGCTTGCAGAGATTTGCCTTGATGCACGGTTGGAAAAAATATCAGCGCTGTGCAACGCAGCCTCAGGCGACGCACTAGCAACCATGTACAACTCAGGTTTACGGCACCTGAGTATGACCAAAGCCGATCAGGCCGTCGCAGAGCGATGCCACCGCATGTTGACCGTGGAGCACGATCCGGTGCGCAAATCCTGCGCCTACCTTGCCCTCTCCTTGTTTATGTTTTCATACCGCATTGAACGGTCGTTCGAACTGATTGACGTACCGACCGAAATCGTCGCGACCATGGTGAGAGCTTTCTTGGGCCTGCCGCAGTTTTTTGAGCGTGATGGTGCGCGGCGAAAAGCCCTGACTCATCTGATGAAATCGGTCGAAGAGATTCATAAAGCCGCCCGCGTTATTGATGAGCCAGATTTTAGACGCGCCGTCCTGGCAGGATTTATGGACGCCTTTGTTCTGACACCCGTTTATGGTGAAGACACTTCGCTCAAACAAATCGCTTTGCAACGGGCGGAACTTATTCAGCAGCACCTTGAGATCTCTGACCTAAGACGGGATGCCACCGTGAACTGGCCCTCTGACATGCCTGAACAGCTGCGGATTGGCATTTTAAGTCCAGG
>CAYGSZ010000144.1:0-6587 GCA_964352705.1 uncultured Rhodobacterales bacterium
TACAGCACATACTTAACAAATCAGCCTGACGGACAGTTTAGGGCGCAGGCCAAAGGCAAGTTAGCGGCTCTGGAAACGTCTGCCTGGAAAGCTGCGACATCTGCCGACACCTCTGCGTCTTATCAAGCTTATCTGTCGGCTTATCCAGCGGGCACGTTTACCGCTTTGGCTACCACCGCGATTGCCGACATGAAGAGAAAGACCGAAGCCGAAAGAAAGGCAGGGATTGATCGAAGAGCGGCACTGGTGCGTGAGCCTCCAAAGGATAATGCAGAAGCGGTGAGGCTATACAGACTTGCTGTAGAAGAGAACGATGCTCAAGCGCAATATGAACTCGGTCTAATGTTTGGTGATGGAAAGGGTGCGCCTAAGGACAATGCGGCCGCAATTCAGTTGTACAAACTCGCCGCCGAGCAAGGGAATGCTGCTGCCCAAAATAATCTCGGTGCGGTGTATCAACTCGGACGGGGTGTACCTAAGAATGTTGCAGAAGCAGCGCGGTGGTATCGCCTTGCCGCAGAGCAAGGCTTTGCCCGTGCCCAGAGTAGCCTCGGTTCCTTGTATCGTCTTGGAAGTGGCGTTGTAAAAGACGATGCGGAAGCCGTGAAGTGGTATCGCCTTGCCGCTGAGCAAGGCCGCGCTGGTGGGCAGCATAATCTTGGTTTTATGTACGCCGAAGGAAGGGGTGTTGCAAAGGACGAAGCCGAAGCCGTGCGGTGGTATCGCCTTGCCGCAGAGCAAGGCTTAGCCGACTCACAGAATAATCTGGCATTCATGTATTCCAATGGGAAGGGTGTTGCACAGAATAGGGTGTTTGCGTACGCGCTCTATTACCTGGCGAGTGTTCAAGGACAAAAAAATGCGATCAAGAGTCTTGAGAAAGTACGGAAGCGCCTGAAATCAGGTGACGTTACAAGGGCGCAGCAATTGGCACTGACATGCAAAGCCAATAATTTCAAAGGCTGTGGGTTCTAAGGTAGTGTCCGCACCCACTCTTATCGGTAAATACAGTGTTATCCGCGAGCTAGGGGCTGGTGGCTTTGGCGCGGTGTATCAATGCCGTGATCCTGATCTTGGCCGTGATGTTGCGGTTAAGGTGTTTAAGCCGCGTGATGCCAATAATTTCAAGAACTGTGGCTTTTGAAGGCCGCGTTAGTCAGCGATATGCTTCATTAATAAAAACTGCCTCTCCTCCGTCCATAACTAAAACCACACGGGTTTTCCTTAGTTATGGAGACAAAACATGCTCGACTTATTTTGCAGTCTCAAACGTTCTTGCCGTGGCCGAGCCATCGCAACTATTCTGATTATCCTGACGGCGCATGTCTGGTTTGCTAATGAAGCGGCCCAGGCGGCAAACGTCGATCACAGTGAAATCGCAAAAGAAATCATTCGTATCTCGCGCATGCAAAACGTGTCGCCTGCATTAGCTTTGGCCATTGCCGACGAAGGGTCTCAATACGATCCCAACATTCGCCACGCGTCGGGTGGTGTTGGTGTTTTGCTCGTGCGACCACTATCAGCCATGGCGAGCGGTTTGGCGTCTGACGCAGATCTCACGGATCCAAAGGATAATATCCGCATTGGCTTGGTGCTGCTGGATACGTCACTGCGTATGTCCGGCGGCGATGTTCAAACCGCCCTGGAGCAGTATTTTGATCGGTCCAATCAACCGGTCTGGACGCGTCTGCGTCTCGATTTCCTCATACCATCCATCGTTAAGGCCCATGCACGCTATAACGCTCAAGCGAATGTGTGGGGCAAGGTTTTTATTGACGACTGTAACTGTCCCGACAAGGCCAAAGGTGTGGCCGTGTCTGCCGGTGAAGTTGTCGCAGCAGGTGCTGCTTCTCAGGTCGAGTCAAAGCCTATCGCGCAACCGGCCGGGTCACTGACGGCTCCGACGCAAAAGTATCGTATTGTCGATGGCAAGCCTGAATTCCTGCTCGGCAAGAACCTTGACGACTTCGATGGGACACTGGGCATGAAACGCTTGCGCCTGCGCCACCGCCTGGATGATTTTACAGGTCGTATTCGCTGGCATGACAGCGAGACAACAAATGATTAGTCTGGTGTCTTTCGATAGGACGGTGTTCTGGTCGCTAGAGATTTTAGCTGACCACGAATGCTCTCCGTACGGCTGCGGGGGATATCAGTCAGTGAACTTAGACGACGCCTTATGCGCATTGAGTCAGACGACCGCTTTAGATGGTCGACCGAAGTATATGCCGCGCGTGATCAAAACCGTTGCCGGGTTCTTGTATGGGCATGCCTACGCTCAGCCCCTGTTTGAGTTGTGCCACCTGATCACCGGTCTACGGTGTGCTCTGGGTTCGGATTATCTGATGGTCTTTTTCAACGATGCTCCAGTGACGTCGTCCTGGTTCCGAGCCTCGTTGGCCGACGCCCATGCGGGTGATCTGGTTTCGATCACCGATCAGGGTTTAGACTTCAACTATCCCGACAAGGCGTTTAGCGTCACGTTTTCTCGTATGCCCGTGCTCGCGGCTTTGTTTGAAGTTGTTCTCGGTCTACCGCTCTCGACCTCTGATGATGGCGGTGAAGCGGGAGGGGGAACGCTCAATCCGCTCGCATTCTTTGATGGTTTTGAATTGGACGGCCTGACCCATCGCGCGGTCGCGGACCTCGCCAACACATTGGCGCGGGGTGTTTACGGATCGCTCAAAGACGACGTGCCAAGCCGGACGGTTGCGGCAAAGTTTCAGTCTATTCTAGCTTTCCTCAATGCGCGTGACGGCGACTCAATCCGGCCAGACGATGCCGGGGTGCTCGCGTTCTGGGAAGATCAGAACACCGGGGACGGCGCGGGCGACTACCGCTTGTACAAAACCGTGGCCGATGACTTTGCCGCGTTTATCGGCACCTTTGAGGACTGGAAAACGAAACGCAACGCGACCAATGCTGCGTCCTTGGGCAGTGATGCAGATGCCGGCGAAGTCAGCCCGGAGCGTCTCTCGGCCGATGACTACGACCGGTATGAAGGCGGGTCTGATTGGTCTTCGGCCCTGGCGGTGTTAGCGGAGGCCCCGGCCCAAGAGGTCAAATTTCTAACAAAGTCGGATCAAGACGCGCTCGCTCGTATCGATACTTATGGACCGGTCGCGGCAAACCTGCCGTTGTCTCTTTTGCGGGCAGATGTGTTTGGCTTTGCCCAAGCGCAAATCCTACAGGCGCGGCGCGGTAAAGATCAGGCCCGTATTGAGACGTTGATTAAGTCCGGCGCTGAAGAACGCTACGCAAACCGTATCGCGGCCTACGATGCTCTGATCGAGCGGCTCAACAAAACGGCACGCGCCGGAGCGCATGTGTTGAACAAGGCCAAGGAACAGGCTGAGATCTCTGCGGATCAGGGTGAAAACGTGGTGAACCTCTTTGCCGGAGGAGTGGCTCCATTGCCCGATGATCTCACGGACGACGCGGTGGACGTTGAGGCGAGCGCCGCATTTTCTACAGACGCTTTGGAAGACGCCGAGCGTGCGTTCGCGGCCATCAACCGCAAAGGCTTTGAAACAGATGTGGTTGAAGACCCGTACAGAATAGAGGCCTTCCGCATGGGTACGGGGGCTTTGCTTGCGCTTCAGCATCAACTTGAAAAGGTGCGCGGTCGCTTGTCTGTCATTGAAGGTAAAGACCCAGGTTTAGAAACGTGTTTCGGAACGGATACGCCGGTGTTTCGGCGAACGTTCCAAGAGTTGTATGGAGATCAGGCATGACCGTTGAATATAAGCGGCCGGACCCTGCGGACATCCCGCACTTAGAGGCGGGCTTTGTGACGCGGCGCAGGGCAATGGACCTGATGTCTATGACTTTAGAACTGGGCGCAGAGGGCGCGATGTCCGTTTCGGATATTTATAACTTTGTCGCTGGCGAGGGGAACATCGATTCCACGGCAGCCAAGCGCGCCATTCTCGCCGACCCTGTTTTGCATACTCGTTATAGAGATTTTCTCAATCGCGAAAGCCAATATGTTCTCATCGCCCGGGCGGCGAGTAGCGATGAGCTACCACCCCGCGACGGGCAGGGTTGTAAAATCCGGTTCCAGCCGTCGCAAGCGGAACCAAGCCAGGTCTACGTGCTGATCGAACTTGATGATTCCTCTATGTCAGCTCCAACGACTTTGTTTGTCGATGGCGATGAGACGGCACTGCGTGTGTCACTGCCGGATGCTCGCGACGGAGTCATTCAACTGCTAGAAGAGCGTTATGGCGATACGGTTATGGCGCTGGCCAATCCTGACAACCGTGTTGTTCTCACCTAATGGGCGGAACAGGCCATGTATAAAGTATACGTTCTGACTACAGACGGCCCCGTCCAGGTCGAGCGTATCGCGTGGGAGCCAGGTGTGGGTCAGTCAACTATTTGTCTCGGCCGCACCCACAAGGAACTTCCTATCAAACTGGACTATGACGCCTTCGTGCGGCGCCAAACTGGCATTGTTTTGCGCGAGTTCGGTCCGGCAGAGCCGGGCGGCTTTCGCCTTGATGTTTCGGGTTCAATATCAGGCGGTGATAGTTGGCAGTTGGCCATTTATCTGGCCCATGGTTTGTCGGCACAAGGGCTGCTGGCAGGCCTTAATGATTCAGCAGAGGCTGTCATTCTGGCAACAGGCAGTGTCGATCACGATCTTAAGATTGGCGCTGTGAATCACATTGCCGTCAAGGCCAATGCTATGCAGGCGCTGGTCGAAGAGTCCAATATCCCGGTTTCTATCCTGCTTCCTCAGTCCGGTGATATAGAGGTGGGCGACATGTCCACCCTCAGCCATGTTTCTGTCTTGGGTGTTTCACACGCTGCTGACACGCTCCGCATATTCCTATCCACGGCGACGTATGACAAGCAGACGGATACTAAAAGCACCCTCGCGCCGGTGCCGGATCACGCCCCATCGGTCATTGAGCGTGATTTGTTGAACTCAGAACACCTAAGGCCGCTCGGTGATGCCGCTCAGACGTTGATAGCGATGGTGTCTCGGCGGATGGTGTCGATCGCTGTCATCGTTCTGGCCTTATCTGCATTCTCGGTCGCTGGCCTGGTCTGGGTTCGCTCTTTTGCTGTGGTAGATGCTGTCCTGGCAAGTTCAGCAACCTTTGAAAGTGTCGATGATATCGTGTCGAACTTGGCGAACGGCTCTGTATTGGACCGGCTGGTGTTGGATGTGGCTGGACAGCGTATTCAAGGCAGGCTTCAGCCGCCCAGTATAAATGTCGCATTTGTTACCGCGCCCGACGGCGCGACCTGCCCCATGGTTCATATGGACTCAAAGCGTGGTGTTGTGACGCCCATCGACTCAAATGTGTCGGGGCGTCTGTCCACGCGCATAGGGGCTGAAGTCTGCGGCCTTGGTTTGGCTGTGGAAGCGGGTGCCGCGCCGCGCTTTATTTTGGTTCTCGTCGAGCCAATGGAGGGTGATGTACCGCGCGACTTGCAACCCGCTCGCCGGTTGGATGGGCGTCAGCCCCAATCGGGAGAGATTACGTGGTCTTCCCCAATAATCCGGCAGCAACGAGATGGATTTGTTTATCGTCTGACACTGTTGTCCGCTGAGTTCCCTTTAGATGAAGCGATCTCCGTGTTCCGTAATCTTGAGGTCAGCGCACGCTCCCCATACGCATCCGCCCGCGGTATTGCCATTAGTACCGTCGAACACAGCTTGAAGCCTGCGTTTTAGGTGTCCCTTGAGAATACAAGTCCTAGATAAGTTATGGTTGAAAATAGTTCCTAATTTTGAACATTCGGAGTCCGAACGACCCGAAAAGCCTATTAAATTTCATCTATCTCAGGGTAGGATTATTGAATGAAACAACTTAGTAACAAGGGAGTATTCGTATGAGCACAATTTCCAGGAATCGGGCGATTGGAGTTTTCAGATCTTTGGCTGTTCTCATGTTATCTGCGCTAACAGCAGCGTGTGCTCCTGCCGCACGAACCGATTTGATGACAACATCAAACCTAATTCCGGCATACGTGGACGCAAATCCAAGCCTCCGAAATAGCGTCTATGTTCTTGATGTGATTGGCGGTAAAGACTCGGTGTGGGTTTCTCAGGTCGGCAACTCTGACTTTAGAAACGCTTTGGAAAATAGTCTTCAGAGCAATTTGCTGCTAGCCGCTATTCCAGCAGACGCGCCATACGCCATTACTGCAGAGTTGCTTGATTTAGAACAGCCATTAGTGGGTTTGAACTTGACGGTCACTTCAAGTGTTTCTTATCAAGTGACAGAAAAGGGCGGGTCTGAAATGTTCATGAATGAAGAGGTTGTAACACCTTTTACCGCGAGCTTTGGCAGTTCTTTAATGGCAAGTGAGCGATTACGGCTGGCCAATGAAGGAGCCATTAGAGCAAACATTTCAGAGTTCGTTAAGCGCTTTGTAGACAGATGGGCAATGCGTACCAAGCGTGACGGACCGGGTGCAAGCGGACCAATATCTTAAGGTACGATAGACGCCTGTAAGCGCGCGCAAGGGTATTGGGACGTTATGCCGGAAGCGATCGGCAAATATAGTGTTATCCGGGAGCTTGGGGCTGGTGGCTTTGGGGCGGTGTATCAATGCCGTGATCCTGACCT
>CAYGSZ010000145.1:0-6525 GCA_964352705.1 uncultured Rhodobacterales bacterium
AAAATGCACGATATTGCTGAACTCGGTGTCGCCGCCCATTGGCATTATAAGGGCGGTTTGGGTGATATGGCCGACAGCCATTACAACTGGCTGAGAGAACTCTTGGATATCATGGAGCACGCACAGTCGCCTGAAGAATTTCTTGAACACACAAAGTTGGAAATGTTCCAAGACCAAGTTTTCTGCTTTACGCCGAAAGGCGAGTTGGTGCCGCTCCCGAAAGGGGCAAGCCCAGTCGATTTTGCTTATGCGGTGCACACCGAGATTGGAAACACCTGCGTTGGAGCTAAAGTGAACGGACGTATTGTTCCGCTGCGTGTTGAACTTCATACGGGAGACCAAGTTGAAATTGTTGTGTCTAAAGCTCAGAAACCGTCCCCTGAATGGGAGGGGTTTGTCACCACGGGCAAAGCCCGAGCGCATATTCGTCGACGCATTCGATCTGAAGCCCAAACAGAATACGCCAAACTGGGCGGTGAGATTTTAACTAAGATGTTTGCTAAAGAAGGCTATGACCTTACATCTGAAGGTCTTAAAGAAGCCTGCAAGAAGCTGGGCTATGGAGAGGCAACAGATGTGAAAGCGGCGATCGGCGAGGGACATCTAACAGCACGACAAGTGCTCGAAGCCGTTTACCCAGGGGTGCGGACTGAGTTTGACTCTAAAGTTGTGAACATTTCTCGTGCGCGGGAAAAGGGGGCCGGTCCGCAGGACAGCGCAGTCTTAATTAAAGGTCTGACTCCGGGACTAGCTGTGCACCTCTCCGAATGTTGTCACCCTTTGCCCGGGGACCGTATCGTTGGGATAGTGCAACAAGGCAAAGGTATCGATGTTCATACGATAGACTGTGAAGCGCTTATTGAACTCACCGACGAGCCTGATCGATGGCTTGATATCGCTTGGGATTCGAGTGGTATTGAAGAAATGCACTTAGGGCGGGTTAACCTTATTGTTCTCAATGAACCTGGCAGTCTGGGTGCACTTTCTATGGTCATTGCACAAAACAAAGGGAACATTTCAAACCTACAGATGGTGAACCGCTCTAGAGACTTCTTTGAGATGGACCTTGATATTGAAGTGACGAGTGTGAAGCACTTGACGAATATTATTGCTGCGCTCCGAGCGTCATCAGCGGTTAACTCCGTTGAGCGTGCACGTGGGTAGAGGGCGCCTATAAAAATGTTCCGCCGTCGCGTGCGTCCAAGCACATTTGCCCTCATTAAAGTCTTTCTATGGCCTAAGTCCGGTTGGAGCCGCGCAGGTCATTACCTTTGGCATAGATTGAACCGTCTTCCTGGCACACCGCATTCTATCGCCGCCGGGTTGGCGAGTGGGGCGGCTGTGTCTGTTACGCCTTTCATCGGCACACATTTTTTTATAGCTGGCGCATTATCTTGGCTGATAGGCGGTAACGTTCTTGCTTCGACCTTCGGCACTATTGTTGGCAACCCCTGGACGTTCCCAGTGATTTGGATCACCACTTACTATATTGGGAGTGTTCTTATTGGAAACGGAATGCCAACAGGCGAAACAGTCCTAAATTTCAGTGATATGTTTGGTGGTCTTGTTAAGTCGATGATCGAACTGAATGGTGCCTTGTTCATGGATCGCGTTTGGCCCGTATTGTGGCCAATGATCGTTGGCAGTATTCCGGCGGCATTACTTACCTGGGCTGTGGTTTATATCGTGTTCTACCGCTTGGTTGAAGTTTACCAACGTCGCAGAAACATGCGCAGACTAGCCAAAGCTCTTGCGATCGCTAAGGTAAATAAGTCGAAGTTGGGTGTAACCTCTGACCCGGCTGGGCAGTCATGATTATGGAAAATAGATTACGGCTCGGGGTGAATATCGATCACGTCGCGACCATCAGAAATGCGCGCGGCGGACTGCATCCTGATCCTATTCGCGCTGCAGTGATGGCCGCGGAGGCGGGCGCAGATTGCATTACAGCCCACTTGCGTGAGGACCGTCGGCATATATCGGATTCTGATATCGAACGGTTGGCGCGCGAAATTGATTTGCCAATAAACCTGGAGATGGCCGCAACGGATGAGATGCTAGCTATCGCACTCCGTCATCGCCCTTTTGCGGCCTGTATTGTTCCTGAGAAACGTGAGGAGCGTACGACAGAAGGTGGGTTGGATGCGGTCGGAGGGCACAATCATCTGGCACGATTTGTGCGTGAACTGGGGGGGGCAGATATTCGTGTTTCCTTGTTTGTTGAACCAGATTTGCGGCAAGTTGACGCGGCGGCGCGATTGGGTGCACCAGTCATTGAGTTGCATGTTGGTGCTTATTGCGAAGCAAACAGTGAAGATGAGAGACTGCATCACTATAATAAAATTTTAGCCGCCGCCGCGCGTGCAGAAGAAATCGGATTAGAATGCCATGCCGGTCATGGCATCACTTTTGACTCGGTTGGCCCAATTGCGGCAATTTCAACACTTAAAGAATTAAACATCGGGCATTTTCTTGTTGGCGAAGCGATTTTCTCCGGCTTTGCCAACACCATTCAACACATGCGATCCCTCATGGATCAAGCTCGCGCCCAAAATGAAGCCGATATCGAACCAAGGGCCTCGGCATGATTTTAGGAATAGGCACAGATCTTATTGATATTCGTCGCATTGAAAAGACACTGGCGCGGTTCGGTGATCGCTTCATTGAGCGTATTTTTACAGAGGTTGAAGTGGCCAAAGCTGACCGTCGTAAAGGTGCTGGTTCGGCTTATGCCGCGACATATGCCAAACGGTATGCCGCGAAAGAAGCCGCCTCAAAAGCCCTGGGAACGGGGTTCAGGCGAGGTGTTTATTGGCGTGATCTCGGCGTCGTAAACCTATCGTCTGGTCAGCCGACCGTAAAAATGACAGGCGGGGCTGCCGAGCGCCTCAGTAGCATGACTCCTGAGGGTATGGAGGCCCGTGTTGACCTCACGATTACAGATGAATACCCGATTGCCGAAGCTTTGGTGATCATAACAGCAGTACCCAAAATTAATGTTTCTGGTTAATCTTACAGGTCTGTAGGTTGACAGCGGGGAAGCGGCCCGGTTTTATCCGCACATTCGGTCAGGCCTTCCTGGTATAACCGTTTCTTTTTGTTGAAATTGCTTAGGCGGACCGTCGTGTTAGAAAATACTGGAGCCGTTTCAAAAAAGAAAAACGACGGGTTCTGGGAGACCATTCGCACAGTTTTCTACGCTATTTTGGTCGCCCTCGTTATCCGAACCTTTGCTTTTGAGCCATTTAACATTCCATCAGGGTCTATGCGTCCGACACTGTTGATTGGCGATTATCTTTTCGTATCCAAGTTTTCCTATGGTTACAGCCGTCATTCTTTTCCCTTAAGCTTTATGCCTTTTTCCGGTCGAATAATTTTTGATCCACCACAGCGCGGCGATGTCGCCGTCTTTAAGCTGCCACGTGACAATAAGACCGATTACATCAAGCGCGTGATCGGGTTGCCGGGAGATACGATTCAGGTTCAAGATGGCCGGTTATTCATCAATGGCGAACTGGTGCCGCGCGAACGTATTGACGATTTCACCTACAGCACGCCCTATGGCAGCCAAATGAGAGTGGCGCAGTTCATTGAAACCCTACCGGGCGGGAAGCAGCATTTTATTCTGGAAGAAGGCGACAACCGTCGCTTTGATAACACGCGAGAATTCAAAGTCCCCGACGGCCACTATTTTATGATGGGGGATAATCGCGACAATTCAGAAGACAGCCGCAGCCAAGTTGGTTTTGTACCGGCCGAGAATTTTGTTGGTCGTGCAGAAGTGCTGTTTTTCTCGACAGACGGGACAGCGTCTATTTTTGAATTTTGGAAGTGGCCGACGGCTATTCGGTTTGGTCGGCTGTTCGACTCTCTGCGCTGACGGCGGCCATGAAAGACCGCAGTTCTTTAGATGACAGTCTGCCACATCGTTTTCGTACACCGGCTCTTCGTGATCTTGCGTTAACCCATCGCAGTGCGACAGCTGACAGCGCGGCAATTGTCCCTGAAGTCACCAACGAGCGCCTTGAGTTTCTGGGTGACCGCGTTTTAGGGCTTTCCGTGGCTGACTTGCTCTACGCACACTTTCCACATGAGCCGGAGGGCAGTCTAGCCCGCAGGCTTGCCGCCCTGGTCAGTCGTGAGACTTTAGCCAAAGTGGCGGTCTCACTCAATTTGCAACAGTACATTGAAGTTGGTGGTGGGGCTGAAGACCAAGCTCAAAAGACAGACAGCATTGCTGCGAATGCCTGCGAAGCTCTCATCGGGGCGATTTACCTGGATGCCGGCTTTGATGTGGCTAAACGGGTTGTTGTGCATCACTGGCAATTACATATGGAGGCGGCTGTGACGGCTCCTAAAGATGCAAAAACGACCCTTCAAGAATTAGTGCAGGGCCAAGGCCTGCCGCTCCCTACCTACACGTTGCTGGAGCGCACCGGCCCGGCCCACGCGCCTGAGTTTGTAATGGCAGTTCATGTTGAGGGGTATGATATGGTGCAAGGCATAGGCGCATCGAAGCGCATCGCAACACAGGCGGCCGCCGAGGCGATGCTTAGGGTCATTAAATGACAGATATGAATACTGAGACTGAAAACACGCGGTGCGGCTTCGTTGCCGTGCTGGGAGCGCCCAACGCCGGGAAGTCGACTCTGGTGAATGCGCTGGTTGGCACCAAAGTCTCGATTGTGTCGCCTAAGGTGCAAACAACGCGGACCATTGTGCGTGGGATAGCTTTAAAAGACGAAAGTCAGATCGTGTTTGTGGATACGCCTGGAATCTTTGAAGGGGCAACGCGCCGCTTAGAGAGGGCCATGGTTTCTGTGGCGTGGTCGGGTGCGGAAGACGCTGATGCCGTGCTACTTGTGGTCGATGGTGCCCGCAGTTTGGAGGCTGATACCAGGGCGATTTTAAAGTCGTTGGCGAAACGGCAGGAAACCCGCTCAACGCCAGTTATGCTGGTGGTGAATAAAGTGGACGTAGCAGAAAAGGAAAAGCTGCTGGGCCTAACCACTAACCTCAACGATGTGGTCAAATTTACAGAGACCTTCATGGTTTCTGCCCTCACCAGTGATGGTACAGACCGGATTTTGGAGATCCTGGCGGGCGTCATGCCTCAAAGTCCTTGGCTATTCCCTGAAGACGATGTGTCTGACATGCCGCAGCGTTTGCTGGCCGCAGAAATCACCCGGGAAAAGCTGTTCATGGCCCTGCGTCAGGAACTGCCCTATGACTGCATGGTCGCAACCGAGTCCTGGAAAGAAAATAAAGACGGGAGCGCCCGTGTTGATCAGACGATCTATGTGACCCGTGACAGTCAGAAGCCGATTGTTCTGGGGAAAAAGGGCGCTGGAATCAAATCGGTCGGCGAACAGGCCCGGCGCGAGCTGGAAAACCTTCTCGAGCGCCGCCTGCATTTATTTTTACACGTGAAAGTAGAGCCAAAATGGCGGGAACGCCGTTCAAATTATACGGCTTGGGGGCTCGACTTCGACGCCTGAGTAAGCTTTATTAGCGTCAAATTCGCGTATTAGGCGAGGTTCTTGGTTTGGACTTAGACCGTTGGGGTGTGGTTCTGTTTTGGGGGGGCGCCATGGCGCTCTTCGTTGTCGTTTGGCGGCGTGGAACCAACAGGCGGCGGCATTGGCCCGATCATGTGCTGTTGTTCAGCGGCATTGCCGCCATGATTGCCGGATTGGCTCTCATCTTTCTGCCCGACTTCAGGTAAACCTTTTCCATGGCTGTTGAATGGACCGATCTCGGTTTGGTCCTCTCCGTGCGCAAGTACGGTGAGCACGATGTTATATTGCATGCTCTGACAGCGCAGCATGGGCATCATGCCGGTGTAGTTAAAGGCGGTGCAGGGCGCAAAGGCCGGGGCTTGTATCAGCCTGGAAATCGCCTGCACATGCGTTGGCGGGCCAGACTGGCCGATCATCTGGGCACTTTTGTGTGTGAGCCGGACCGCATGTTTGCTGCGGATGCTCTGCACGACCGAAACATGCTGACGGCGATGATTGCCTTGTGTGCCACGGCAGAGGCAGTGCTGCCCGAGCGTGAGGCGCATCCCTTGGCTTATGGGCAGGCCTGTCATCTGCTTGAAACGCTTGGAGAACCTGGCTGGGCGGCGGATTATGTGCTGTGGGAAATGCATTTGTTGAATGACCTTGGGTTTGGCTTGGATCTGACGTCCTGCGCGGCGACGGGGGTGACGGAAGACCTGGTTTATGTGTCGCCGAAAAGCGGGCGCGCCGTCAGTCGTGAGGCTGGGTTGCCGTATAAGGGTAAGCTGCTGGCCTTGCCGCCGTTTCTCAAAGACGACAGCGCCCCGCAACCGGAGCAAGGTGATGTAGCCGCCGGATTAGACCTGACCGGCTACTTTCTGGAGCAGTTCGTTTTTACGCCCCATCAAAAAACGCTGCCTGATGCACGACAAAGGCTAAGGGCGTTGGTGCAAAATTGATAGCTGATAGAGCGTCAGACGTGCCCCGCTCCCGGGCAAGGGAAAAACGGGACACGTCCTCACGC
>CAYGSZ010000146.1:0-6511 GCA_964352705.1 uncultured Rhodobacterales bacterium
TGCCATTATCAGCCATGCAGAAGGTTTAAACGCCTGGAACTCCTCGGTGATGGACCCGGATGATGGGAAAGCCAAAAGCGGCAGCATGACCCTAGACCGCACCGCCTATTTTTTGCGCCCCGTGCGCGATGGCGATGGACCGGTCTTGGGCAATGTGATGCGCTCGCAACTCACGCGCATCGGCGAGGAAACCATCACAGTGCCTGCGGGCACCTTTGAGACCATTCACTACTCCACCGGGCCGTTGGATGTGTGGGCCATCAAAGGCGATCGTATTCTGGCCAAGCAAACCTTTCGCGGCGAGAACTATTTGCTGACAGATTATCAGGTGAAGTGAGCATGGCGATGAGTAACAAACATCTGGGTATTGCGCGGCGTAACTTATTGAAAGGAGTCTTAGGTGCATCTGGCACTGGTCTGCTGGCCCCGACTCTCATAACTGCTTTGTCTTCAACTACGGCTTTGGGAATGTCGCGGCGGCCGGACGGGGCTGGGGATCGCCCCACCGATGCTCTGGCGGCCACACTGATTTTCTCTCAGGAGCGCTGGTCCACAGACGACCCGGAAGACACCTTGCGCGCCACGCTGGCCGCAGCAACCGCGCCCCTCAATACCGCAGCCAAGCCCACACTGGTGCTGCTGCCATTGGGGGAGACGGACTGGTCTGATCCAGAAGACGAAGACGAGGTCTGGGACGACCTGGCGGACCTGGCGGAAACCTTCGGCATTTATCTGGCGGGTGCAGCCCCCATGGAAGCCAAGGACTCCGATGAGATCGAAACCCTTGGGTTTCTGTTTAGCCCCTCTGGGGATTTGTTGCTGCGCACACCGAAGGTCACACCAGATTTCAGCACCGGATTCACCGACAGCACCGCCCGCCTGACCGCCGCGTCTGCCTTTGACGTTGCTCTGACACCCTTTGGCAAGCTGGCCCTCCTGCCCGGGGAAGACCTGCTGATGCCCGGCCTGGTGCGCGGGGCCATGTTGAATGGCGCGGAAGTGATTCTCAATCCGGCGGTGCGGTCCTACGTGGGTGGCACGTCTCAAGCGCAAGACGAGCTTCCGACCACGCTGGCCTATGAGAACTGGTTTTACGTGGCCACCGCGACCCCCGCGACCCGCCGGGTGCAAGACGCCACGGTGAAGCTGCCAACCCTCACCGGCCTGTTCGATTGGCAAGGCAACACGGCCCAGGCCCAGGCTGCGGAGAGCTTTGTGCAGACCGATATGGATATTGATGTACTGCGCCGCGCCCGCGCGCACATCTCCGTTAATCGCTACGACAACTATCCGCTGATCCTGCGCGATGGTGTCTATGGACCGGTTTATGAAAGCCTGGCCGACTCACGCGGGGACATCCCCTCCCCCGACAGCAGAGCGGGCTGGCTGGCCGAGGCCGAGACCAGACTCGCCGCCCAAGCGCAACGGCGCACGGCAGAGGACGATTTGTTGGATGGCTATTACGCGCTGATGGCCCAGCCCGCGAACATCAGTCCGCTACCCAAAGAAGGTCGCCGTGACGCGTTGATGAAAAACGTCACCGACGCCCTGGCCTTGGTGGAAGGACGCGCCCGGCGGCGCGATTCAAAACTGGTTGTGTTTCCTGAGTTCTGTTTCAGCGGCGCGGGCTATCGCACTGTGCCGGATATTCTATCGGTGGCCATGCGCCTGCCCGGCCCGGAGATGGAGGTGCTGTCGGAGTTCGCGCAGCGCCACAGTATTTATATTGCCGCGCAGGCGTTGGAGATCGACGAGAAATTTCCCGATCGCGTGTTTAACACCGCGTTCGTGCTGAATGATTCCGGCGACCTGATCAACAAACACCGCAAGGTGCAATGTGTTGATGTGCTGGGCACGTTGCGCGACCACACACCCGGCAGCATTTTTGAAAAGTATGTGGAAGAATTTGGGATTGAGAGTTTGTTCTCGGTGGCCGACACCCCGCTTGGCAAGATCGGCCATATCATTTGCTTTGAAGTGATCTTCCCGGAAATCTTGCGGCTGATGACGCTGCAGGGGGCCGAGCTGCTGGTGCAATCCACCTCCGAGGGGTGGAGCAACATCCAGCCCATGTGGGATGCCTGCCGCCGCAAACGCGCCTACGAGAACATGGCCTATCTGGTGATGTCGAACACCGGCTACGACGTGAGCAAACCGAAGGGCTGGATTCCCTATGGCGAATCCCAGTTCATCGATTATCGCGGCAATGTCAGAAACGCGGTGCGGCACAATGGTCCAGAGGTGTTGATGGCCTACGTGGACATGGCCGCGCTCAGGGCGGCGCGCCAAGACCCCAAACTGAACATTCCGTTGTGGGATGAACCCACCAGCTACGCCGCTGCTTACACCCAGGGCCACGCCGTGCCCAACGACCTCTGGTCCGGGGACCCGTTTGTGTTCCCCTATGAAGATGGCGTTGTGCACCGTGAGGTGCAAACCCGGTTCTACGAGCGCGGCATTTACATGCCCCCGTCTGGTTGAGTTTAGTTGGGCGAGACTTAGCGGGGCCAACCCTGCAAAGAAAACCTGGTGCGCACTGAACAGTTTTGCACGATGAAATTTCGCCCAAGAGCAGAAGTTTAGTAACCCTGGACCCTCGGGATAAACCCGAGGGTGACGAAGTTGTCGTTTAGAAACACGACCGACCCACTCCCCTATGTCATGCTCGGGTTTGTCCCGAGCATCCAGAGTAACAGGCACAGCATAATGCCCACTCAGTTCTATGTTTATATCCTGGCCAGCAAACGCAACGGCACACTGTATACGGGCATGACCAATGATCTTGTACGGCGCATTTGGGAACACAAAGAAGCGCTCGTCCCGGGTTTTACCAAAACGTACAGTGTCAAAACACTGGTGTATTTCGAGTGCTTTGACGATCCTGCGTCCGCCATTCAACGAGAGAAAACCATGAAGCGTTGGTCACGCGCGTGGAAGATCAACGCCATTGAAAAAGACAATCCGACCTGGGCCGATTTGTATGACGGGGTTTCATCTTAGCACTGAGCATGGAAATCTTGGACCCTCGGGATAAACCCGAGGGTGACGGGGTGAGCACACGCTATGGGTATTGCTCAACAGGCTTTACCTGTACGCCGCTTCAGAATAGCGGGGTAGAGTTAGGCTTTGCGGCTGCCGTAGATGTACCAGCCACCACGACCGTGCAGCGGGGGGTCCATCTTGCCGTCCCACATGGCGACGCAATCTTCTTTGGGAATCACGGCCACTTCCGGCACAACGCGCTCGAAGGTTTCAGCTTCGGGGAAGCCCGCTTCACTCATCAGCTGCACCGGGTCTTGCGAGCGATAGCGGCGGTAGTTGGGCTCGTTGTTATGATTGGTGTCCCAATCAAACATGAAATTCAGAAACGGCTCGCAGGATTTGTGCGGCGGCAGTTCCAGGTTGACCATCAGGCCACCCGGCTTCAACACACGCAACGCTTCCTTGAGAATGCGCTGTGACGCGGGCACGGCAATTTCGTGGAAGAAGAAACTGGTGACCACCAGATCGAAGGACTCATCTTCAAAGTCGATCTTTTCCGCGTTCTGCTGGCTGAGGTGCATTTTAATGCCCATCTGCTCGGCTTTGGCATGGCCATAGCGCAAGCTGGGTGCAGCAATGTCGATGCCATAAAGCTCGGTATCCGGGAAGACGGTGCTGTAAGCGATGAGGTTGCTGCCGCCCTGGGTGCCCATATCGAGCATGCTTTCGGGGTTAAACTCTGGGTAGACGTGCTTGATCCATGCGCCGATGGAATAGCCAACGCTGCCGAAGTCGCGCCCACGGTTGACCATGGGGCCGGGCTTGACGCCGGTGAGAAAGCCCTGGGCCACATCGTCTTCCGTAAACTCAGAATGATAACCGCCGGGAATGAGGTGCACATCCTGCGCCGTGATGTAGCGCGGAATTTCCAAATTGGGGTTGGTGCGTAAGGTGCCGCCGGTGGGGTTTTCGTTGGCGATTTTTTTCACCGCCGCGATCATCTCAGGCAGCTTGCGCTGCACCGCGGCTTGCTTGGCCTGGCTCAGCATTTCCTGAGCGTTATAGCGGAAGGAGCTATAAGTGCGATAAAACAGGTTCTTCTTGATCGCCTTGGAAATTTCGTGGCCGGTTTCCGGCGGGCGGCCTTTTTCTTGCTCGAACGCCGGGCGCACGGCAGCTTCATACACATCTTTAACGTCGAAGCGCACGCGCATCAGGGCGTGATTGTGCAGCGTCGCGACATAGCGCGAGCGGGCATACTCGTCGTGGGTTTGCTGAAACAGGTTATCGATGTTGTCCACCGCCGGGGGCGCAGATGTCAGGCTTTTGGTAGCAGACCTTTCTGAGGCGGGACTTTCTGAAGTGGAACTGTGTGAGGCGGAGGTGTTTACTGCAGCATTTTCCATGGCGGCGCGCTCTTCGGTAACATTTAAAGTATGGATGTGGGGCGTTTTTTGGCCAATTCAAGCGCCGCTGTAAAGGATTTTCGGACCGTCCGGCCATCCATCTGCTGGTGGGGCGCTGACTCTGACCTGGAAGCAAGGCTTACTTGGGTTCACATTGGCGTTCACATTTGGGCTCATAGTGGGACACTGGGGGCTCATACTCGGTCACAAAATGAAGGGCTGTGTCGGCCCTGCCTATCCCCCTCTTACGCATAAGGTTTTTCAGTGATGCCTCAACGCTTCTTTTTAACAGTGATGATTCTTCTTGCCGTTGCCAGTCAGCCCGCCAGTGCCGAGCGCGTGCTGGTGTTTGGCGGCACCGGCATGATTGGCTATGAGATTGTCAAAGCCCTGAAGGCCCAAGGCAGCGACGTGACCGTTTTGGTGCGACCCACGTCTAAGGTGGAGGACCTGGATAAGATCGGCGTGCCTTATGTGGTGGGCGATGTGCTTGAGCCTGACACCCTGCACACCGTGTTCAAAGAAAACTCATATGACACCGTGATCAGTTCGATTGCGCGCTCCGCGTCCTTCGGGTCAGCCCAAACCGGAGTCACAATTCACAAGACAGGCAACAACAACATCACCGCTGCGGCACTGCTGGGCAGGGCGTCGCATCTGATTCTTATGAGCACGGTGGGCGCGGGCGACAGCAGCGCGACGTTGGACGAACGCCAACGCAGATCGTTCAAACAAATCTACGACGACAAAACAGCGGCGGAAGATTTTCTGCGCGCCAGCGGATTGACTTACACCATTGTCAGAACCGGAATCATTTTGACGGACAAATCTACCGGCACGGTTGAATTCACCGAAGACCGCAGCATCCGCCATGCAGCAAACATTTTTGATTTCGCAGCGCTGACGGCAGGCTGCGTTGGCAATGCGGACTGCGCCAATAAAATATTTCATACCCACGACCCGGTCCTTCCGCCGCTGTCGACCGACGACATGATGAAGGCCTTTGAAGACTTGCAGGCGTTTGAAGACGCCCGGCGGGGGAAGACGGCGAAGTGAGCGCCTAAAGCAAAGAACTGGACTAAGAACAGTTGACCTCTGCAGGCAGATTAGGTCTGATCACATTACAACGTAAGGTATACTGCTGAGAGTGAGGCTTGCCGGGATGAAACACAACTTTTTGCGCTTTCTTCTGGGGCCGTTGGTGCTGACCACAGCTATTGCAGCGACTGCCCCACAAGCCACTGCCCAACCGTTCGGCATTGCCATGGGCACGCCCATGAGCGCGTTGGACCTTGGCAAACCGCGATCAAGCACGGGACCATCGTATTACGATCTGTTGTCTGTTCCAAAATCTCATAGCAGTTTTAATACGTTCATCGTAGAGGCCTTACCTGCGGTGGGCGTCTGTGGTCTAACAGCAATAAGCCCAGCCTTTACCAATGACCCGTCTGGCGCCAAAGTGCTCTCCACCTTTGACACAGTGAAGAACCAGCTGCTCGCCAAATATGGCACACCGTTCGAAGACGATTCGGAGAAAGCCCCTCCAGCTACACAAGATGGCGTATTGCTCAATCCCCAAGATCTCGTTCGAGCAACAATATGGTTTTCTAGACCAGAAAAACCGCTTCCTGACAACGTTCTTATCATCTACCTCGTCCTTGCTGTTCTTGAAGCAGAAGGCATTCACGTGGGGGGGTCGTATACTTTTGACAACCACGACGACTGTCCGGACTCTTGGCGAAGCAGAACGGCCTCGGACAAGGACGCCCTTTAGGCAGGAGCGGGCAACAAACATGAAACAGAGTTTTTTGCACATGTGGGGGTGCGCTGTAGTGCTGGCCGCAGCTTTCGCGGCTACCGTCCCACAAGCCATGGCCCAACCATTCGGCATCGCCATGGGCACGCCCATGAGCGCGTTGGAGATCATTGGAGAGACTCCAGGCACATTGGACATGAATAATTATCTTCTATCCTCAGTTGCAAACCCACACAGTGCCTTCAAGGACTACACTGTCACTGTTAAGCCTGGGACTGGTGTGTGTCAGATCAGCGCAAGAAGCGAACGGTATCAAAACGATCAAACAGGACGCAAGGTGCGTGCAGCGTTTGACACTGTTCTGGAC
>CAYGSZ010000147.1:0-4429 GCA_964352705.1 uncultured Rhodobacterales bacterium
ACACGATCACCGGTATATGCATGCCGCTTGCAGTTCTGAGATCGGGTAGAAGTTCTTCACCGCGCCCATCACCAAGCGCTAAATCAAGTAGAACCAAATCAAATGTCCGGTCGCTTTTCGATAAAATATCGCGTGCTGCGCTTAGGCTTTCTGCCCGTGTGACATCCACGGTGTTTGCCATCAGTTTTTCAACGATCGCTCGAACGTCTGGATCGTCCTCAACATGAAGAATGTGTGGTCTATCAGATACGGTGGTACTTAAACATTTTCGCAAAACTGTCTTCAGTGTTTCAACTTTAACAGGTTTACGAATCCAACCGGCTAAATCTATCGCGCCGCCTTCTAAGGCGGCTATATCCTCTTGGCGCTTGCCCGACACAACAATAACCGGCGTGTCTCGATTCAATTCGCACTCAGACAGTGTGTCCAGAAGATCAACGCCGCAAGACCCATCAAGACCCAGATCCAGAGTGATGACATCAAAGTGTTGCTGTGAAACAAGAGCGCCCGCAGCGTCCAGTGTTAGTGCGACCTCAACTGTTAGGCCCATTTGTTCGAGGATCATGCGCAGCAGAGTTGCTGCGTCTTGGTCATCCTCAACAATCAAAGCTGATTTATGGTGAACAAAAGTAACGGGGTTTTGTTGCTCTGTTGTAACAACCTCAGGCAAATCAAAGTAAAATGTGGAGCCCTCTCCCTCGGTGGAGTCAAAACCGATCTCTCCGCCGAGGTGTTCAACAATGGTCTTGCTGATGCTCAGTCCAAGGCCTGTCCCGCCTTTTTTGCGAGTTGCTGACGAGTCCGCCTGTGAAAACTTGCCGAAGATTGAGGCCCGAAAACCAGTTGGAATCCCAGGGCCGTAATCTCGTACAAAAAAGCGTATTTTATCGCCCAGCCGCCTTGCACCAATTTCTACAGATGCGTTTTGAGGTGAAAACTTTATGGCGTTTGAAAGCAAATTTGCAAAAACCTGCGCAGTTTTATCGACGTCTGTTTTGACAATTATGTCTTTAACAGGATCGGTAATTATGATGGCGACATTATTTTTCTCTGCATAGCCGGTATTCTCAGTTATGGCACTTTCCAGAAGGGACATGGCTGTAACGGGTTCCAAATCGAAGTTCATTCGGCCGGCCTCGATTTTCTCTAAATCGAGAATGTCGTTAATTAATCGCACCAGTCGCTCACTGTTAGAGTAGGCAATGTTAATCATGCTGCCGAGGTCTGCACTCATCTCACCAACGGCACCGCTTTTGATCAGGCCGAGCGATCCCATAATAGAGGTCAATGGCGTACGTAACTCGTGGCTAACAACAGAGATAAATTCGTTTTTTACGCGGTCCAACTCTCGTTGCTCAGTTACATCTCGGTTCACTGAAATACGACCAATCAAACGACCGCGGTCGTCGAACATGCCGGTGGTCGTGTTGTCGAACACACGAATCTCGCCATCTTTGCGTTTGATTTCGAATTCTTGCCGCCATATTTCGCCTTTGTCCGTGAGGGTGCGAGCTTCGGTTTGAGCGGTGCCGCGCACATCTTCTGATCTATTGGCCATGAGTTCCATCACCGGCGTGCCCAGCAGTTCAACACGGTCATAACCAGTGAGATCTTCTGCTCGTTTATTGCAGTCGATGATGCGTCCTTGTGGATCTGCGAGTATCACAGCATCTGCAATGTTCTCCATAACCCAGGCTTGGCGCTTTAGCACAGTTTCTGCTGTCTTTCTGTCTGTGATATCTCGGACAACGGCTGTGTAAATATGGGAGTCGTCAATCTCTAGACCGCTTACAGAAAGTTCCATGGAAAATTCGCGCCCGTCTTTACGCAAGGCGACGATCTCGCGCACGCTTCCTTTGCGTTCGCCCAGGTTACCCTTAGCTTGTCGCCGTATTGATTCACCAAAGTACCCCATGCCGCCGCGTCGCTCAGTGCTTGGTAGAAGAATTCTAAAATTCTTGCCACGCACCTCTTTATCTTTGTACCCAAAAATAGACTCGGCAGCCTGGTTGAATGATAAAATCGTTCCTTCGCTATCAATCGATACAATACCATCGGCCAAAGTTTTCATAATGGAACTGAGGCGTTTTTCATTTGCTTCTACGGCTGCAGCCAGATCGACAATGCGTGATACATCTCTTTGCGCACGCTTGACCATCGGCCGAAACAAAAACAGCCCCATGCCGGCCAGCATTGCGATCAAGAGTGTAGCAATGACCAATCCCACCCTGAGTACAGAATTGGTTTTGTCAGTGGCAATTTTCTCATAGTGGCTGACGGCGTTATCAAGAGAGTTTAACAGTGGGCCTTCAGCTTCTTTCTGAATGGCGGCTAAATGCTGAAATGCTTGTTCGCTGCGGCTGTCTTTAACCGCAGCCAGGGCTATGGCTTCGTCCGCATAGGCGCGAACGCGTTTGTCGAGATTGTGGGGATCGTCAAAATAAAGCGGTCGGGCTGACTCCGGCAAAGAGGTGACAACCCCAATATCTTCGTCCCCGGTTAAAAGCGCCTGATGATCCGAAAGCATTTGTCGCGCCAGCAACTCCAAAGCGTCTGCTGACAGCGTTGAACCTTCTTGTACATGCCGTTGGGCGAATTGCGCGATGCGTTGAGACAGCATGCGCTGTTTGCCACTGATGTTAATGACGGCGGCATCACCAATTTGCTGTGTTGTCGCGCTGGTCAGAAGAAACGCTGATCCTGCAATGACACTGGCAATAAGAATGAGCGCTGACGCATAGGCGATCGTGAATCGCTGGATAAATTTCTCTGATGATTGCGGCATGCAACTCTAACCTGTTTGGACGTTTTCTATTGTCAGGGTTGTTATGGACAGCGGCAAGGCCGAAAGCTTTAAAGCCCTTTTCTGCCGCGGGTTATATCATCTTCGTTAGATTTCAGAGGTTTTTATGCCAAAGGGACTGCCGTTACGATGAAATCAGGTTATTCGCGATCAGTTTGTATGCAGAGCTCATTCCTAAAATTGGGAATGGAGAAACCTAATAGTGCTCTAAAAATGACGGCTTGAGAGTGTTTTTTAGAGTTATGGGTTAGGCTCTGCTGTTTCTGTGTTTGCTTCAGCCTCGCGTTTTTCTCTTAGCGTGCGGCCTCGTCCTTGCGCCAATAAGCGTTCTAGACCAGCTTCATCGAGTTTTGTGATTGATCCAATAGGGCACCGGTCTGGAAGGCCACCGCCGCTGGTGACCAAAATCGAATCCCCGCCGAAGCCGCATAAACGACCGTTTGTGGAAGTGAACCCAATGGTGTGTGCAAAACGCAGGTTTTGGCATGGTCGATCCAGTTGTAGGTGATAGGGGTGATTTCGACTTGGCGCCCAAACAATAAGGTTATGACGGTTCAGGGGCTTCCAGTCGTGCAACGTACGAAAGAAAATGCATTGGTTTGTTGTCTGCGGCAGAGAGTCTGGATATTGCTCAAGAACATATCCTTCATCATTTGCTGTCTTGGGCTTGTCAGTTTCTTGCGCATTGGCAAGTGTAGGGTTTGTCAAAAGTGTTAGGGTCATAATGGCAATGATCGCAGCAGCGAAAAGACTGCCTAGCGTCTGGTGAGACCCTACCGACATCGCCAGATTCGCGAGCTTCTTAGCCTGGAATGTTTGGTCCGACCGTATTTCACATGTGGCTATTGGTTTCATCGTCATGATGCAATCATACCAAAGAATATGGATTTTGTAGGGCAGGATTGCGTTGATTTCGTCTGGTTGCCGCCGCGTGGTCAGATTAAAAGCTGTAAACGGCAAAAACCCCGCCAACGAATTGGCTCGATGCGCCACGGACTGCAACGATTGGGCTGTTTTTTGCGTCGCCAAGGAGTTTGGAATAACCCGCATTGCCAACTAATGCCCAATGGTCAGATACGGTGTAATTGCTACCAAAGGCTATGCTGATGTCTTTGAGGCCCGACGTGGCATCAAACGCTGGGAGGCCAGAAGTCAAAGCTTGAGCGGCGGTCACGCTAAAAAAGGAGGCCATATAGCTACCATCACTCCACGTGGCACTTAAGTTGCTGGTCACGATGAGTTTGTTTGATCGGTAAACGGCAACGCCTAAATCACCAATCACCCGCATGCCCGAGTGTCCGCTGATGACGTCATGTTGCACCCGAATACGTGCCCGGGTTGGCCCCATCGTGTAGCTGGCAAAAACACCTAATTCGATACTGGTTCCAACGTCACCAAGCCCTGCAAGGTCGGGGCTGTCTGTTTCATCGCGTCCGAAATCTAGCTTAAGCAACGGCCCGGCTTTAAAGTTGCTAGATTCAAAAATGCTGTCTCGACCAAATATATTGACCCGGATATTGTTGTTATCCACCTGGATCAAATCGCGATACCGAAAAGAAATGAGTGGCGCTGCTTTGACCTTGTAGTCATCAGAGCCTTCGTAAGCTGGGGCGATAACGGGCCCCA
>CAYGSZ010000147.1:4529-6386 GCA_964352705.1 uncultured Rhodobacterales bacterium
GGACCTGTTCAGATCAGTGCCGTTCTTTTAGGCGGGCTCCAAGTCTTGCCAACGCCTGGCGCAGCGGGTCTGAGTCTAACGCCCCGATCTGTGTCTCTGCCTCTGCCAGCGCTTCAGCGGTTAAAGGCCGCGCACGTGGGATGGGTTTTCTGACAATACTGTTTGGGAGTGGGGCTTGAATGACTCTCACTTGGCTGACGGTGCCAGCGCCAAGAAAGCCGTTAATGCGTTCCATAATCAAGGGAAGCTGTGGGTGGATAAGAGCTGCTGCTGCGCCGCTCGCGACCCGTAGGTGTAGTGTGCCATTGCTGCGGGTGCCGCGCTGCAACTGAATACGTTCGGGTATTGAAGAAGCTGCGAGTTCGGCACCAACGATTTCATGCCAACGGGAGATAATATCGCCTGCGACAAATCCTCTTTTACCCAAGACTGGTTTGGTAATTCGGTCTGTAACAGCTGACACGCCAAGCAATCCTCGCGCGATCCGTTCTGGCACAGCCATGGTGCCTCGGCCTTTCCTTTTTGGTGCAGGGCTCATAGGATTCAGTGTAACGCAGCTGCTGGGTTTTGTGTGCTGTTGTTATCAAAAATTTATCAAGATAACAGGACTCTAGCTCAGCCCAATGGTTTCTGCACGTAAACCCAGCGCAATTTCTGCGCAAAAAAACAATCCGCCAAAGCCAGAAGACTTGCTGGACTGGTACGACCGTCACCGGCGGCGTTTGCCCTGGCGCGCGTTGCCAGGTGAAGTCTCAAACCCATATGCCGTTTGGCTGAGCGAGATCATGTTGCAGCAGACCACTGTGACGGCGGTAAAGCCATATTTTGAGAGGTTTCTGGGGCGATGGCCAACAGTGGAAGACCTAGCGCACGCTGAACTGGATCATGTTCTGACAGAATGGGCCGGCCTTGGGTACTACGCCCGGGCTCGCAATCTTCATAAATGCGCCAAGACGATCACCGATGATCATGACGGCCTGTTTCCAGACTCCGAAGAGGTTTTGAAATCTCTTCCTGGGATTGGACCTTATACGGCGGCTGCCATCGCTGCCATTGCGTTTAATCATAGAGCAGTTGTTGTTGATGGTAATGTCGAGAGAGTCATGGCGCGAGTCTTTGCAATTGAGCAACCCTTGCCGCAGTCTAAACCGGTCTTGACCGAATTAGCCGCAAGTCTAACCAGGGATTACCGTCCAGGCGACTACGCCCAGGCTGTTATGGATCTTGGGGCGACGGTCTGCACACCTAAGTCTCCGTCTTGTGTGATCTGTCCCTGGCAATCTCCCTGCAAGGCCCGAAAGCTTGGCATCGCGGCAGACTTGCCGCGTAAGTCTCCAAAACAGGCCAAGCCAACACGCCGTGGTGTTTGCTTCTGGTTGACGCGCCAAGATGGCGCTGTTCTTCTCAGGCGTCGCCCAGAGAAGGGCTTGCTGGGTGGTATGATGGAGGTGCCATCCACGTCTTGGCAGGCAGAGACCTTGAGTGATGAGGTGGCTCTCTCACATGCGCCGCTCAAAATCGGACGGTCTAAATGGACGCCACTGGCAGGGGGGGTCAGCCATACGTTCACGCATTTTCACTTGGAACTTGAGACGCGCTCTGCTGTGCTGACGGACAAGCAGGCGGACGGAATTGGTGCTCAACCAGATTACGTATGGGTGCATCTTGATGCGTTGGGGGATTACGCTTTGCCCTCTGTTATGCGCAAGGTAGTCAAACACGCCCTTAAAGTGGGATATTAAAAAGTAAGATACGTTTTTAAGTAGAAGGGATAAGCCATGTCGACGGAGCAAGCGACCGACGCGAAGGATAAATTGCGCAGTGATGCCTTGCATTACCACCGCTATCCCCAGCCTG
>CAYGSZ010000148.1:0-6322 GCA_964352705.1 uncultured Rhodobacterales bacterium
CATTGGTCACTGGTGCAGTTCTTTTGGGCCGGGCCTAACGAGTGGTTCGGGCATCATGCTGCTTTTCAATACGACATGGAAAAAGACTATAAATCGCTTGATGTGCCGACTGTAGTGCTCTCCAATTCAGGGGACGTTCTCCACAAGAAGATGCCGTACCTGAAAGAACTAAGGCCTGACTTTAGCTACAGTGAAATCGAGGGTGGTACATTTCATATCATTTACGAAGAGGCAGAGCGTTGGGCGAATTGGGTAGTTGAGCATGCATTGGGAAATAGCGCATGATTTTTTATAAGTGGCTAACTGACACGGTGCTGACTCCGTGAAGCCGCGTCGCGCGTATACCAATGGCCCCACTGGCCAGATTCATTATCAGGTGATGGGCGAGGGCACCCCGCTTCTCTTGTCTCATCAATCACCAAGTTCTTCTAATATGTTCATTAAGGCGTATCCGTTTCTAGCAGCGAATGGCATTCGTGCAATTGGCGTCGATACGCCAGGATTTGGATGCTCTGATGTTCCTGTAAAGCGACCTTCGGTGAGAGACTATGCGACCTCGTTTGCCCCCGTGCTTGATGCGCTTGGATTGCAGTCGGCGCATGTGTTGGGCCATCATACGGGTGCGGCAAATGTGTGTGAGTTCGCTCATCAAAATCCAGAAAAGGTTGAGTCGGTAATTCTCAATGGTCCGCCCATATTCAGCCAAGACGAGCGTGAGTCGCGTGTTAGCGCGCCAGGTCCGATGACGATAGAATCAGATGGAAGTCATCTTAAAAAGAGATGGGATGCGCGCATGGCCGCGACCGCAGGATGGAGCGACCTCGAGGCTATGCATCGCAATGTGGTGCAGACCCTTTGGGCAGGGGAGACATTCTGGTATGGCCACAAAGCCGCCTATGAGTATGACATTACAGAGTCTTTCATGGGGTTGAGAATGCCGACTCTGATTCTCACAAATACAGGTGACGACATCTATCACCTCAGTTGTCGGGCGAGAGACCTTAGACCAGATATGGCCTTTGTGGAATTAGACGGTGGCACCCATGACATTGTAGATGAGCAGCCAGAAGCCTGGTCAAAAGCGGTAGCTAATTTCATCAAAGCTGCGTGAACAACGGCTCTAAACGACTCATTTGGTCCGAAAATTCATTCATAGCCTGTTAGCTCTGATAGCCTGCAGTAATTATGAGCTCTAATTCTGCAACTCAGATCTATGCCGTCGGTACAGCGTATCCACCTTACGTTATGCGTCAGGCTGACGTTCAAGCGCAGGCCGCAAGAGTTTTTGGGCAAGTCCCAGGCTATTTTCGCCGAATGGCGTCGGCCTACGGCAATGCTGGTGTTGAAACGCGCCACTCTTGCGTTCCTTTAGACTGGTATTTGGAACCTCATGGGTGGCCTGAGCGCACGCGGCTCTATGAAGAAAACGCGACCACTTTATTGGTGGATGCTGGGCGTGCTTGTTTAGACCATGCTGGGGTCGCACCAAGCGATGTTGCGGCGACCGTGATTGTGTCGAGCACCGGCGTTGTCACACCAAGTTTAGATGCGTTGATTCAGGAACCTTTGGGGTTGTCACCTAACACACAGAGGCTTCCTGTTTTTGGTCTGGGATGCGCTGGCGGCGTGATCGGTCTGTCACGGGCTGCTGCTGTGTCTCAAAGCCTTCCAGATCAGTGGGTGCTTTTTCTATGTGTGGAACTCTGTGGGCTAACGTTTCGTGCCGCTGATCTCAGCAAAGCTAATTTTATCGGCACGGCAATCTTTGGCGATGGTGCTGCAGCGGTCTTGCTAAGGACGACCACGTCAAATTCAGATTCCGGCGCAAAACCGAAGGCTGAATTTCAAGGGTGGGGAGAGCACACATGGCCAAACACACGCGATGTTATGGGATGGCGCGTTGAGGACGATGGCCTGGGAGTGGTTTTCTCGCGCACGATTCCAAGTCTTGTGCGTCAGAAGTTGCGTCCGGTCACAGATGATTTTCTGTCTAAATACGATCTTAATTTATCGAGCCTGGCAGGTGTTTTGTGTCACCCGGGCGGTGATAAAGTTTTGAGTGCTTTAGAGGACGCTTTTGATTTAAGTCCAGAGGCGCTTTTGCACGCACGGGCCATTCTTAAAAACTATGGAAATATGTCTGCGGTTACGGTGTTGGCGGTGCTCAAGCGCGCTTTTGACTCACACGATAGCGGTCAACATATGATGACGGCTCTGGGCCCAGGATTCACTGCCGCCTTTGCCCTTTTAGATTTTTATTGAGGCCAGAAGCAATGGTGTGGACAAGCTTTTTGATCCTTGCATTAGTTGCGGTGCAGCGTATCGGTGAGCTTGTCCTGGACCGATCAAACACAACAGCATTACTTTCACGGGGTGGAGAGGAGCATGGGGCAGGGCACTATAAGTTTTTCATACTCCTCCATGCCGCCTGGTTGGTCAGCTTGGTGATTTGGGTCGTTCTAACGCGCCCAGAGCCAAACTGGTTTCTGTTGTGTCTCTATGTCATGTTGCAGGGAGTCAGACTCTGGGTGCTTCGCACGCTTGGGCCCTATTGGACGACACGCATAATTACTGTGCCGACCGCCCCTCTCATTAAGTCTGGCCCCTATCGTTTCGTACGTCACCCGAATTACGTGGTTGTTGTTTGTGAAATCGCACTCCTACCTCTTGTTTTCGGTGGGTGGCAAATTGCGGTGGTATTCTCAGTCCTTAATGCTGCGCTTTTGCTGGTGCGCATTCGTGCCGAGAATTCTGTTTTGGCGAGCCGAGAACGATAGAGCGCTACCAGAAGTGCAAAATTTCTATTCTAAATCGTTTTCCTCTTTGGCATCGACGATTCTAAGGGCCACATCATAGCGGAATCCTGCCCTGCCAAGGGCTGCGAGTTCTTTTTGTTTTTGCTCTGGTGATGGGTCCGTCGTTCGGTAGGGTCCAAACCTTCGCCGCAGGGCGTAGGCGCGTGCGGATTCCATATCAGGGTCTACAAAGGTCTCCGATGTTTTATCTAAGGCCTGCCGAATCGTGTCGCTATCGACGCCTTTTGATGAAAGGTACGCTTGTATTTTTCTCGGAGATTGGCCGCGGCGTATCAATGTGAGCGTTTTGGCGTTGGCATAGTGTTGGTCGTTGATTGCGCCTGATCTTACTAAGGCTTCCACGACCTCGGCAATCCAAGCTTTAGCTTCCTCAAGGTCAGTCTCATGATGGCGCGCTGCCTTTAGGGCACGCCGATACAAAACGCGCCGTAAATTCTCGGCGTTCGTGGCGAACCGTTCCAGATGATAGAGGGCAATATTGCGCAACCGATCTTTGGTGATGCGGCGTGGAACCTTATGTTCCCGTTTCCCAGCTTTTTCTTTGCTGTCGCCAGATTGATCCGCTTTTTTCGGCATGCACAGCCCCTTGATATCTTCAGTCGTGCAGCCTAAACCAACCGGTAACAAGAGGCACGAGGTGAGACGTGGCAGATACAACGAACAACCGGCAATTTTTGATCCCACTTCCACGCGACGTTGGGGCTGTAAATTGGCGCGGTATGTGGGAACTCTACATGAAAGAGGTGCGGCGCTTTACCAAAGTCGCCACTCAAACCATTGCCGCCCCTATGGTCACTACCCTTTTATTCCTTATCATTTTTACGTTTGCGTTTGATCGTCCAGCAGTTGCTGGCGTGCCTTTTACCGACTTTCTGGTCCCCGGTCTTGTTATGATGGCCATTGTTCAAAACGCATTTGCTAATACGTCATCCTCCATTTTGGTCGCCAAAGTGCAGGGCAATATTGTTGATGTGTTGATGCCACCGCTGAGTGCCGTCGAATTGACTGTCGCTTGGACGCTCGGTGCCGTCACCCGCGGTCTTGTTGTTGGCTTATCGGCCCTTTTTGCTATGGCCTTTTTTGCCGAAGTCCACGTCCATAATCCATTTTTGATTGTCTACCATGCCTTGATGGGAGCTATCTTTATGGCCTGTGCGGGTATCATCGGTGCAGTCTGGGCTGATAAATTTGACCATATGGCTGCTGTGACCAACTTCATAATTACGCCGCTGACCTTTCTCTCAGGTACCTTTTACACCATTGATCGATTACCAGAGGGCCTTCGCTTCATCTGCCACTACAATCCGTTTTTTTATGCCATTGATGGCTTTCGCTATGGATTTTTGGGGCAAGATTCTACCCAAGTCGGACTTGGTGTTGCGGTTACCGGGCTCACCGCGTTTGCCTCTTTGGCAGGGACTTACATGATCTTAAGAAGCGGCTACAAGCTGAAAGCTTAAAGCTTCGGTTCTCGGTATTTCTGGCCCGAAGATTGACAACATAGGGTCTGCGGCGATAAAACCGCAGAAATAGGGCGGTCCATGGGCCGCCCTTCTATTTTTCACGATTTTGAAACGTGAGGAATGGGCCACTTTGAAATGTTTGTGCCCCGCGGACCGATCAGTGCGCGGGGTGCTGTGTTTTAAACCTTATGTAAGGACCGTGTCATGTCGCCGTCGGCCGTAATGTCCACTTATGCAAGAACCGATCTCATGTTTGAGAAGGGAGAGGGCTCCTGGCTCATTGCATCTGACGGTCGACGCTTTCTCGATTTTAACAGTGGTATTGCAGTCAATGCTTTAGGTCATGCGCACCCCCATTTGGTTCAGGCTTTGCAGGCGCAGGCTGGGAAATTTTGGCATTGCTCAAACCTCTATCGGATCGATGGTCAAGAAACGTTGGCCGCCCGGTTGGTTGATTTGTCTTTTGCCGACACGGCGTTCTTCTGCAATTCTGGGGCTGAGGCTCTTGAGTGCGCCATCAAGATTGCACGGCGTTATCATCAAGCCGGTGGTGAACCGAATAAATATCGCGTCATTACCGCGAACAATGCTTTCCATGGCCGGACCTTGGCGACAATCGCTGCCGGAGGGCAAGCAAAGCATCTTGATGGTTTTGGTCCTGTCATTGATGCCTTTGACCACATTCCATTTGGTAACTTGAACGAAGCTCGTGCGGCTGTGACAGCTGAAACAGCAGCTGTTTTGGTTGAACCCATACAAGGAGAAGGCGGGTTAGCGGTCGCGACTGATGAGTATCTGGCTGGGCTGCGCTCTATGGCGGATGAGTTTGGGCTGCTGCTGATCTATGATGAGGTGCAATGCGGCATGGGTCGTACGGGTGATTTGTTCGCCTACCAAAAGTCGGGCATTGCACCAGACATTATGACGCTGGCCAAGGCGCTTGGCGGCGGTTTCCCCGTTGGGGCCTGTTTGGCAACGGCTGAAGCCGCAAAGCACATGGCACCAGGAACCCATGGCTCGACTTTCGGTGGAAATCCACTGGCCATGGCTGCCGCAAATGCAGTTCTGGATGTCATGACGGAGTCTGGCTTTTTGAATCATGTGGCAGAGGCGTCGCAGAAATTGTTGTCCGGCCTGAACAGCCTCATCTCAGATTGTCCAAGTATTTTTGAAGAGGTCCGAGGTCGTGGCTTAATGCTGGGTCTCAAGTGTCGCGTTCCAAATGGTGATGTTGTTAAGCGTCTTCTTGAGGAAGATATGTTGACCGTTGTTGCAGGTGATAATGTTGTGCGCTTGTTGCCCCCGTTAACTGTTTCTTTTGACGAAATAGACTTGGCGCTCAACAAGTTAAACTCGGCTGCTCAAGATTTGGCAGCGTAACATGGCTCAGGACATGAAGCATTTTCTCGACTTGGATGTGATCGACAAGGAAACTCTTCGCCATATTCTAAATATTGGCACATCTTTAAAACAGGATTTGGCGGACGGACAACAAACTAAGCCTCTTGCTGGTAAGACGCTTGCCATGATGTTTGAGAAACCATCAACGCGCACGCGTGTGTCGTTTGAGGTGGGTATGCGGCAACTCGGCGGGGAAGTCGTTGTGCTCTCACAATCAGAAACCCAGTTTGGGCACGGAGAGTCCATTGCAGACACGGCCCGGGTTTTATCGAGATTCGTAGATGCGATTATGTTGCGTACAGATGATCCCGCTAAGTTGGCTGAGTTGGCACACCATGCAACCGTTCCTGTCATAAATGGCTTAACGGACCTGACGCATCCCTGTCAGCTTATGGCCGACGTGATGACCATTGAGCAACACCGGGGTTCCATTGCCGGGCAAGTGGTGGCGTGGACAGGTGATGGCAATAATGTCTCCAACAGTTTCATCCAGGCAGCAGCTCAATTCGGCTTTACGCTTCGGCTCGCATGTCCAGACAGCCTGCGACCTGAGCGGTCTATACTAAAATGGGCCTTAGAAGCCGGAGCGGATGTGCAGGTTACTGATGATCCAACAGAGGCTGTAGACCAGGCCGACTGTGT
>CAYGSZ010000149.1:0-6285 GCA_964352705.1 uncultured Rhodobacterales bacterium
CGCCCTCCCGCTACCCCCTTTGCCGCAATAATGTGTTTGGCCATATGCCCGGCTTCGGAGGGTGTTGGCAGAACCAGCATATTGGCAATTTGCCCCACGAACTCAATCTTCAAGTCTTTGTCCTCTGGTGTGACCTCGACATAGTCGATCAACTGGCGAAGTAATTCTAGGGCTTCGTCAGATGTTGCTGGATCGGTAAGGGCATGTTCGAGTTCAGCAACACGACGGCGATACAACTCTGGGAGGTTGGGGTGCAGAGTGGGCGCAGTAGGTGGCGCTTCCGAGATCTCGGCTTCAAGTGCTGCTTTTTGGCCTTCCAGGTCTTGCAGTTTGGCTTGTAACCCTTCTGACCTTAAGCCTCCCGCTATAGCGTCAATCAATCCATCGAGCTTGCGTTTAACCTCTGTTAGTTCACGTTTCTTCCGGCCAAGAGAGTCTAGTTTAGATTTGCCCTGGCGGTTTATTTCCTCATGGAACGCTTTGGTGAACTGTTTGACCAGATCTGGTGTCATCAGATGATGCTTGAGGGTCGTAAGGATGACGCCCTCAAGAGCTTTTCGTGTCACACCGCGACGATTGGTGCAGGTGCCAAACTTCCGTGCGGCGCTGCAGGCCAGATAATCGCCTCCGACAGCCGCCATAGTGGCGTTGCAGACGCCACAACGCACTAGCCCACTGAGAAGATGCTGAGCTCGGCGCTTTTCCCAAAAGCGGCTGGCCCGGACCTTTCTGACCCGACTGGATTGTTCGATCGTATCTAGTCTAGCGCGAACTTCAGCGGCTAACTTGTCATCAACGATGCGTAAATGCGGGACCTCTTTGACAACCCACTCTTCTGGTGGGTTAAGGCGTGGACGCCGACGCCCCGTCGTCGGGTCCTTGTAAAAGCTTTGACGGTTCCAGACCATTCGTCCGACATAGAGTTCATTACGTAATATCCCGTTTCGCCGAAGACTGTGTCCACGCAATGTGCCCCCCTGCCAGGGGTGTCCGTTGGGACCAGGTATCCCTTCGGCGTTGAGGTCGTGGGCGATCTTCTTTGGTGACAGCCCAGCCGCGTATTTATTGTAAATGCGCTCGACAACGGCAGCTTCTTTCTCGTTGATGCTCAAGCCGCCATAAACAGGCTCTCCATTGGCATCAAACTCCTTTATGAGATCATAGCCATATGCCTTGCCTCCGGCGGAACGGCCCTGCCGGATTCGGCCCTCTAAGCCACGCCTGGTTTTTTGCGCGAGATCCTTCAGAAACAGGGCATTCATGGTTCCCTTAAGGCCCACATGAAGTTCAGAAATCTCACCTTCGGCAAGGGTTATCAACTTGATACCCAGAAACTCCAGGTGCTTAAACAGTGTCGCTACATCGGCTTGGTCACGCGAGAGCCGGTCCAAAGCCTCGGCCACAATGATTTCGAAGGACCTCGTGCGGGCACCTTCTAATAGTTTTTGATAGCCGGGCCGCAGCACCGTCGATCCGCTGATGGCGCGATCCTCATAAGTCGCTGTTAATTCCCAGCCCTGGGCAGTGATGTGGCTTTGGGCCTGGTGAACCTGATCCTCGATTGAAGCGTCACGTTGGTTGTCAGAGCTGTAGCGAGCGTAGATGGCAGCTTTTTTCATGGTTACACCTTCCCGGTACTTTGGGTTCGCAAGGATCGAACAACGGCTTGATGGCTTCGCGCTGCTTCAAGGCTACTGGCTTGGTTGTAGTAGGTCTCGGCGGTCTTGGTCGTCGAATGACCCAAAATGGTGGTGACGATCCCAATATGCCCCGGGTCCTCGATTGCTACCGAGGTTGCCACCGCATCGCGGAACAAATGAGGATTGATGGACTGGCCAAAACGCTCGCGAGTTCGAGCGATAATCCGGCGGTAAATCTGATTGCGCTGTAATTGTGATCCATGGGTGGAAACCCAAAGGCCGTTATGGTCGCCACGTTTCCAAAACCCTTTCTGTGCCGCAAGTAAGGGACGATGTTCGATCAAGTACTGCGTCATCATTAGACTCAAATCCATCGGGAGTGGGAACTCGAGGTGCCGTCGTGTCTTAATCTCTTTGGCAGGAAAGGTGAGCCAATACTCGTCGCCATGGCGGCTAAGATGTTGGTCGATTGTAATGGAAGCCAGGTTGGCGAGGCGAACGGGGCGGGCGGCTAGCAAGGCAATCAGAAGGCCATCATGGAAGACTGTCGCGGCCTTTAAAGGGTCGCCGTGCTCTTTGGCATGATCCATGAGATCGAACCCCAGCTGATACAGTTCTAGGGCAGGGCGAAGTCGATGGCGTTTATCGCTGACCGGACGGCCATGGCGTCGTAAATTGGTGGCTGCGATGTTGAGAAAGTCAAAGTCGCTTTTATGAGGGAAGGCGTGAGCGACACCAGCGAGATCCGTGAGATAACCGGCCACAGTATAGGGCGCGAACAGCGCTTTGAGGGTTTCAATAAACGACCTTAGAGTGTTGGGTGTCATGTAATCGAGACCACTCGTGCCCAAAGTGTTGGATATCTGTTCAGAGACGAAGCCCAGCCAACGGCCATAAGTAGAGCGCTTCTTTAGCTGCTGATTCTTGCCGAGGTGCGCAAGCGGTGCTGGACGCTCAAAGATGTCTGTTGGTCGCACAGCATCGGCCCAGGCCTGCTGATCTACTGTTGGCCAATCGCAGAACGCGATGATGGGCATGCGGGGCACGTTGCTCACGACTTCTTGCCTTTTTGCAAAGGTGTTGCATTCCTGTGCGACAGTACGACTTCGTCGTAGCGGCGAACGGCTGCCGCAGTTTCAAGTCCTGCGTAGTTTTGCAGAGTGGTTGTAATCCGCTTATGGCCGAGGATTCGGCGAACTTCCTCGTAGCTTCCTGGGTGGTATTCGAGAAACAGCATTGCTGCGAAGTGCCGGAACAGATGCGGGTTCATCTTGAGGCCCATTTCTCGGTCAAGGGTAGCCGTGATCGCCCTGCTGAACCCTGCCTGATTCTTGGGGCCGCCTTTCATTCCCGGAAACAAATATCCCGAAGGCTTCCCGCGCGTCAGGAGGGGCTGGAACGTTTCCATGTAGGTGTCCAGCATGGCGGTCACTTCTTGTGACAATGGGAACTCCAAGTGGATATCGTTCTTTACGTCTGCGGCCGGGATCACCATATGCAGAAGCCGCTTGCCGTCACACCTTGCCCAATGGAAATGCTTGTGGCGGTCTAACATCACAAGATTGCCGACCCGAATAGGCGCGAACGTAAGGATCTCAATGGCGAGCGCTGTTTGAACCAGCAAAGCGGAGCGGTTGGTCAACGGCGCCTTATTTGCTCTCTTAAACATCCGCTTTGGCAGGCCAAGGAAACGAACAATTACCCTTTCATCCGCGAACTGCCGTAGTTTGGTGCGGTTCTTCTCCGTTAGGCCGTTTTGTGAACGACGGCATTCGGGTGCTAGCTGAGAGAGCTCTTCAATCTTATCCTTGGGCAGTTGTGACCAACGCTTGCCAACAACCAAAGCAAGATTGATCAGATGCCGGACCTGGTCATTAGGATGGCCGTTATTGCGGGCCAGGAAGAAGCGCAAGCCTTCCTTGAGACGATCAATCTGGAACAGATCGGCCAGGCTCTTGAGTTCATTCTTGTCGATGCCGCGAGTAACTTGGGCCGCGGCTAATTGCCGGATCATGAAGTCCCGGTTCTTGACGGTGCTTGGCTTGATCGGTCGCCTCGACTGAGCGGCCAGCGGGTCTGGTTCCAGGCTTGATTTATGAAAGGCCTCAACATCGGTGCGCAATGAGGCCGGTAGGTCTTGCCAATCAAGCGCGTATTTGCGGCTCCTGTTCGGTGCGGTTAATCTTGCATATGAGCCGTCGGCACTTGTGGCGATATTATTGTTCCAAGCGCGGGCGACGACCTGCACAGATCTTATGGGAACGCGGGCAAGCTGATGAGCCTCCAAATGATCATGGAATCGCTGAAGGATGTCCTCATCTAAATCCTGAGGTTCCGTTTGCTGACTGGAACAGAACCTGCCAAATCCGCGTATTGATGACCGTGACCACGGGTCCATCGGAAGCGATAAGAGCGCATTCCAGGCTGCGGTCAAAGGCACCTCTGATACAGCAGCCTTTGTGCTCAGGCCCGACATACGGATGGCGCGCCGGACATCGCTTTTGATATTGCTCCACCTGGAGACCGACAAACCGAAAGCAGCTGGATGCGCCTGTGAAACCATCTGACGAAAGAGTGGCGCTGCAATCGGTACAGACGAGGGAGGCCGGTCGAGTGTGCGACACAACGCCCGAAGGGCCGATGTCATGTTCTGGCGTGCTTGTGCAGAGACCTCGGTGAATCCGGTAATCAGAGGCAGCACATGTTCCAAGGTAGGCCCTTCTTGTGGGCTCGTTTTTGAAACTAATGAAGCGGTCATTTTGGACATAAGCGGCCTAATGAAGACTGTGATGGAAAGGAGTGCCTAATAATGGCTATATCACTGATTAAGAACGATTGGATTACACACCACAAAGTCATTATTGCCGTCGTCAGAACGACCAAACATAGACTCCAGGTGACTAAGAGCGTCATGAGTCCCGGCGTTGTCGGATGAAACTGAAGAGATCGGGTTCGCTGATTCTGATCTGCCGTCCGAGGCGATGGACCGTGAGATCACCAGCCTCAATCCAACGCCGAACCGTCTTGGTGCTGACCTTCAGCAGTTCGCCGATCTCGGCGACCGTATACAGAGTGGGTGGCGTCCTTTTGGAAGCGATCATCTGATTAAATCCCGTCGTTCTATGAGCGCATCCCGTGCTGCTGCACGAGCCAGCAGGTGTACCAGCTGCACGATGGCATCATTGCTAGGCAGATTTTCAGTCGGCGGCACAACCTTGGACTCCGGACCGCTTTGATCTTTGTGCTTTGAGTTTGCTGTCCTGTTCGGTTGGGGCTGGGCGTCGAAAGCCATATCAGCAGGCGCTTTTGTGTGATTCCGTTTCATTCACCACTCCGGGTAAGAGTGGGGGGAGTTGAAATCACCAAATTCAAAAGGTATTGGGGGAACGGCTGACCAACAATGCCTCTGAGCAATCCAGAGATCACTTGTCCGGACCGTGCGATACTGAAACAAATATCTAGGGCAAAGAACATGTTTGGCACTCAGCGAATCCAATGATGGAGGCATTGTGCCGAAGGGGGGCGGATGGAATGCGCGCGGCCATCCGCGATGGTGTTACTTAGCGCGTAGGCCCCGTATTTTTCTGTCTAATGTGGAAGTCTTGATCGTTTGTGTTCTTCGGCCCCGATCCTCGTAAGTCAGAGTCTTGGATTGTTCATCGAGTTCCACATTAGTGATGTGAATGGGTGGATCTTCAATGAGATGGAAAAAGTCTTCGGCCTCCTCACTTTGAAGATAGTCGATTACGTACTTTCGATTCGCATCGGGTTTGTCGCGGAGGATATATTGAAGCGTGCGAGATAGATCATTCGCCTTTGCACCGCCAGGACCGCGGTTCTGATTAAGCGACCAGTTACGCATTGAGTTTGCAATGTCTGGAAACCCAAGACCTATCGCAGCTTGGCCCCAACGTTTTCCAATTTGTAGCGCTTTCGGATCTGCCTCATGTATATCCTGTTCCAGCATGAGAATGCGAAGCGCGTAGAAGCACTGGTTTGTAGGGTCTTGTAATTCCTTCGGTGCGTCAGGATGAAAAACGCGCGTGGACCCTGTGACATGAACATACTTCACTGCTTTGAGAGCGTCAGTCGGTGTAATCCTGTGTTCAGCAAGAATTTTCTTGGCTGCTAGAATATCCTCCTCAAATCTAGGACTGACGCGCTTGTGCCAGTCAAAGTCATCGGGGTTTCGTTTGGGCATCGTTTAGCTCCACTGGAGAGTTAATGCTAGGTGTCTAAAGCCTCTTGCGGCTCTACCATTCTAACTCAGTCTGTCTGCCAACGAAATTTTTCATAACGACGTGTTGCGGTCACGATAGCGTGTCTTTCCCCTGAACACTGGTGCAATTGTTGCTTAGCATTTGATTTGGAAATGGGAGTGCTGGTGTTGGGCGGAGGGCTAAAGAAATGCACTTTCATCTCCGACGGCATCAGGCCACCATACTTTTTAGGCCAGTTGTAAAACGTTGCCTCAGCAATCCCAGCCTTCCGGCAGACCTCCGCAACCGGCGTGCCGTCCTCAGCCTGCTGCATGACAAACGCGATCTGTGCATCTGTAAACTTCGACCTCTTCATAGAACTCTCCTTCTCCCAAAACAGGGATCATAAATGGAAAATTCCAGCTCAAAATGGCCCAATTCTTGGG
>CAYGSZ010000150.1:0-6277 GCA_964352705.1 uncultured Rhodobacterales bacterium
CGATAAGGAACTCAAGGAGTACCTTTTTACGGACAAACCACTCGCTCACAAGTGAACCCTGAGCAACATTTTCCGCTAACTTATACGCACTCTGTTCGGTTGCCCCGCTACGCTCAAAGCGATCCTGTTTGGATCCAGTGTTAGAAACGGTCAGCCGTGTGACCTGGATGATCTTTCGTATGCAAATGTTGGCGTGGCCGAAGACAAACCGCTGACGGTCGGGCTAACTTTCACAATGGTGATGCACCGATGATGCTTCAAGGCTTTCTGGGTCGCTCGCCCAACCGTGTTAAGGGTGGGTTCTATGTGTATCTTCGGGCCTCCGTTGCGGCGGCGGTAACAAGGTTTGGAGTTTTTCCACGCTCACACCCAGGGCTTCGGCGACGACCGTGAGGTCGGCATTTGGGTCGCCTGCTGCGTCCCGTCCTCTAATGTGCAGTCGACCAACTCGGGGGCCTCAATGAAGGCAGTCTCGGCGAAAAGCGTAGGGTCGGGATGAGCAGATGCTTCACCAAACGTCAGCACAGATAATGCGAATGCCAGACTGATCAGTGGTGTGTTTGAGAATGCCATGGAAATTTCCTCACAGGATGTCGCGTGAGCGGGCTGTGGCACGAGTGTTCTTGGTGCCTGGGATGGTGCCGTCTAATCCGTCACGTAGGCGGCGGGCGAGATCAAAAAACATCTCTGATTTTTTACCAAGGATGGTGCGGATGGTGTCGTCGATAGCCACCCAGGCCTCGCTAATCCCTGCAAGCAAGGCCCGTCCCTCGTCCGTCAATTCAAGAATGTTTTTTTGCCGACGCGTCGCCGGATCAATCGCACGGGTGATGTATCCTGCTGCCAGTAGGCGGTCCGTCATCGTGCTCATGCTGGCAGGTGTGACCCCGAACGCGGTCGCGAGGTCAGCCTGAGAGACCCGGCCCATCCGGTCCATCGCTTCAAGGATACGGGCTTGACGTGGGTGGATGCCAAGCGGCGTTAGCTGTCGGCGCAGTTCTCTCTCGGTAAGGTCTGCGCTGTGAAGAAATCCGTGGAAACCATGTTGATCTACTTGCATACTAATAGTTAGTATATTATGCATTAATCAATCGCAAGGCTTAAAAATTCATACTCAATCATTGGAGGGGACCGCCATGCTCGTAAAACCGCCTACGTATCGTCTGTTGCCCCTGCTGACTGCCGCGCTCGTGGCGACCAGTCCGCTCGCGGCGCAGTCGGTAGAGACCGACCTCGTTAGCATTACTAACTTCTTCGCGGCTGCGCAGGTCGTGGAAGGTCCGGACTTGGTCGATTGCACCTTGTCCGGTGGTACGGAAACCACCTGCTTTTCGATCACTGTCCGTCCTGACCCGCAGGATTACACGCCGGGTCCGTGGTGTCCGACAAACATCTCAGACGGCCCTGACTCTGGCGGTATCTGGTTTCTCGACGGCGAGACCGTGGATGTGGATGGCGCATTCATCGCTAATCTTGCGGAGATTTACGGTGATACCAACTGGCAGCTTTTCGATGCCGACACCGGTGACGTGCGTTACACTGGCACTTTAGAGGCCTGCGAAGCTGCTGCACGCCCCGATGTCGACCCCGCATATCAAAATCACTGCGTTCAATGCCTGCCGGAATATATGCCGGAAGAAGCCTCCATGACATATGTCATCCCCCTGGCCGCAGTTGCCAGCCAGCGACCCGGCCGCACGAACCAAGGAGGGTCGGGCATCGCCGCCAATGGTGTACGCTTTGACGGCCCTGCTCCGGTGGATGCGATCCTCGGGGCCTACACCATCGCCCCGTTTGACGATTGCGGGGGGCATGTGAACACCCACGTCGGCTACCACTACCACGCCGTAACGGACTGCGTTTCCAGCGCACCAACAACATTGAAATCAATCGATAGCGATGTTGTGGTGGCGCATGGCGGCCAGATTGGCATCGCGATGGACGGCTACACAATCTTTCCGCATCTGCTTGCAGATGGTCAGACTCCGGAAGCGCTGGATGCCTGCAACGGGCATGAAGCCGACGGCCTGCCCTATCACTATCACGCTGGGGCCGCAGGTTCGAACGCCATTCTAGGGTGTCTTACTGCACAATCAGGCTGCACGCTCGATAGCGCCGATGGAACTTGCGACGCCTCAAAGCGCAAGCCCGGTCCTTAGTAAAGTCAGCAGTCAGTGGAACGGCGCGTATTGCGCCATACAGAACAATTAACAACTCTTCGTCCAACTCCCCCGGACGCTCTCTCATCACGTGCAAAAGCACGCATGCCGTATTGCATGCGCTCTAACCGATTCATGTTATGAGAGAAAATGGAGCGGGCGAGGCGATTCGAACGCCCGACCCCAACCTTGGCAAGGTTGTGCTCTACCCCTGAGCTACGCCCGCTCGGCGCGCGGTCACAGTGAAAACGACCGCAGAAGGAGGCGGACTATACTCAATTAGGTAGTGTTGGCAAGGGGTTGGTCACCCCGGCTCTGTTATATTCTGCCCACTATCCCTTGCGTTGAGGCGCGTTTGGTCGCATCTAGGGGAGTATACAAGCCCAAAAGGGCTGATCACGCGTAAAAGGGCGAAGAAGCTTTATGCTAGTAGGCGATACATCTGGCGGGACGACGAGCCCCTCGGCGGCCACAAACCCGGGCGATCTGGTCAAAGAAAGCAGCACCGAAACCTTTCAGGCTGACGTGCTTGAGGCCTCCAAGTCGGTCCCGGTTATTGTTGATTTCTGGGCGCCCTGGTGTGGCCCGTGTAAACAGCTTGGCCCGGCGCTCGAAAAACTGGTCCTCAGCTACGGTGGCCAGGTCAAAATGGTTAAAATCAACGTCGATGAAAACCAGCCTTTGGCCGCTCAATTCCAGGTGCAATCCATACCTGCTGTGTTTGCCTTTAAAAATGGTCAGCCGGTGGATGGATTCATGGGGGCGCTGCCAGACAGTCAACTCAAAGCTTTTATTGATAAACTAACCGGTGGCCAGGGTTCGCCCCTTGATGCAGCGCTGGAGCAGGCGGATGCGCTGTTTGCAGACGAGCAGTTCGAGCAGGCGCTGTCCCTCTACCAGCAGATTCTCGCCAAAGACCAAGAGAACGTGATCGCTCTGGCTGGGGCGCTCCGCTGTTATATGAGCCTTGGTCAGGACGATGTCGCCAGAGAGGTGCTGCAACAGTTTCCTGATGATTTGAAGGCCAAGCCAGAAATTGCCGCAGTTATAACAGCCCTTGAACTCAAAGACGCCACGGCCTCTGGCAACGATGCATCGGAAGAAATCGCCGCGCTGGAGAAAAAAATAAAAGCCAAACCAAAAGATATGCAGGCGCGCTTTGATCTTGCCATGGTGCGCTATGGGGCCAACGATCACGCGGGCGCTGTTGCGGACCTGCTTGAGATCATCAAGCTTAATCGTAAATGGGAAGATGATGGCGCCCGAAAACAACTCCTGAAGTTTTTTGAAGCGCTTGGTCCCACTGACCCCGTGACCGTAGATGGTCGCCGCCAACTGTCTTCATTGCTTTTTGTATAAGGTTTATCGTGTTTAGCCCCGTTTCGACAAAGCCTTCTGATCTTCCGAAAGAGCTTCCGGTTTTTCCATTGTCTGGGGCTTTACTGTTGCCCGGTGGCCGCCTTCCTCTGAATTTGTTCGAGCCGCGTTATCTTAATATGTCTCTCGATGCCCTGGCGAAGGGTCGTATCATCGGTATGATACAACCGAACTACGATGCCATGGGCGGCGCGCGTCTCGCTGACGACGACGACGAAGCCGAAGACCTTGAGTCAGGCGCAACCTTAAAGCTGCAAGATGATCGAGAACCGCCGTTGTACAAAACCGGCTGTGCGGGGCGCATTGTTTACTTCGAAGAAACAGATGATGGCCGACTTCTTATTGCGCTCAAAGGCCTGAGCCGCTTCCATGTGGTTGAGGAGCTGGACGGTGTCAAAGGATACCGCAAAATCCGCGCCGACTATTCAGCTTTTCCCGATGACATGAAGCCCCAGCAAGAGTTTGATCTTGATCGCGAGTCGTTTCTGAAAACCTTGCAGCCCTATATTGATGCGCAGGGGCTGCGACTGAAGGTGGAAATTATCAAGGGCCTGTCAGATCACACATTGGTGTCGTCCCTGTGCATGATTTGCCCCTTCGATCCGCGTGAAAAGCAGGCGCTGCTGGAAAGTAAAACGCCCCAAGACCGGGCCGATATGCTCCACGCCTTGCTGCAAATGGGTGTGTTTGCCACCGGGGCCTCAGACGGCCCGCGGCAGAATTAGGGATCAATCATTTATAGATGAAGGGGGCTCCATGGCGACCGCAGACGTAGACTCTAAATTGTTGGATATCCTGGTGTGCCCAGTAACAAAAGGCCCGCTCGAGTATGATCGTGAGGCCCAGGAATTGATCAGCAAGAAAGCCGGCCTTGCGTTTCCCGTGCGTGACGGTATTCCGATTATGCTGCCCGATGAGGCGCGGCGCATCGATGAAGACTAAGCTCACCGCTTGGCCGAGCAGCGCTGCGCTATGACAGATGCTGTAACCGATGTGCCCTGGCCGGAGGATCTGGCCTACGACCCGGCCTCAAAAACCCTCACAGTCACCTTTGAAAACGGTGAAACGTTTGCGCTCCCGGCTGAATATCTGCGGGTGGAAAGCCCGTCTGCGGAAGTCCAGGCCCATGGCGGCGAGAAGGTGATTATTGGCGGGCGGCGGCATGTCGGGATTATGAAAATAGAGCCCGTCGGCAACTACGCTGTGCGCTTGGTGTTTGATGATCTCCACGACACCGGAATTTACTCCTGGCGCACACTTTACGAATTGGGTCAGCTCCACGCCGCGCGCTGGGCGACCTATCTTGAGGCGTTGTCAGTCAAGGGTTTGAAACGCGACTCTTAGTTGGTGTCCTTCAGTCCGCATTCCTTAGCCCGGTGCCTGACCGCGCATCAGGTTTGGTAAATCCCCTACGTCTCCCATGGCATGACGCATCAACGTCTGGCGCAGTGGCGGTAGCGCGTTGACCGTCGCCAAGCCAATATCACGCAGCGTTCTCAGGGGCGCGATGTCGTTAGAGAATAGCCTGTTGAGCATGTCTGTCGTGCCAGCCATCAACAGGTTGTCGGCCCGCCGCCAGCGTTGATACCGCGCCAGACCTGCCGCATGGGCCAAATCAAGGCCGTAGCGTTTTGCATCAACCAGAATATCTAATAGCGCCGCCACATCCCGAAGCCCCAGGTTCAAGCCCTGTCCGGCAATGGGGTGAATGCCGTGGGCGGCGTCTCCCACCAGCACCAGGCGCTCGTCTGTATACCGCTCTGCTATCTGCAGTCCCAACGGGTGATCAAAGCGCGGCCCCACCAAAGACAATTCACCGAGAAACCCGCCAACGCGCTGATCAATCTCGCTCAGAAAAGCAGCATCGTCTAAGGCCATGAAGGATTTGTAGGTCGCGGCTTTCTCCGTCCACACCAACGATGAGTGATGGCCGCCTTTCAGCGGCAGAATGGCAAATGGCCCAGACGGTAAAAACCGTTCATGGGCGATGCCGTTGTGGGGCCGTTCGTGTTCAATGGTGGCCACAATGGCCTGTTGATTATACCGCCATCCAGTCACATCAATCCCAGCGCTAAGCCGTGTCTGCGAGGTCCGTCCGTCCGCCGCCACAATCAGTCGACCGCACACCAAACGTCCATCCCTCAGCTGGACCTCTGCGTTCGTCTCGTCACGCTTAAGGATGTCAATCTCAACAGGGGCCAGAACCGTTAGGGTGTCCTGCGCGGCCATAAGCGCCAGCAGGCCTTTTCTGAGGGTGCGATTTTCCGCCATATGGCCAAGGGGCTGATCGCCGATTTCGGAGTGGTCGTAATGCAAAAACATCAAAGACGATCCGTCCGACACCCTGATGTCCCGAATAGCGCCGGTTTCCTCGGCAATCAGCGGCCATAATCCGATGCCCTCCAGAGCTAGGCGGCTGGCGTGGGCAATGGCCGAGGCCCGTCCATCGAATGTGGGGGATATGGCGGCGGCGGGGTCAGAGCGGTCCATCAGCACGGTTGCGATGCCATTGGCCGATAATCCGCAGGCCAGCGTGGCCCCGATCAGGCCCGCCCCTATCACAATAACATCAGTTTCTATGCGTTCAGCCATACTGTGGATTTCGCCTATGCGCGCGGTCAGGTCAACCGCAATCGGCGGCAAAGTTTTAGAACCGCTTTAATTTTGCGCGTTCATGTTCTATGGTCCCGCCGCTTTCAAGAGTGGCTTATCTAGCCTAGTTTGTCAGCCTGGTTTGCCGA
>CAYGSZ010000151.1:0-6241 GCA_964352705.1 uncultured Rhodobacterales bacterium
CTTCGTAAAACTGCTGAATAAAGTGTTTGAGCGGGCCGCGCATTTTAGAGCGCTCATACTTAGAGGCTAACGCGACCGTTTTGCGCACCAGACTGGTTTTGGTTTCTTCGACTGATTTTGTCATGTCTGATATCCCCAAAATTGCGTCTGCATGACTCCGTTTACAAAGTCGTTACAAACCTAGCTTTTAATCCTATCACGTTTATCAGAATTAGCACTGGATCAGCGATGGTTCTATGGCGTTCAGAGTGCGCGCGTGCGTTACAATAAAGCTTTAAAATTAAAAGCAGTGCGACCGGGCAACGCGTATAAATCACCCCCGCTTCTCTTAAAGGGCGTATGCCTTAGAGGGAATGTTTCAGAAACTCGATCAAGTCAGCACGCGCGTCTTTGTCCCGCACACCATGTGCCACCATATCAATACCCGATCCCATCATGGTCAGCGGGCTGGCGAGGTATGTGTCCAGAGAGTCTGCCGTCCAGATAATTTTAGAATTTTGCATGGTCTCTGAATAATTGAAGTCCGCCAAACTGCCAGCCCGGCGGCCAAAAACCCCCGCTAATGAAGGGCCTTGAATAACTTCACCGCGTTTTAAGCTATGACAGCTTTGGCAACTCATTCTGAATTCCCGTTTGCCGGCATCAATGTCTGGTCGGGCCAGCGTTTGACCGGCACAGAGCATAAGGGTGAAAAATGTGGTGCATAGAACTGCGAGCTGTTTTGCCATTTTTTGGTCCCCTTGGTGTGGCGGGCGGTTGGGCTGTGGTAGGGCCTGCGTCCGAGGTAAAATTCAGTCAGGTTCAAGATTAGCGAAACATACGCGAGATTAGCATTTTACACCGCCATTCTGAACGACCACCGTCACTTATACGCAAAACATTGGTCTTGCATCTTGATATTGATCAACGCGCTCACGGCACAAAGGCCAGTCTGGCTTATTATGGTGCAGACAGTGCAAAGACGCTAAATATTCCACTAAGTAAGCTCGCGTCATGCGTGAGCGAGGTTGGGTCATGTGGGAGTGCACTTTCTATGTTTTGACAAACTTAAAGCGACCAATCTAGTTTAAGTCATAACCAGCATACATTCTGAAACGCAAAGGAAGAGCCATGTCGAACGAAGGGTACCATGAACCGGTCAATGAATTGTCTGACGAAACAAAGGATATGCACCGCGCAATAATATCTTTGATGGAAGAGTTAGAGGCGGTGGATTGGTATAATCAACGCATGGACGCGTGCAAGGACGATGATCTTAAGGCCATTCTTGCTCATAACCGAGATGAAGAAAAAGAACACGCCGCCATGGTGCTGGAGTGGATTCGACGAAAAGATAAGACCTTCGATAAGGAACTCAAAGAGTACCTTTTTACGGACAAACCACTCGCTCACAAGTGAACCCTGAGCCTGATGTTCCGTCAGCTTTTCGAACCATCCTTGCCGGGTTAAACGGCACAGATGTGAGAAAGTAAGTATTCATAGCGCCTGCCCTGGGTGTTTCCCGGGCGCTCCCCCAGGGCACACAAAAACACGCATGCCGGATTACATGCGCTCTAACTGATTAATCTTATGAGAGAAAATGGAGCGGGCGAGGCGATTCGAACGCCCGATCCCAACCTTGGCAAGAGTAGAATCTTTCGTTCCAGGTCGTTCCACGTAGTCCCCCCTCTCAAGAATTAGCTTTATTTTCTCAATTTTCTGAGGCACTTACGGTTTCAGTTCGTTCCACTGAGACCCGTAACTTTTTGCTCCCCCCTCGCTCCCCCAGGGAAGAAGGGTGACTTAGTTCTTAAGAACCAAAAATGATTATGTTCACAATGTAATTGAGCGCGGCGCTATATTTGGTGAAATTGATATTCAGCACTTTTTTATTGGGGCCACTTCTTTCTTGCAGGGTGAGATAATGACCATTCGCCGATGGGTAATACTCTATTTAGGCTTTCCGATAGCCTTCGCGTTTTACAATGGCTTTCGCGGTTCGCAATGGGCGCCTGAACTGAGCACGCCTAAAACAATCCTGCTTTACGTAATGACTGCGGTTCCTGTTTATTTAATAGCTGCACTGACGTCACATGGTTTCTTAAAGGCCGCTAGACCAACGAAATTTCATCCGGTTTGGGCGTTGGTCGGCGGAGCAGCGACGACAATTCTATTGGCTTACTTTTACTTTGTGTTTTTGGTTGCAACTCTTTTCCCTGGGCTTAAAGAGGCGTTGTTGTCACAAGATGGGAATGATCTTGTAGGTGGGTTTTCAGCATACATAACGGGGTCGACAGGTGTGCTTTTCGGCCCAATCTGGATCGCGATCCACTATGTTTATGAGCTTGCGACCAAAGATGCCTTATTTTTTCCTGGTTTGCGCAAAGAAACTGACAGTGGTGACCGAGAAGTCGCCTCCTCTCTTCCGGCGCCAGGTTTTCTTGATCGTCTGCCGTCAGAGCTTGGGCGGAATGTCTTAGCCGTGGAAGCCCAGGAACATTATGTCCGCGTTTACACAGACCTTGGTGACGACCTTGTTTTATGCCGGTTTGGTGATGTTGTCAGAGACCTGAATGCTCTTGGTTTGGGTATGCAGGTTCACCGCTCTTATTGGGTGTCTGAACGCGCGATCAAAGACGTTCAGCGTGCGGGAAAATCTTACCGCCTTACGTTGAGTAACGATCTCGAAGTCCCTGTAAGTGTGTCTTATCGGGGTACGATACAACAGTATCAATCTCTAAACTCAAGCGCTGCCTAAAGACTTAAGAAACTCGAAAAACCAGACAGGTCATGCTTCTTGAAAGAGCTTTCGTGAATATTTTTGCGCTCCCATGAAAGCTCTGCTGCGTCTCCCGCGTCATTGCGCAACAGTCTCGAATACGTTTTGGGATGACAGTTTGGATGGCGAAAAAAATGCGCTCGCCGGACGATCGCTTTTTTGGGTAGAGAGTTATGGGTTCAGCATCACGGTGGCTAATGAGTACCCCTGCGCTTGTAGCGACTCTGTTCTCAACCATCGCTGCAATCCCGGGTTTGCTGCTAGCGCCTGCGGCATATGGAATTGACACGCCGTCCGGAATTGTAGACCCGGAACAGGCCATTCGAGACCCAAAGTATAATGACCCCGTTTTCTTCTGGCGTTTGACGTCACTTCCTGAAAACCCGCGTGAGCCGGAACCCTATTTTTATTGGCCCAGTGCTTTTATCAGAGGTTCGAATCAAGATTTCCTGGCGGCGGCTGAGAAAGGTGGGACGACTATTCCTGAGTCGACTCTCACGCAAATGTCCAACTGGGCCGAAACGCGAGAAAGCAATGCTCTAATTGTCATTCACAAAGGTCAGGTACAGGTCGAGCAATATTGGAATGGCATGACAAAGGATACATTAGCCAACGGTCGCGCAATCACGCGTAGCGTAACTCCCATGGTTCTCGGCTTTGCGATAGCTGATGGCATGGTTAGCCTTGACGACCCGATTGGAAAATTCATTACCGAGTGGAAGGGTGACAAACGCGGAGAGGTCACCGTGCGCCAACTGGTTCAAAACGTCTCTGGGCTCGAAGTTGATCCACCCAAACCAATGACTGATCTGCTGGGTAATAAAGATCTTTGTCTCGTGTATTGCGGCGATGTGGTCCGTGCCGCTTTGGCTTATGACTATGCGCGCCAGCCGGGTACGAAATTTGAGTCAGCGCAGGAAAATACGCAGCTTCTTGCCCTGGTGATTGAACGCGCCATGGGAGAGTCCATTCAAGATGTCCTCTCTGAACGGATTTGGAAAAAAATCGGCGCAAAAGACGCAACTTTTCAGTTTGACCGGCCTGGCGGAACCGCCCGTGTCATGTGTTGTATGCGGGCAAATCCGCGTGATTGGGCACGCTTGGGCGTGCTTGTCGCCCAAGATGGAGTGTGGCTTGGACAACAAGTCCTACCTCCAGGCTGGGTGGATATCATGGCAACGCCCTCGGGCCAGAATCCGAATTTTGGCTTGGGGCTTTGGCTTGGTAGCCCTTATGTGGAGTTGCGCGCTTACTTCGAGGACAAACCCGGAATTATTCCCCAATCAGAGCCGTATCTGTCCAACGATGTTCGGATTATGGAAGGTGGAGGCTTTCGCGTTGTTTATATGGTTCCGTCAGAAGACCTCGTGATTTTTCGCCATGGACCGGGTGTGCCGAATTGGGACGGTGCGTATCTCGTCAATACGGCGCTCAGGGGATTGCGATAATGAAGCGCTGTGCTCGGCATGCCGCTGCCATGTTCAAGATGTCTCTGGGATTTGCGATCATTGTCGGACTCTTAGGCGCAAAGCCGGTTTCAGCTGACTCCTTTTATATAAACGGCGGTGGTGGCGTGCCTTTGGCAGTTACAAATTCTGGCCCCAACCGTGGGCCGGAGATTCTTTTTTTGCATGGTCTAGGCCATAGCAGAGCGAGTTTTTCAGGCCAAATAAAGTCCGACCTCGCTGACCGATACTACATGGTGGCGTTCGATTTACGCGGGCATGGCCAATCCGGAAAGCCGTGGCGCGACGAGGACTACGCCGACCCGAAAATCTGGGCCGACGACGTGAAGCGCGTGATGGACTCAACCGGTCTTGATAGACCCATTGTCGTTGCCTGGTCGTATGGCGGGCTTGTTGCGGCCGATATGATACGCACATATGGAAGCACGGCCCTCAGCGGCCTGATGTTCGTCAACACGACCGGCGGCTTTGTCCGCGTTCCCGCGAGCGACGCCCCAATGCCGGCCGACCTGAGAGAGGCTTATCGGCTGTTGGCAGAGCCGACCTACGCCAATCAACGCCGGGCTGTCAGAAACATCTCAAAGTATCTCGTTGCCGAGAAAGCGCCGCCGGGCTGGATCAATCAATCTCTTGAGGTGGGTTTGATGCTGCCGCCCTACGTGCGCAGCCGCTTAGCCGCGCGCCCGACAGACAATACGGATTTGGTGGGTGAGATGTCCGTGCCTGTCGCTCTGGCCTACGGCGACCAGGATGAATCGCTCCGGCCAGAGGTTGTCGCGGCGTTGTTGCGGGCCATCCCCAACAGCAAAGAACTGCGTTTCGAAGGGGCCGGTCACTCGCCATTTGCGGAAGATGTTGCCCGGTTCAACCGTGAACTTGCTACGTTTGTTGATCAGAATTGGAAAAGGACAGAAGCACCATGATGAGTCTATTACCGCATTGGGTTGGCCAGCCAGCCCAGATAGAAACACAAATCGATCCCAAGCGTCGCGCCACATTGAAGGCGCTTGCCGCCGCACCCCTCGCCGCCACGGTTGGAGCGTCAGCCGAACCCGCTTTCGCGAATACGGGCCCTGGCAACTCTTTGGTAGGGCCTCAGGTCAAAGGTGAGCCCATCACCATGGAGTTCCTGCACTTCGACGACAAAGTTGAACACTTCCGCCAGACTATGCGCGTGCTGCGCAGCACGGAAGACAACGCCGACATCGTATTTTGGTATCACCACATGGCGTTCGTTGTGCCGCTTAATCAGAGGCCGCAGCCGGTGGCGCGATTTGAGGGTATGGAATTCACCCGGCACGAACGGGTGGGCGAGGACACCTATCTACATCACGGCCACAACCTGTCCTACCCCCGCCATCTGAAAACGGGCGCATTCTCAGATACCGCGATCAACCCGGTTACCGGCAAGCAGGTAAAGGTGCCCGGTTTCATCCCCCACACCCTCGGCCCAACACATCTGCTCACCCCGCAGGGCGTGTACTGGACCGGCAATCCCTCCCCCGAACCGACAACGGGCTATTACATGTTCCATCAAGACGGCGCCCATGTGGTGATGGATTGGAACCGCGAACCACCGCACTATGCGCCGCCGAATTTTATGGAGACGTCCTTCGCCCGTACCAGCGCATCTGACTTTATGGATCAAAGCATCACCGAGCTGATGGCGATTACCAACGGCAGTTATGTTTTCCCCTATCCGGACTGGATGGAGATGGGCGATCGCCCCGGGCATATGCTGATCACTTGGAGCGGATTTAAACTTCATTCGATTGAAGAACTACCGACTGAGTTCCGTGAACGGATCGCGAAAGAAATGCCACATCGCCTTGAGATCGACCGCACCGCCTTTGAAGAATGGAGGAACGGCTAGCCTAACCCGCCTGCTGCTCCCCCGGGCGCTCCCCCAGCACACACGAAAAGACGCATGCCGGATTGCATGCGCTCTAACTGACTATTTTCATGAGAGAAAATGGAGCGGGCGAGGCGATTCGAACGCCCGACCCCAACCTTGGCA
>CAYGSZ010000152.1:0-6217 GCA_964352705.1 uncultured Rhodobacterales bacterium
TATGCCAAATCCTATACACAAAGCCCAAAAGGCGCAAGCAAACTGGGTTGCACCTTTAATTTACATCGTTCACCGTCTAGATAACTGGTTCACCGTCAAATCAAGGCACGCACCCCAACCTCATCAGGGCTGAGACGTTACTTGACCGTGATGGTTACTTTTTCAGACATCACCGGTGGTTCGTGTGGAACATGGTCTTGATCGCCCAAAATCATTTGTAGGGTGTACTCGCCCGGCTCCAGATCAAGCATCGTCTCGGTTTGACCCCCGCCAAAATGCAGCAGGTCCGCTTCGCCAGAGGGCAGAGGTTCGCTCTTAATCTCAACAGTCCTGTTAATCGCAAGATGGTGGTGACCTGTATCCGGATACTCGACGCCTGCTGGCGCAACGCCCATACCGGATAAGCCAAACTGAACTTTGACCGGGCTTGAAACAACTTCGCCATCGGAGGGCGAAATGATGTAGGCCTTGGCCTCTGGCGCAGACTCGGTGCGGGGCCAGTCTTCGGTTTGCGCACACGCCGCCGTGGCTAAAAAGGTCGCAGCGAGAACAATCATTGATGAACGCATGTCTAAAAGTCTCCGACGTTTGAAATTACGAGGTCGATTTAATCTAAACTAGGCGACCACTTTAACAAAAGAAAGTGGCGCGACTGATTTTTGATTTAGGGCGGCCATTCCTAAAGGAATGGCGCGCAGGTTAGAACGCCGTTCGAACCGATTTTTGATTTAGGGCGACCATTCCTAAAGGAATGGCGCGCCCGACAGGATTCGAACCTGTGACCCCCAGATTCGGAATCTGGTACTCTATCCAGCTGAGCTACGGGCGCGCAGAGGAGCGGAACATAGACAAAGCTCTACACACTGTCCATCTTGGAACACGGTAACCCTTGGCACCAAAGCAGAGCCGTTTAGACCCTATTTTGAGGCTTCAAAGCGTGACAGCGGCTCTTGGTCGGCCCCCGAGGGCAACGGCTGGGCCGGATCCGCAAAAAAGCTGACCACGTCAGACAAAACCGTCTTTGCTTGTAAATCACGCAACATCATATGCCAGCCGTTTTCGTAAAACCCGAAGCGGCGGTCCGGCTGATCATTGAGAAATTTATTGATCGCTTTTTCCGTCGCATTTTTTGGAATGATCTCGTCATTGGCCCCATAAGTATACAAGGTCGGCACCTTCATATTCCCGACATTTGCAAGCGCCTGATCCATCAGGTTTGTGAGGCCGTAAATGCTGTCGATGCGAGTATCTTTGATGAACAGCGGATCACGGCTGGCGTCGCGCAGCATTTCAACATTATCGCTGGCCATAAGGCCTAGCCCCCGACCAGAGGGCTTAACCCAGGGTATAGTGTGAGCTCCGACCCATAATGTCGTGCTGTAGAACAGCGGCATCGCGTCTCGCCCCCAGACGGCCGGGGCCACCAATACAACCGCGCGGACAGGCGGTGGAACATCCGAGGTCAACGCGGAGATCAGAACTGCACCCCCCATACTCACGCCGATCGCGTAGATCGGAACCTCTGGATAGATTTGACTGAGAACACCAACGAAATCCTTAAAGTCGTTGGCGAGTTGATCTCCACCCGGCCAGTATCCGGCATTTGGCGAACGACCAAAACTGCGCTGGTCGAAGGCAAAGACGGCGTAGCCCTCACGCGCAAGGGTCGGGCCAACACCAGGCGCATCGGGAACCCTATCGAAGGACTTGCTGTAGTCATTGAAGCCATGCACAGCCAACACCACACCGAGCGGAGGTTGGTCCGGAAGCCAGCGGCGGACCGGCAACTGCAAACCGTCGGCGGTGACAAAAACATCACCCGACAAAGAAGGCGTGGAAAGCGTTGTGCCAGGCGGTGCAATTTGTGGCGCGCAGCCTGCAAGCCAAGCCGCTAGGGCAACGGCAATAAACGCCCTCATGACGTCTGTGAACTGGAGCTTGTCAGTTGCAGAAAAATATCTTCCAGATCAACTTCCTCGGTGACGATATCAGCGATCGGTAAGTTGAGGCTCTGCGCCGCCTGGAGAATTTCGAGCATGGCTGTCGATGAGGGTCGGTAGGTGATTTCGATTTGATTTGGTTTCGGCTGACGGGGCTCAAATTTCACCAAGGCTTCTGGGATTTCGTGCAGTGGCTCTGACAGAAGGAGTATAACGGTCTTGTTATCAAGCTGCTTAAGCAGCGCATCTGTGGTGTCGCAGGCCACGACCTGACCATGATTAATAATGGCGATGCGGTCGCATAGTTCTTCGGCTTCCTCAAGATAATGCGTGGTCAGCAAAATTGTCGTGCCGCGATCATTCATGGCGCGGATCGCTTTCCACAGAGTTTGGCGCAGTTCCACATCAACCCCGGCTGTCGGTTCGTCGAGCACCAAAATCGGTGGGCTGTGAACCATGGCCTTAGCGATCAGCAGGCGACGGCGCATGCCACCAGATAAAGTTCGTGAATAGGCATCCGCCTTATCGGCCAGCCCAACCGTCTCAAGAATCTCCATCGTATGGCGTTCTGCCTTGGGCACACCGTAAAGCCCGGCCTGCACGTCCAGGGTTTCACGGGGGGTAAAAAACGGATCGAGGTTGAGTTCTTGCGGCACGACTCCGATGGCACAGCGCGCCCGGCGCTCCTGGGTATCGATATCAAAATCCCATAGCCGGACGGACCCAGAGGTCTTTGTCACGAGGCCCGCCATGATGTTGATCATGGTGGACTTGCCCGCCCCGTTGGGCCCCAGAAGCCCGAAAAAAGACCCCCTGGGCACCTCAAGATCAATATTGCTCAGCGCCTTCTTTTCCGGGCCGCGATTCTGACTGGCGTAGGTTTTAGACAATCCGCTGATCGAGACCGCCAGATCAGGCAGGTCTGACGGGGAAGCGACGGCAGTTTGATGAGAATGGTCGGTATCGGGCATGGATAAAAGGCAACCTGGGCCAGCGCTTTAATATAAATATGATAAGCCCAGCCAGGGCGGCGAGCCATGAGCTGAGTTGGGTATCACTCCGCCTGTGGTCGGGTCAACGGGGGCGCTTTTGACCGCGAACGGGGTTGCTTCAAGCGGTGGAGCAGGTCATAGAAAGGGACATCACCTTTACCCCAGACCCAAGCGGATAAGACCATGGCAGAACCGGTTGAAACAGTAGACGTTATGCGCACAGATGTGGACTGCGATGGCGGCGGCGGCACCTTGGGGCATCCCCGGGTGTATTTGAACATCAAGCCAGAGGTCGGCCATATCGATTGCCCTTACTGCGGCAAGCGCTTCGCCCTCAAGACGGCGTCTAACGCCACCTCCGAGTAATTCGCCGTGACCCTCTCTGCAAAAGCTGACCGGCTGATTCTGATCGACGGGTCCGGCTACATCTTTCGCGCCTATCACGCCTTGCCACCAATGACACGCTCCGACGGAGTGCCGGTCAACGCCGTCTATGGATTTTCCAACATGCTGATGAAGCTGATGGACGATCTGTTGGATAAAACCGAAACTGAACTGATTGCGGTTATTTTCGATGCGGGCCGGATCACCTTTCGCAACGAGATTTACCCTCAGTACAAAGCCAACCGCGACGAAACGCCAGAAGACCTGCTGCCGCAGTTTGATCTGATCCGAGAGTCCACCCGCGCCTTCAACGTCGCCAGTGTGGAAATGCAAGGCTTTGAGGCTGATGACCTGATTGCCACTTATGCGCGCCTGGGCAAAGAGGCCGGCCTTAAGGTGACGGTGGTGTCTGCCGACAAAGACCTGATGCAACTGGTGGGCGACGGGGTCGAAATGCTCGACCCCATGAAACAGAAGACCATCGGGCCGGAACAGGTGGTTGAAAAATTTGGGGTATCGCCCGACAAAGTGATCGACGTTCAGGCGCTGGCGGGTGACTCCGCCGACAACGTGCCCGGGGTTCCTGGCATTGGCGTCAAAACCGCTGCTCTGCTGCTCAACGAATACGGCGATCTGGAAACGCTGCTGGCACGGGCCGGCGAAATTAAACAAAACAAACGCCGCGAAAACCTGATTGAATTCGCCGATCAGGCCCGCCTTTCCAAACAACTCGTAACCCTGAAAAACGACGTTCCCGTCACCGCCACGCTGGATGACTTTTTCTGGAAGGCCCCGGAGCCCAGCGTAATTTTGTGCTGGCTGAAAGACCAGGGCTTCCGCAGCCTGGTGACCAAAGTGGCCACGGAATTAGGTGCCGAACTGGGCGGCGATGACGCGGTTGAAAGCCCGGCCCTGCAAGCGGCTGCGGTGAAAGAGGCAAGTTATGAACTGGTCCAAGATGAAGCGGCGCTGGACGCCTGGATCGCCAGGGGATTCAAATCCGGCATCATCGCCGTGGATACGGAAACAGATTCGTTAGATGCCTTTCGCGCCAACCTGGTTGGGGTGTCGGTGTCGGTCGAGCCCGGTGGTGGCTGTTACATCCCGCTCGGGCATACCGGCAGCGGTGATCAGGGCACGTTTGATCTCGGCGATTCAGACGCCCCCAAAGAGGCGCCCAAGCAGATCCCGCTTGAAGTCGCCATCGCCAAACTGAAGCCCTTGCTGGAAAGCCCGGGGGTTCTGAAGGTCGGTCAGAATATCAAATACGACATGCATGTGCTGCGCCGCCACGGCATTGGCGTGACACCGGTGGATGATACCATGGTGCTGTCTTACGTGCTGGATGGCTCAGCCCACGGGCATGGTATGGACGAGTTGGCCAATCTTCATTTGGGCCACAGCACAATCAAATTCTCTGACGTTTGCGGCAAAGGCAAAAACCAGATCACTTTTGATAAAGTGCCGCTGGACACAGCAACCGACTACGCCGCCGAAGATGCCGACATTACCCTGCGGCTGCAAAACATTCTCAAACCACGCTTGGTCGAGGATCGTCTGACGACAGTTTACGAGCGGCTGGACCGCCCGCTCATTCCCATTCTGGCGAACATGGAAGCAGCGGGAATCAAAGTGGATGCGACTGTTTTAAAAGACATGAGCCAGGATTTCGCGTCCCGCGCGGCAAGCCTGGAAACCGAGATTCACGCGCTGGCCGGGCGTGAGTTCAACGTCGGTTCGCCGAAGCAACTGGGCGAAATTCTGTTCGACGAGATGTCGATTCCCGGCGGCAAAAAAACCGGCAAAAGCGGTGCTTGGGCGACCGGGGCAGACATCCTTGAAGACCTCGCCGCGCAAGGCCACGATCTACCTGTGAAGGTGCTGGATTGGCGTCAGGTGACCAAGCTGAAAAGCACGTATACAGATGCGTTGCAAAACCAGATCAACCCGGACACAGGCCGCGTGCATACATCTTATTCTCAGACGGTGGCGGCGACCGGACGGCTCAGTTCCAACGATCCGAATTTGCAGAACATTCCTATTCGCACCGAAGACGGGCGCAAAATTCGCACCGCCTTTGTGGCCGAAAAAGGCATGACCTTGGTGTCTGCGGATTACAGCCAGATCGAACTGCGGCTGGTGGCCCATGTGGCTGATATCAAGGCGCTCAAAGATGCCTTCAGAAACGGCGAAGACATTCACGCGGCGACAGCCTCTAAAATGTTTGGCGTGCCGGTTGAGGGCATGGACCCGGCCATTCGACGCCGGGCGAAGGCGATCAACTTCGGTATCATTTATGGCATTTCCGCCTTCGGGCTGGCGCGTCAATTGTCGATTTCCCGGGGTGAAGCAAAGGAGTTTATCGACGCCTATTTCGAGCAGTTCCCCGAGATCAAAACCTACATGGATGAAACCAAAGCCCTGGCCAAATCCCAAGGCTATGTGACGACGTTATTTGGTCGCCGCTGTCAGACGCCGGGCATTGGGGATCGCAATCCGAATGTGCGGGGTTTTGCCGAGCGGGCCGCGATTAACGCGCCGATCCAAGGCGGCGCGGCAGACATTATCAAACGGGCGATGATCCGATTGCCGACGGCTTTAGAGCGCGCCGGATTGAAGGCCACGATGCTACTTCAAGTGCATGATGAACTGATTTTTGAAGTGCCAGATCAGGAAGTGGCCGACACAAAAACCCTGGTGGAGCAGGTCATGGAAAATGCCGCGCAGCTGGATGTGCCTCTGGTGGTGGATGCCGGGTCTGGAGCCAACTGGGCCGAGGCACATTAGGCTAAAAAAAGCCGCGCACTTTGAGAATGACGAGACCCTTTTTTGTGAGGCTCGCCCTTGGAACGAGCCCATGCACGACGGCTTTTTGAAACCTATAGTGTTATATTTCAATGG
>CAYGSZ010000153.1:0-6213 GCA_964352705.1 uncultured Rhodobacterales bacterium
AGCACGCCACCGTGCCTGACCAATTACAAGCGAGGGGAAAAAATATGGCTTACGGATCTGGAGCGAGCTTCTCGGGAAAATTTTCCGGCAAAGCCTGCGCACTTGGGCTGATCATTGTTGTTCTCTCAACCGTGGCCGCCGCGTTATCCGGGACACTTTATAAAGCCGGCGTGCTTGAATTGATGCCAGCCTTTGGCGTTCTGCGGAATGCAGTCACGTATGGCCTTGGCGCTGGCGCTTTGTTTTGCGTCATAGGCATTGTCTTAGGTCTGATTGCTTATGGCGGTGGAGTGTTAAGTAAAGCGGCCACAGGCATTATCGGCCTGATCATCGCAGGGGCTGTTTTTTACGTGCCGTACAGCCAGTTCAGTCGTGGCGCACCGCCGATCCATGAAATCACAACTGACTTTGCAAACCCACCCGCGTTTATCGATATTGTGCCGCTGCGCAAAGAAACAGGGGCCGCCAACCCGCCTGAGTATGTGCCGGTGGTTGAAGGCTTCGGACGCACTGTAGATGTGGTGGCGCTGCAAAAAGAGCACTACCCCGACATTCAGCCGATTCAATTTGCGGGCACTAATTACGAAGCGGTGTACGCCAAAGCGCTGCAAGGCGTGAAGGATATGGGCTGGACCCTGGTGTCTGAAAGCCCGGTGTTGGGCCGTATTGAAGCCTACGACACCACAACCTGGTTCGGCTTCATTGATGACGTGGTGATTCGGGTTGAAGCGCAACCCATGGCCTATGAAATTGATATCCGCTCCAAATCCCGTGTCGGCTTCGGCGACGTTGGCGCAAATGCGGACCGGGTACGGAAATATATTCGGGCTGTCTCTGGCACGTCAGCAAACTGAGACTAAACATGTCTGATCTGCCGCAGCCGTCGCGCCGTCAAATACTGATGAGTGCGGCGGCTGTGTCGGCCAGTTCCGCTCTCTCTTTATCCCCTGCGCACGCGCGTGAAGTCCGGGGCGACGTGACTATCGAGCGGCGTTATGTGACCTGTCGATATGGGCAACTGCATGTTCATATTGCCCGGCCTTCAAACCCGGCGCAGCAAACGCAAAACCCAATACTGTGTTTTCATCCCAGCCCGGCCAGCGGCTGGTATTACCGGGACCTGATCGCGGATCTGGGCCGAGATCGCGTCGCCATCGCAGTCGATACACCTGGGTACGGCGAGTCTGACCGTCCGCCCGAAGTGCCAGAGATGTCTGGCTATTCCGGCGCCATGGCCGACGCTCTGGAGGCTTTAGATTACGGCGGCGATAAGAATTACGCCAAGGTTGATCTGCTGGGCTATCACACCGGCTGCTTGATTGCCGTGGATCTGGCGATTGAACGACCGGACTTAGTGCGCAAACTGTGCCTGGTGGCTGTGCCCTACTACGACAGTGACGCGCAACAACAAGAGATGCTGAACCGGCAAAACCGCATGCCTTATACAGAAGACGGAACACGGGTGTTCGAGATGTGGGACAACACCGTAAAGCGGCGCGCTGAAGGTGTGAGCCTGGAACAGGCCATCAAAATTTTCCAGGAACGTCTGCGCGGCGGCGACACAGAATGGTGGGCTTACGAATCTGTGTTCACTTACCCTAGCGCTGAACGGTTTCCACTGGTGACGCAACCGATGGCGCTCTTAAACCCCCATGGTGTGCTGTATGAGGAAACCCTAGCGGCGGCCAAAGCTGTGCCGAGCGCAACCTTGGTTGATCTGCCGCAATTGAGTCATGGTGTGTTCTCGGTCGGCAGCCCTATTATTGCGGAAGAAACACGGAAGGTGCTGGATGCAACAGATTAGAACACTGATTGTTTTATTGGCTGTCATCGGTTTTGCAGTGGACGTGACGGCACAGATTCCAACCGGATCGGACACGGTTGAGATTGCCGAGAACATTCACTCATTTCGGTATTCTGGTACCCGCACCCTGTGGGTCGAAATGCCGGACAGCGTGGTGGTGTTTGACCCCATCAATGTGAAAGCGGCGGCGTTGCTGCGCGAGAGCATCGCGAGTGTTACGCCGAAGCCTGTGAGTCACGTGATTTATAGTCACGAACATTATGATCACATTCGCGGTGGCCAAATTTTTGCCGATGAAGGCGCGACGTTTATCTCGCACGAGAAATGCCTAGACACCTTTGACTACGTGCCTGACCCAGATGTTATCAAACCGACGGTGACATTCCCAGGCAACTACACATTGGACTTGGGCGGACCAAGAATTGAATTGATGTATTTCGGCCGCAATCACGGCGATTGCTTGGTGGTAGCCAACTTCCCAGACGAACGCTTGGTGTTCATTGTTGACTTACTCACGGACAACCGTTTGCCCTTTGGCAGTCTGCCCGACTTTTACCCGAGCGACACGCTGCGCACCCTGCAAGAGATTCAGGCCCTGGACTTTGACCGCATAGCCCGGGGTCATTTAGACGCCGTGGTGGGCCGCGAGGTGTTGGACAGCACAACAGCTTATTGGTCTGACCTTTTGACCTCGGTGAAGGCGAAAGTGGAGTCCGGCATGCCCGTGTTTGAGATCATCGAGACCCATGAGTTACCCCAATACAAATCTTGGGCCAACTACGACCGTTGGTTCAAGCTGCATGTGGAGCGGGTGGTCTGGCAGTATGTGATTGGCTGGTAACTGTGGTTGGTGAATCCACACCGTTATTTAGAGAATTCTAAAAACCATGTTTACAACTCGCCCTGATATCACCGGCACCTTTGGCGTTGCCGCATCGACTCATTGGATTGCCACCGGCGTTGCCATGAGCGTGCTGGAGCGCGGTGGCAATGCTTTTGATGCGGCAGTGGCGGCCGGGTTTACCCTGCAAATTGTCGAGCCACATTTAAATGGCCCGGGTGGGGAAGCCCCCATCTTGTTTGCCAAAGCTGGGCAGACGGAGACGACCGTGCTGTGCGGCCAAGGCGTGGCCCCGCGCAACGCAACCCTTCAAGCGTTCAAAAACTTAGGGCTCAACATAATGCCCGGCACAGGTTTGTTGGCAGCGGTGGTGCCCGGTGCGTTTGATGCCTGGATGCTGTTGCTGCGCGATCACGGCACATGGTCGTTGTCTGATGTATTAGCTCCTGCCATTTATTATGCCGCGCATGGTCAGCCTCTGCTACCAACAACAGCCGACGTGATCAGCCGGGTCGCAAGATTGTTTGAAACCGAGTGGCCGACCTCTGCCTCAATGTATCTGAATAGCGGTCGCACACCCAAAGCCGGAGCATTGTTTTGCAATCCGACGTTAGCGCGGACGTATACAAAAATTACAACCGATGCTGCAGGCGCAGGATTATCACGAGAAGCAGAAATTGACTCCGCCCGGGCGCTGTGGCGGGAAGGTTTTGTTGCTAAAGCTGTTGATGCATTTTGCAAATCTACAGAAGCGATGGACACCTCCGGCGCTCGTCATCGTGGCTTGCTGACCGGCGACGACATGGCGGCGTGGTCGGCCAGCTATGAAGCACCCGCCACTTTGGACTATCACGGTTACACGGTGTGCAAGACCGGTCCCTGGGGACAAGGGCCGGTGTTTCTGCAACAACTCGCCTTACTAAACGGCTTTGATCTAGCAGCCATGGACCCGGACGGCCCAGACTTTGTGCATACGGTTGTGGAATGCGCCAAGCTGGCTTTTGCAGATCGGGAAGCGTTTTATGGCGACCCGGACTTTACGGACGTGCCGCTTCAGACCCTGCTCAGCGCCGCCTATGCAGACAAACGCCGACACCTGATCGGCCCTGAGGCATCGCTTGAATTGCGGCCCGGGCAAATTAAGGGCTATGGCGGCCCCATTGGTCAAGGCGATGCGGCACCGGCTGGCACGCAGGATTTAGGCGAGTTTGGTGCAGGGGAACCTACCGTTTCTAAAACGGGAGAGACACGCGGCGATACCTGCCACCTAGATGTGATTGATCGCCAGGGCAACATGGTCTCGGCGACCCCAAGCGGCGGTTGGCTGCAAGGCTCTCCGACCATTCCAGAGCTGGGATTTTGCCTCAACACCCGCGCGCAAATGTTCTGGCTAGACGAGCGCTCGCCCAATGCCCTGGCCCCCGGCAAGCGCCCACGCACAACACTGACACCATCGTTGGTGCTGCGCGACGGCAAACCCTATATGGCCTTTGGCACGCCCGGGGGAGATCAACAGGACCAGTGGTCGTTGGCGTTCTTCCTGCGGCACGTCCACCACGGCCTGAGTTTGCAGCAGGCCATTGATGCTCCGGGCTTCCACAGCGAGCATTGGCCGAATTCGTTTTATCCGCGCCAAGCCAATCCAGGTCGTGTGGTTGTTGAAGGCAATTTCTCTCGAACGACGTGCGACGAACTGTCCCTGCGGGGGCATGAGGTTGTGGTTGGTCCTGATTGGTCTGAGGGTCGGCTGTCGGCCTGCGCGCAAGACAACGGTCTATTACGTGCCGCCGCAAACCCACGCGGCATGCAAGGCTATGCGGCAGGACGTTAGTAGTCGCTAATCGCGGATCGACAAGAACCGGCCGGGATGAATGTTGCGGTTGTAATCGACCCAGCCGCCAATCTTTGGCGACACCAGCATACGATAGGCATAGTAAAATAACGGCGCGACCGGCTGGTCTTCACCGATTATTTCTTCTGCCTGCCGATACAGCGCCAGACGCGCGGCCGTATCGGTGGTGCGGTCGGCCTGATTGAGTAAAGCATCAAAATCGGGGTTGGCGTAGCCGGACTGATTCATCGGTCCGGAGGTTGATTTCAACAAGTACAGATAACTCGACGGGTCCACTGCTTCCGGGTACCAGGCGGCACGGGCGACCTGGAAATTGCCGTTGCGCATATCTGAATACAGGGTCGGTGTATCGGACCCTATCAGTTCGACCTCGATGAACAGGCGGCTCCACATGCGGGCCACCACGTCCATGGTCGCTGCGACGATGTCCTGGTTGTTATAGCGCAGCGTGACCTTGATGGGATTATCCCAGTCGTAACCGGCTTCCCTTAAAAGCGCCTGTGCGCGTTTGAGGCGCGCTGCACCACTGCCCTGTATAACCCGCGGACGGAAGAACCCCTGCTCACCCATGACATCGGGATGGACAATAGAATAGGCCTCTTTTTCACCGCCTTTGAGGAAGCTGCTGGCCAGCACCAATCGCGTTACAGACATCGAAAGAGCCTGACGAACGCGCACATCATCAAACGGCGGTTGATCTAAATTGAACACCAGATATTCCACACCAAGCGACGGGCTGACCCGCAAGGACTCGGGCAGATTTTCTTTGGCCCACTCCAAACGATCAGACGGGAGAGACGGCAACACATCCAACTCGCCAGCGCGGAATTGCGTCAGTCCGGCATTCAGGTTTTCAGTGGGATGAAAATACAGCGCATCAAGCGCAACGGAGTCAGCGTCAAAAAACCGAGCGTTCTTTTCCAGCCGCACATGGGATTGCGGCACCCATTCGGCCAAGGTGAACGCGCCATTGCCGACAAAGGTTTCCGGACGGGCCCAGCGAGGACCAACTTTTTCAACAACATGACGCGGCACCGGCAAGCCACGGTGCATGAGAATCTGCGGCAGATACGGTGCGGGGTGTTCCAGTTCCATGACCACCGTCAGGCCGTTTTCCGCTCTGACCCCAAGGGACGAGGGGTCGGCCTTGCCGGTATTAACGGCTTCCGCGCCCTTGATGGCATAAAGCAAAGACGCAAAAGACGACGCGGTGGCGGGATCAAACAGGCGGCGATAGGAATAGACGATATCTGCCGCCGTGAGGGCTTCGCCATCGGACCAAGTGAGACCGTCACGCAGCGTCCAGGTGTAGGTCATGCCGTCTTCAGATACGGTCCAGGACTTCGCAATGCCGGGCAGCACCTCGCTGGACGGCCCGGCAGCGGTGAGCCCCATGAACAACTCGGTGGTGATGCTAACTTCCCAACCATTGGCCGTTTTGTGGGGGTCGAGCGTATCGGGCTCACCCCGATTGCCGCGATGAATCACCGATTCGGCCTGGACGACGGCACTGAGTGAAAAAAGGAAAACAAGAAAAAATGTTATGTTTTTCAACATCTTAGAGGCCGCTCACTTTGTTTTGAGATGCAATTCCATGACAGGACGGAAGATACATGGTGTAGAATTTCACTCAAGTTCAAGCCTATCGGTTTAGAAAAAGGGTGACAGTTTCATGACTGCCCGATGCAAAAGACTGCTGAAGCTGAGTTTCATCGG
>CAYGSZ010000154.1:0-6164 GCA_964352705.1 uncultured Rhodobacterales bacterium
CTTGAGCGGGTGAAACGATCTTTGAATTGGATTGATACCCAGCGGGAAGTGACCAACGAAGACGATCCGGTTTTTACCTGGTGGAGCTATCGCGCCGCTGACTGGGAAACCACCAACAAAGGCCGGCGGCTTGATCATATCTGGGTGACGCCTGGATTAAAGGACAGCATTAAAGATGTTGAGGTTTTGACGGCTGTTCGACATTGGGTACCCCCGTCAGACCATGCACCGGTGATGCTGACTCTTTCGGAGATGCTATTTTCAGACGGGCCTTGAAGTCTTGATCACAGACCCCCATCCTTTTAAGCATTACCACTCGCTCTTTCCCTCCCCCTGATAAGGACTCCTCATGGCTTCCGACGCCGCCGTTTGGCATGGCACCACCATACTCTCTGTGCGCAAGGGCGGCTCCGTCATTGTGGCCGGGGATGGCCAAGTCACCCTTGGACAGCAGGTGATTAAATCTAATGCCCGAAAAGTGCGGCGGTTATCCGACGGCTCTGTGATTGCCGGTTTTGCCGGGGCCACGGCAGATGCGTTTACCCTGTTTGAACGGTTGGAAGCCAAACTGGAGAAACATCCAGGTCAACTGACACGCGCCTGTGTTGAACTTGCAAAAGACTGGCGCACAGATCGTTATCTGCGCCGCCTGGAAGCGATGATGGCCGTGGCGGATAAAGAAACCTCTTTGGTGCTGACCGGAACGGGGGACGTTTTAGAACCGGAAGATGGATTGATCGGCATTGGATCGGGCGGGGCTTATGCCTTATCAGCAGCACGCGCGCTGATCGACTTAGACGATATGGACGCTGAAGCGATTGCCAGAAAATCTATGGGCATTGCCGCTGATATTTGTGTCTACACCAACGACTCCCTTGTACTTGAAAGCCTTTAGCCAATTATGACCGCATTCACCCCACGGGAAATCGTTTCCGAATTAGATCGTTTTATTATCGGCCAGAATGATGCCAAACGCGCGGTGGCGATTGCCTTGAGAAACCGCTGGCGGCGGCAGCAATTGCCGGACGCACTGAAGGACGAAGTGCTGCCAAAAAATATTTTGATGATCGGTCCGACCGGCGTCGGTAAAACCGAGATTGCCCGCCGTCTGGCAAAGCTGGCGCAAGCCCCCTTCATAAAAGTCGAGGCAACCAAGTTTACCGAGGTTGGGTATGTCGGCCGCGATGTGGAAAGCATTATCCGGGACATGCTGGAAATCGCCATTCACATGACGCGAGAAAAACTGAGGAAAAATGTCACGGCGAAGGCTGAAATATCAGCAGAAGAACGCGTGCTGGATGCTCTTGTGGGAGACTCCGCCAGTGCGGGAACGCGGGAGAGTTTTCGCACCAAACTACGCAACGGCGATTTAGACGATAAAGAAATCGAAATCGAACTGACAGATACGGGGTCAACCGGGATGCCAACCATGGAGATTCCCGGCATGCCTGGCGCGCAGATGGGAATGCTCAACATCACCGACATGCTGGGCGGCATGATGGGTGGCCGTACCAAGAAAAAGAGTATGACCGTTAAAGACTCTCATGATGTTCTGATCCGCGAAGAAAGCGATAAATTGCTGGATGAAGAGACGGTTATTCGCGACGCCATAGAAAGTGTCGAGAACGACGGCATCGTATTCCTGGATGAGATCGACAAGATTACCGCACACAGTGAAGCGCGGGGTGGAGATGTGTCGCGCGAAGGCGTGCAGCGAGACCTGTTGCCACTGATTGAAGGCACAACGGTCGCGACCAAACACGGTACCGTCAAAACAGATCATATTCTGTTTATATCATCCGGAGCGTTTCATGTGGCCAAACCCTCAGACCTGCTGCCGGAACTGCAAGGCCGGTTGCCGATTAGGGTGGAGTTGAAAGCTCTAACCAAAAACGACTTTGTACGCATTCTGACCGAGACCGAAGCCAGCCTGATCAAACAATACAAAGCGCTGATGGGCACAGAAGACGTGACTCTTGAATTTGAAGACGACGCCATTGATGCGATTGCGGAACTGGCGGCAGAGATCAATCAGAACGTCGAAAATATTGGTGCCCGGCGCTTGCATACGGTGCTTGAAAAGCTTCTGGAAGACATCAGCTTTACAGCAACAGACCGAGGCGGTGAGACCATTAGCATCACCGCTGATCTGGTGAAAACACAGGTGGGTGATTTGGCCAAGAAGGGCGATCTCAGCAAGTTTATTTTGTAGTGGGAAAAGCGCTATTAGATTAACGCGCGCGAAATCCAATAGGTCGCCCCCGCCGCGATGTAGGCCAGCGTAAACAGGTAGCCAAACATAAACATCGTCCAGCCCCAGGAGTTTGTTTCACGCCGGGCGACGGCCAGGGTAGACAGGCACTGGGGCGCAAAGACATACCAGGCCAAAAACGCCAAGGCCGTTGGCAGTGACCAGGCTGATTGCAAAACAGTTGCCAGACTTGACGCAACCGCATCTTCAGAACCGCTTAACGAGTACACAGTTCCCAAGGCCCCGACGGCAACTTCGCGGGCCGCCATGCCGGGCACCAGAGCCACCGAGATTTCCCAGTTAAATCCGATCGGGGCAAAAACAACTTCCAACGCGCGGCCAATTTTACCCGCAGCGCTATAGAAAATATCGGGCTCAGTTGCGTCCGGTGGAGGTGCCGGAAAGGACGCCAGACCCCACAGCAAAATCATACTGAACAGAATGATGGTTCCGGCGCGGCGCAAAAACAAACGCGCCCGTTCAACTAAACCAATTAACATATCCCGGAGGCGGGGCACTTGGTATTTGGGCAACTCCATAAGAAGCCGGGGTGGCGCACCTTTGGTGAGGGTTCTTTTCAAAACCCCAGCCACAACGAGCGCACTGACAATACCGGCCAGATACAATCCAAACATCACCAGGCCTTGAAGGCCAACACCGCCAAAGACGGTTGTGTTCGGAATAAAGGCGGCAATGATCAGGGTATAAACCGGTAACCTGGCCGCGCACGTCATCAACGGGGCGACCATGATTGTGGTGAGACGATCACGCGGATTATCAATCGTGCGTGCCGCCATGATGCCGGGAATGGCGCAGGCAAAACTGGACAATAAGGGAATAAAAGCGCGACCGTTGAGGCCCGCCAAAGTCATCAGGCGGTCCATCAAAAAAGCGGCACGCGCCATGTAGCCCGACGCTTCTAAGATGATAATGAAAGCAAAAAGAATGAGAATTTGCGGCAAGAAGATCACGACACTGCCGACCCCGGCCAGGATTCCATCAACAACCAGACTTCGGAACAAATTATCTGGCAAGGATTGCAACGCAATTTGCTGCAAACCAACCACAGCTGCGTCGATCCATTCCATCGGTTGTTCGGCCCAGGCAAAAACAGCCTGGAACATGACAAACAAAACACTCAACAAAATCACCGGGCCGATCACAGGATGCAGAACAACCGCGTCCGTGCGGCGCGTTAAAACGTTTTCCACACCCTCTTTGACAGTTGCAATAGAGGCGATCCGCCGGGCTTCTTTTTGCAAACTACGCACCGATGGTGCCGCATCAGTTGCCCGCACTGGCGTTGGGTAGGCTGCCCATAATTTTTCCCAGGCCTCAGCATTTAAAGATTCAACAAGGTCTTTAACTCCGGACCGCCGGACCGCAACGGTGGGAATAACAGGCAGGCCAAGCTCTTTAGAAAGTCGCTCAGGATCAATCTCAATGCCATCACGCGCCGCCAAATCCATCATATTCAGGGCAATAACAATCGGGATGCCAAGGCGTTTAAGTTCAAGCACAAAGCGGATGTGAAGCCTGAGACTGGTGGCATCGACAACACACAGCACGGCTTCTGGGGCGTGTTCAATTTGACTGGTGCCCATCAACGCATCGTGGGTAACAACTTCGTCCGGGCTATTTGGCGTCAGACTATAGGTGCCGGGAAGATCAACAATTTCAATCGAACGGCCATCCGGTGCGGTGAGCGATCCGGCGCGTCGTTCAACGGTCACGCCTGGATAATTTCCAACTTTCTGCCGACTGCCCGTTAAGGCGTTGAACAGGGAACTCTTGCCACTGTTCGGGTTGCCGACAAGAGCAAGGCGCAAAGCATCTGCCATATATCAGAGCGCCCCTTCGGGGACGGATGCTGAGTTTGATGTGAGGACCGACCTTGAAGAAAGGGAATGTGCGGGTTCGACAAGAATATAACTGGCATCAGCAGGGCGAATGGCCAGCATTCGGCCATCGACACACACCGCGAGAGGACCGCCAAACGCACCTTGATGGCGCATTTCGATCGTCGCTCCCTCTTCAAAGCCCAGACTGAGGAGCAACTCTTCCAAATGGGGATCACTGGTGATCCCTGCTGGCGCGCCGACCTTCGAAATACGCCCGGGCAGACCAATTTGAAGACAATCAAGGGTGAGGGCCGGGGTTTGGGTCATTTTATTGGCTCAAGGGATCAGTTTAGGTGAAATGGGTCATTTTATTGAGAATGATTTTCAGTCTTAACCACAGAGTCCGCAGTTCGTCCAGTTATTTTTTGCGAACTATTCTTATTACTGAACCCTTAGATACCGAAAAACACCCGGACTCCGCTTTGACGATGATCAAATTAAAGCCTTGAGTGTGCCGATTGTGTTCTAGCGACTGCCCTCCATGCCTTTCAGCACGGTAATCAACTGCTCAAGATCAGAGTCTGAAAGATCTGGAAGGCGGCGACGCATCAGGTTTGCCAGCTCCGTTGCCCGGGGGGAAAGACCTCCGGTATCCAGGGTGATTTTTGGATGGGAGTGTTCTGCCAGACGCTTAAGGTCTTCTGCCTGATCCCAAATCAAATCCAAATGCCCGCAGATTTCCATCACCAATCCCGGACCTGGGCGTCCACGACGGCCATGCTCCAGGGCAGACAGATAGGCCGGGGAAACGTTGAGCAGGTCGGCCAGCGTCTTCTGTGTCATGCTTCTGTCTGCGCGCAGCTTGCGCAGACGCGCGCCAAATGGGGTCACCGTGAGTTTCCTTTTTTACGCAGCAAAATATACAGAGCGCCATCTCCACCGTCTTTTTGCTGGGCGTACGACAACGATAACACGTAAGGCCTGAAGGTCGGCTCGTTGAGCCAGCGCGGCACCGCAGCTTTCAGTTTACCGATGTCTCCTAACGTAGAGCGGCCTTTTCCGGTTACGACCAAAACGCAACGTGCGCCTGAGGCTTGAACCGATGTGATGAATCCATACAAGCGGGAATGGGCTTGGGCCAAAGTACTGCCATGAAGATCAAGACGGGCATCGATATCCATCCGGCCTTTTTTCAGTTTATCGGCGGTGCGGCGATCTGTGCCGCCGATTTGTCCGATTTCAAGCGCCTGAACAGAATGGGACGGGGCGCTGCCTTTTGGCTGTTCTGTTGGTTTGGTTTTATTTTGAGCATCGTCAAAGGCTTTACCCATCAGCGCATCGCGCAGCATGGCACTGCTGGCAAGGAGAGACTGTTTCACCGGTTCTTTTGAGAAGAGTGCATGATTGCCCCCGTGTTCATAGCCATCATACTCAAAACGATCATACTCAAACGACACCAAGTCCTGGCGGCGCTTAACCGGCGATACCCTAGCCATGGTTTTTGACCACAGGTTTGATTCAGATTGAGTCAGTACTCTATTTTTTTTAAATCGGGACACGCGTGTTCCGTTCCCTCTTCAAGCCTGATGACGTGCCAAACGTAGCCTTTACATATCAATGTTATCTTCTCGAATAACATCTTTGAGTGAGCCCTCGGAGGGGCGTTCTTTAAACTCGGCGTAGGCCTCAACACCCTCGACGTCCATCTCCGGAAGATAGCGGGTGACAAACGCGCGCCAATCACCGTCTGGCGACACACAGCGGGTCTTCGACATGTAGTTTAATGTTAGAACCAGCCCGCCCAATTTCCACAAAATATTCCAGTTGTGAAGATTATCCGTGGCCGCATCGATGGCCCTTCGATAGACCCGTTGAGAAACCCAGGGGCGCACCAGAAACAAGTACGTCAAAACACCCAACAGCATGGCCAACGTTCCGATCAGCAAGTCGATCAGCAGCATCACGGCCATGGAAAGCAACAACAGGATGAGCAACGGCGCAACATTTTCCCAGGGGCTAAACACAGGACTGCGCGGCGTATTCAGACGATCAAAGTCGATAAAAATACTGAT
>CAYGSZ010000155.1:0-6152 GCA_964352705.1 uncultured Rhodobacterales bacterium
CTCGGACGCAGCATGTAAGCGGCGCCCCTGGATTGGGCATCCTCAATACGCTGAACGAGTTGAGCTGTGGTCTCTGCATGGGCCGATAGGGCCAAGATCGCTGAGGCAAAGGTTGCTAAGGCGAGCATTATACCAAGTGAGTTGAGTGACTTCATGTTGCTTCAAACTCCAGGACGTAAATTCAGACTAACACTCAAATACGGATAAGGCATGACCAAACGTAAACTTCTCAGCACCTCGGCTAATCGGGCGGAGGTGTATATTGATGAGACGCATCTGGATGGCAAAGTCTTGGTGCATGAGGTGGAAGACTGCGAGCCCTATGTGGCGCAGGCGAAAGAGTTGTCGGCGCAGACGCCGGGCAAGGAGATGCGCCATGCGGCGGTGGTGCCGCATTTTGTGTATGCCCAGGCGATCCGAGACGGGTGGGCGAATGACCCGGAGGCCTGGAAGCGCTGGGCCAATGACCCGGACAATGCGGCGTTTCGCACCTGGCCGGGCAACCTTTAACCCCAGGCGCTTGAAGCGCGGACTCTTTAAGCGCGGACCCTTTATGCGGCGTTCTCGTCACATTTTTTGGGCTCCTGCCCTGCGGGGGCTTGCGATGAACACATATTTCACATTCTAGAAAGGTGGCTTTATGGCGCTGACGACCTATGCCGAGTTGCAATCGGCCATTGCGGACTGGTTGAACCGAACCGATTTGGCGGCGCGCATTCCTGATTTTATTGCGCTGACGGAATCCAGTTTGAACCGGGATTTGCGAACGCAAGACATGGTGGTGTCGTCTGAGGTGATGACGGTGGCGGGCAACGGCAGTGTGACTTTGCCGGACGATGTTGTTGAACTGCGCACTGTGGTGCTTGATGCAAACCCGAAAGCGGTGTTGAGCTTTTTGCCCCGGCAGGCTTTGGAGGCGCGGTATGCGCTGTGTGGGTCGGGCCGGCCTGTGGCGTATAGTGTGCTGGGGCGCACGTTAAAACTTGGGCCAACACCGGACGCGGCCTACGCGATTTCAGTGACGTACTATACGTCTATATCGGCGTTGTCGGACACGGTGACAAGCAACTGGGTGCTGCAGGCGCATCCGGATTTGTATTTGTACGGCGCGTTGGTGCAGGCCTCGCCTTATTTGGGGGACGACGCGCGTGCCGGCGTGTGGGCGGGGTTGTATGCGCGGGCGCTGGACGCGGTGGAGTCCACCGACAATCGCGCGCAGTGGGCAGGAAGCCCCATCGCCATGCAGGTGACGGCTGCGACGCCGTAGCTTCCCTTTATTTACTGTATTCATAAGACTTAGGAGTTGCGTGTGATTCCCATCGCTGCTGACGCGCCCGTGTGGGCGCACGACTTTGCCCGCCGTGTTGAAACGGAAATTGGCGTGCACATGAGTCAACCGGCGTATTTGCCGGATTATCAAAAATCTGATTTGCCGGATGCCGGGCGTTTTCGTTATCGCATGATTTTTGTGCGCGATGACACGGGTGGCGCGGTGCCGGCCTTTAGCGACGGGGCGCAGTGGCGGCGGTGTACCGACCGTGCGGTGGTGAGCTGATGGTTGATACACCTACGCTGAGGAACCGGCTGCGGAAGCAGGAACTGGGCACCAATACCAACACCTGGGGCGACGATAAACTTAACGAAGTGATTGATGCGATTGACCAGGCGCTGGATGGTGTTGAGGCGATTGCGTTGACCGGCGATAAGGTGCTGTCGTCCAGCAATTATACACTTGCCGACGAAAGCCTGAACCGGGTGCTGAAGTTTACGGGCACGCTGTCTGCCGCTGCCGTGGTGACGCTGCCCAGCGTTGAGCACTGGTATCTGATTGTGAATGACGCAGGCGCGCAGGTGACGGTAAAAACCGCCGCGGGCAATGGGGTGGATGTCGCGAACGGAGGCACGGCGTTGGTGTATTGCGACGGCGCAGATGTGCTGAACGGCGCGCCGACGACTGTGGGGTCGGCGATGACGGTTGCCGGGGCTTTGAGTGTTGCCGGCACACTTGGGGTGTCGGGTAAAATTTCAGGCGTGACGGCGGGAACAAGCGCCACGGATGCCATTAACAAAACACAGTTGGATACGGCGATTGCCGGTGCGACTGTTGCTGGTGTGACAGGGACTGTGAAAGTCGATGCGACGGCTGGCGCGCGGTTTTTGATCGATGCGTTAACTGCTAGCGGATCGGTCACCCTGACAGATAATGGGGACAGTATAGCCATTGGGGCCGAGAGCGGAATCCAATTGACTGAAGATGCCGTCGTAAAGGTCAGTGATTTTAGCGTTGTAAGTAAGTCAATGTATTTGGTCGACACGACCGGTGGCAACATTACGGCGACGCTGCCCAGCGCGCCAGCTGTAGGGGATCATATCAAACTAGATAAGTTTGGCAGTGGTGTTTTGACGCTTAGTTTTAACGGACTCAAGTATCGCGGGGCGACACTGGACCGCGCATCGTCGGCTAAGGGTTCGACTCTACTTCGTTATACCGGCACAGCAGATGGATGGATTGACTAATGAGTATTTTTAATATGGTACGCGCCTTGCCCCCGATACAGTTGATGGGGGAGGGAACATTTCAAGTGCCAGTTCCTTATGCGGCGGTGGCATGGGAAGCGTATTTATTTGGAGCGGCGGGTTCCGGTGGGTGTGCGATTGGCACAGGCGCTAAGGCAACGGGCGGCGCCGGCGCGGGCTACGCGCACATTAAGCGGCCGGTGCTGGCTGGTGTGAGTTCACTCACAGCAATATTGGGTGCCGGAGGTGCGGCTGTGGAATTGACGTCTGCCGGGACATCAAATGGCAATGATGGCGCTACGTCGTCAATTAGTGATGGCACGGTAACGCTTACGGTGCCCGGCGCTGGTGGTGGTAAAGCGACAAGTAATACAACGGCCTGTGCCGCGGCAACAGCGGCTGGTGTGCCGACGGTTAGTGATGCTGGGGGTTTAGATTATGCAATTGGAGGAGTGAGTGGAGATTGTTCTGGGGTGATTACGACGTCTAAACGTTGTGCAACAGGAGGTGGGGGGGCTGCTGGTCCATGGGGCAATGGCGGTGAATCAGGATCTATTGCAGGTGACTATGCTGGATGTTCGGGTGGAGCCGCATTATTAAATAATAGCGGCAACGTAACTGGTGATTTAGGCTGTAGCGGTGGGGCTAGCCAGGGTGGCAGTAGCGGTGATTGTGATGCTTCGATTACGGGCTCTGGCGGAGCTGGGGCATATGGACCTAGCGCTAACAATAGTTATCTAGGTGGTCCTGGTGCACCCAACTCTTTTGGAGTGATCTCAAATTTGACTGGTGTAGGAGCTGCATCGGCTCAGGGAGGTAGTGATGGCCTTCTATTTAACTTTAGAGGTCATTGTGCAGGAGGAAATGGGGGGCCGCATCATTATACAGTTGCTGGTGCTGGTGCTGGTGGCGGAGGAGCTAGACTCCCTGGTGGGGGGAATATTCGTGACGGACAAGCAGGAGGCCTCATGGGAGGCGGCGGCGGTATTTATATGGACGGTGGACAAGCGATTAACATTGGCGCTCGCGGAGGTATGTTTGGTGCTGGCGGTGGAATGGTAACAAATAGCCAGTCAGTAGATATAAGCCGTTCTCCTGCTGGAGGTATTGCTTGTGGTGGTGGTGCTGTTGCCTCCGCATCTGCTGTTTCTGCATTTAGCGGTCAGGGGGGTAACTCGCATACTGCAATAATATTCTATGCAACGAGTTAACTTGCATTAAACAGTTAAAATAAAGCAATCCATATTTCTAAAATTTGGCGATCTCTATGCTCGTCAAATTAAAATAAAACGAATGCTATCTTATAAAAGCAAATCGTTGATAGTTTACTGCACCTGATTGTAATGGAATTTTATGTTCGCAGAACGATTCAAAAAAAGAAATGCTTTCAGCTAAATAATCTGCGCTGATATCTATGATGATAGTAGAGCCCTTGCGGGTTTGCTCAAGGAATAGACTTTCATATTCCTTGTAACTGTATAGATAGCAGCAGGAGCGTAGAGAGATTACTAGGTCATAATAATCTTGAGTTTCGGTTGAGGCCGGCATTTTGTTGGCAGCTAAAAATCTCTGTGAGATATCAAGAAATTTTTCTTCAACATCGATGAGAGTAAAAGTCTTGTCGACGTGGCTTAGTTGATTAATCAAGATGTTGATTGAACCAAGCCCACAGCCGATATCAACTACTTTATGACAATTACGTGGAAAATATGTTTTGATCTTAAAGAAGTCATCCAGAACCCAATAGGCAAGATAGACTGGTGACCAGTTAACCTTGTCTAACTTTCCGTAAATTGTCCGAAGTGTTTCGGAGTAATGTTGCAAAACTAGCTCTTTGTCTTTTGCAAAGGCGGGAGTTATTTTAAAAGCGTTTATGTGCTCAGAAAATTCACTCTCTACATATATTTTTCCACCGCTTCCAAGGTATGGGCTAATGTCTATTTCATAACCATTCTTTGACAATGATCCATATGCTTGTTGCAGAAGAGAGTGGCTGGCTATAATTTCATGAAGCTCTAGGTTTTGGCGGTTTTTAAAATATCGCTCTACAAAACCAGGGTATTTTTTTAGCACGAGATCATAAGCAGTAACGGCTGAATAGTAGTCACCATCCTGCATGAACTGCATTACTGTTTGTAATATATTTTCTGGTCTATCCACTTTCGGATCCTAAAAACTTTACTTTTTGGTCAGCGTTTTTGCTTGAGTAGCTTTATCAATATTTGCATAGCTCTTTACAATATTTCATAACAAACTAGATAGCGTAATGCCTTACACAAAACTCTCGTTTCAGCCAGGCATCTATAAAGATGACAGCCCTCTCTCTGCAGAGGGCTTTTTTATTGATGCAGATAAAATCAGATTTGTGCGTGGGAAGCCACAAACAATTGGCGGCTGGGAAATAGCCTCAACTGACCGCCTGACTGGACTCTGTCGTGGTATTCATTCGTGGCTTGATAACCGGGGTCAAGTTTATGCCGGGTTTGGCACGCACCAACGGTTGCATGTTTTCTTCGATGGCGAAATCTATGACATAACGCCCATTGTCTCTCGGGGCACCTTAACGGATCCCTTTATGACGGCAGACGGTGTGGCGATCATAACGGTCCAACATACGGCACATGGATTGACCGCTAACCAAGTTGTCCGGTTTTCCAATGCGGCTTCCGTGGGTGGCGTGACACCTGAAGGCACGTACAATGTTGCGCAAGTCTTTGACGATGATAGCTACAGCATTTCTCATAGCGCACTGGCGACGTCGTCGGCCACTGGTGGTGGGACGGTTCAGTATGAATATGACCTTGGACCGGGTTTAGCTGATGGGACTGGCGGTGCGGGGTACGGCACCGGGGCTTACGGTGTTGGTGGTTATGGCATTGCATCGGACGTTGACTACTTTTTGCGAAGTTGGTCGATGTCAAACTGGGGACAAAATCTGATCGCGAACCCAAGAGGCGGCGCGATTTATGAGTGGGCGCCAAACATTGGGGCGGTCGATCTCATTGAGAATGGCACGTTCGACTCAGGAAGTGGATGGATCGTAGGAGCGGATTGGTCTGTCAGTGGCGGTGAGGCATCACGTGTTCCTGGAGCGGGTGCGAGTACCCTCTCGCAAGGTGTTAATCTGCCACAAGGTTCCTGGTGTCTGCTTGCGTTTGATGTGTCAACTTATACTGCCGGTGAGCTTCAGCCGATGCTCGGAAGTGACACTGTAGGCACAGTTATTACAGCGGCTGGTTCCTACAAGCGTATATTTTTTTCCGGTTCTGGTGGAGTTAAGGATCTGCAATTTAGCGCTGATTCGGCTGGTAACTTATCAATGGACAACGTGGAAGTGACGCCATTGTCGGTCGCGACTGTCATTCCGAATGCCCCAAGCCGAACAACGTCTGTTCTTGTAACTCCTGAACGCATGTTGGCCGCTTTGGGCTGCGTGGGATCAGACGGGAATTTTGACCCGTTGTTGGTGTGTTGGTCGGACCAGGAAAACAATCAAGAGTGGACCGCGACGGCATCGAATACGGCTGGCTTCTTCAAGCTCGCTAAAGGAGGGCGAATTGTCGGCGGGCGGCCTGGCCGAGGTGAGAACTACATCTTTACGGATGAAGGGCTGTACACAATGCGGTTTGTACCAG
>CAYGSZ010000156.1:0-6102 GCA_964352705.1 uncultured Rhodobacterales bacterium
CTTATAGGGGAGAGATACTCATGAAAACTAATTATGGTTTCGTTACACTCACAAGCGCGATCGCGCTGATGGCATTTGCAGGCGAGACGGTGGCGCAGAGTCTCGCGTTAGAAGAAATTGTGGTGACCGCGCGTAAGCGTGATGAAACGTTGCTAGATGTGCCGTTGTCGATCACAGCGCTGAGTGCGGCTCAGTTGGATAAGTACAATTTGCAGAGTATGGAAGAGCTCTCGCGCATGACGCCGGGCATGTTCTACACAGACTTTGGCGGCACCGGTCGCCAGGATCGGGGCAGCAGCCAATTCGTTATCCGCGGTCTCTCGATTAACAACTTTGCTCAGGCCGCAAGTGCAGCTGTTATGTTTGTCGATGGCGTCCCGGTCTACAGCGGTAATACGCCAGGGACGATGGACATTGAGCGTATTGAAGTCCTGAAGGGTCCGCAAACGGCGACGTTCGGTCGCAACACGTTCTCTGGCGCCATCAGTGTGACAACCCGCGATCCCGCCGACGAATGGGGCGGCAAACTTGTTGCGGAGTATGCGAACTACGACTCAACCCGGCTTGGCATGTCTGTTGAGGGGCCGATTGTCGAAGATAAAGTCTCATTCCGGATTAGTGGAGAGCACCGCAACGAGGGTGCGCAATATCAAAGTTCTGCTGATAGCACTCCTTTAGGTGGCCAGACGACTTCGAGTTTGTGGGGGGTCGTGAAATTCACACCGTCTGAGCAGTTGGAAATTCGGGCCGTCGGCAACTTTTTTACATATAGGGATAACCCCGGGGCTCATATCCGCTTCATTAAAGAGGACCATACGTGCGACGTTAATGGCGATGGTAGTCCCGATTGGTTCTGCGGTATTGTTCCCGAAGCGAGTGACGCAGATAGTCACGCGTATTTCATTGATCAGCGCTGGCTCGACTTGACACTTCCGCTTGCTAATTTGCCTGGGCTAAATGACAAGCCTGGCCTCTATAGCGAGAATATCCATGCAAATCTTAAAGTCACTTATACCTTCGACAATGATATAGAATTACAAACGATCACTGGGTATGACGAGAACAAGAACGCTAACATTCAGCAGGAATGGTCCAACGAGAATTTCGCAAATCCATTCTTCGGCGTTATTCCGGGCGTAAGGTCAGATTCTTTTTGGCTCTATTTGCTCGAGGGCGATGCCAATGACTTCTCGCAAGAACTTCGTATTTCCTCAAGCAGTGAAGACCGGCTGCGCTGGAGCGTTGGCGGCAACTACCTTTATTTCTCCACGGTTGGTTCGGTCATCGGTGATGTTTCTCTCGGCGCACCTTTGAATCTTCCAGGCGCCCGCCGTCAAACCAAGACGTGGTCTGGCTTCGGCAGTGTTTATTATGACGTGATGGATAACCTGGAACTCGGATTGGAAGGCCGCTATCAGTCCGACAAAATCACCGACACACCGAACTTCTGGTCGCCAGCAGGACCGGGCACACCGTTGACGGGGAGTTGGAAAGTCTTCACGCCGCGTGTTTCGCTCAAGTACAAGGCGACGGAAGACACCATGATCTTCGCGCTGTGGGCACGCGGTTCCCGCCCTGGTGCGTTTAACTCCAACCTCTCTCCGGGTGCGTTGGCACCAGGGGTTGCTGATGCCGTCCGGGCGGCAACAGGTGCAGGGCTTGAAGTTGAACAGGAAAGGTTGGATTCGTTTGACATCGGTATTAAGTCCAAGTTCATGGACGGACGTGGAACTGTAACGTTGAGCGCTTACACCGGCTCGATCACCAATCAGCAGATTCCACAATCGATCACTTTGCTTCAGCCGTCGTTGTTTATCGGTACAGTGCTGACCAACCAAGGCAAGACGGGCCTGAAGGGTATCGAACTCGAAACGTCCTTCCAGGTGACCGAGGAGTTCAACTTATCTGCGGCGTACTCGATCAATGATACGAGTATTAAGCGGGGCGATGATCTGGGTGTTGTGTCGATCGGCGCTGACCCGAACGTGGTGGGCAACCGGCTGGCGCAAGCGCCCAGGACCCAAGGGTTCATCAACGGCACGTACACCAGTTCATTGAACAGTTCGATGGATTGGTATGCTGGCGCAGACCTCCTGTATATTGGCGGTAAGTATGTAACGACTGCCAACTTGCTCTCGACCGGTTCGCAGTACCTGCTCAATGCACGGATCGGCGTTGATATGGAAAACATGCGCATCGAACTGTGGGGCAAGAATATCCTTGGCGATGAAACACCCGACCAAGCGCAAAAGGCCTTCGACTATGAGACCTTTAGCCCAGTCGCGCTAAACATCGCCCTGCCGAAAAAGACGACCTTTGGTTTGAGGGTCAACTACGACTTCTAAGTATTAAACTTCTCTCCTAGAGATTTCTCACCCCGTCACATCCTTTGTAAGGTGGGCGGGGTGAGGGTCTTTGGTCAGAAGCAAGAAGCAGGAACAATGAAGTTAGAATTTGAATTATGATTTACCGTCGTATGTCAATGATGCCGAGTTCAGACGGTTCGCTTTCTATGTTCGTCAAATTCGCAATCTGGGTGTTGTTTGCATCTACGGTTAGCGTAAATGTCGTGGCAAATGAGAGGCTTGTAAACGCTGACTCCGAACCGGGAAACTGGTTGTCCCATGGACGAACCTATTCGGAACAGCGTTTCAGCCCACTTGACCAAATAAATAGCGCCAGTGTCAGTGATCTTGCGCTGGACTGGTATTTCGATCTTAACGATCACAATGTCGTCGAAGCGACCCCCATCGTTGTCGACGGCATCATGTACGTCACCGAAGCTATTGGTAATGTCCATGCCTTGGATGCGAAAACCGGAGCGGAGCTCTGGTACTTTGATTCAGAAGTCCCTCCCGAGACGCTGATCAAAGCGTGCTGCCAACCAGTGAACCGTGGCGCAGCCGTTGCGGACAATAAAGTTTTTGTAGGTGCGCTTGATGGTCGGTTGATCGCTATTGATGCAAAGACCGGTTCAAAAGTCTGGGAAGCGGTCACTACTGATCCGAAACAGGCTTACACGATCACGGGGGCGCCGCGCGTTGTTAAAAACCGTGTGATTATCGGTAATGCTGGCGCGGAATATGACGTGCGTGGCTATGTCTCAGCCTACAATATTGATACCGGCGAAATGGATTGGCGGTTTTATACGATTCCTGGAGATCCGGCCGAAGGGTTTGAAAATGAGGCCATGCGGGTGGCTGCCGAAACCTGGACGGGTGAGTGGTGGAAAATTGGCGGCGGCGGAACGGTTTGGGACGCGATCGTTTATGATCCCGAATTAGACCTTGTCTACATCGGCACGGGCAACGGCACGCCGTGGAATGCCGCGTGGAGATCTCCTGACGGCGGGGACAATCTCTATCTCTCGTCTATTGTCGCTTTGCGTCCCGACACCGGCGAGTATGTTTGGCACTACCAGACGACGCCCGGTGACAATTGGGATTTTACCGCGACTCAACCGATCATTCTCGCCGATATCGAGATCGAAGGTGTGGAGCGTAAGGTCTTGATGCAGGCGCCCAAAAACGGCTTCTTCTACGTATTGGATCGCATCACAGGCAAAGTGATCTCGGCCGAGCCTTTCACGGGTGTGAATTGGGCGAGCCATGTTGATCTTGAGACCGGACGACCTATTGAAAACCCTGGCATGCGAACTGTTGGTACTGAACCCATCTATATTGAGCCAGGGCCGTCTGGAGGCCACAATTGGAATCCGATGGCCTTTAGCCCGGACACCGGCCTTGTTTACATTCCGACACTTGATAGCCGGTTCTTGTGGACAAATGATCCGACTTTCGAACACGCGCCGGGGCTGTGGAATCTTGGCTATGACCTCAGTGTTCCGATGGATTTCTCGGCAGTCGGGGAGGAGCGACCGCGGGGCAGCTATCTCCTTGCGTGGGATCCGGCCACGCAAAGTGAAGCGTGGCGTGCAGAAGGCAGCGGTGGCGGTGTCTTGGCGACGGCAGGTGGTTTGGTTTTTAGGGGCACCCGCACCGGCCAGTTCGCAGCATACGATGCGGCGTCTGGTCAAGAGGTTTGGTCGAGCGATGTTCAGAACAGCGGTATAGCTGGACCTATTTCCTACCAGATCGGAGACGATCAATACATTGCCATTGCCCTTGGCCGAGGCGCTGCAACAATGATGGAAGGCGTCGTATACCGTCCGTCTGATCTGCCGCATGCCAATCGTGTTGTTGCGTTTAAGCTTGGTGGGACGGCAACGCTGCCGCCATATACCTATACGCCAGAGGTGTTGCGTGATCCGCCAGTCGAACCCGTCAATTTGGAAGCAGTGGCTGTGGGGCGCAAAGTGTTCCATAGGTACTGTTTTGCATGCCATGGTCGCGAAGCCCGTGGAAATAAGATTCAGCCTGATCTCAGGTTCTCTGATTATCTGGACAACGGGTTATGGAATGACGTTGTTGTGGATGGCCTTTTATCGGGCGTTGGAATGGTCTCTTTCAAAGATGCTCTCAGTCCAGAGATTTCTGATGCCATCCGCCAATACGTCATATCCGAGGCTCAGAAAGCCGGAACGTCAGCATTTATGCAAGACGCTGGCCCGGTGCAGTAACGGCAAAAAGATATGTTATATTTAATGAAGGTAGCGGTGTTTAGTATCGACAAACACAGCGACAGAATTTGAAGTTAGAGCAAGGTATTTGACCATGGTTTGGCAACAAACCCGACCACTACAGAATATAAGCATACTGTTCTGCGGTATGCTTATGGCTCTGCTAGTGAATTTCTCTGCGCAGTCAGAAGAGGATGCCTGGGGCGGTATACGCTTATTTGAAGCGGACCTCTCTGCGCGCCATCAAACAATATTGACCAAAAGTGATGGCACTGGCTTTGCCAAGGTGCAATTTGATCTCAACACCATGGAGATCGCTTGGGAGATTGAGTACGACGGCCTCACGTCTCCGCCGACGGGCATAACACTTCATGGACCCGCTCAACCTGGCACCAATGCTGTTGCAATTATCGATCTCGGAATCAATGGTTTGCAGAGCCCGATCACCGGCACACTTAAGGTCTCCGACTCACATGTCCAATACATGTTGCTTGGGTGGACGTATGTTCTTCTGAAGACAGAAAAGTACGATCATGGTGAATTGCGCGGGAAGCTGGACACGGTGCCGCCCCCCGGTTTCCAGAAAACCAAATACGATTAAAATATGCGGATCAAGAATGACAGCGAGATCACAGGCATGATCTTCTGCACAGGAGTAGAGGCAATAGTGGATACAAAACTGAAGGTCGGTTTAATGTCGAAAAGTGCTTTTAAACTTTCTGCAATTGCATTGGCTGCGGGCTGTTTTTATGGCCCGTCCAATGAGGCGTCTGCTGCGGAGATGAACAGGCTCGGTTTTGTTGTCGAGTCTTGGTACACGGCCATCTACGATACTGAATATATGGAGGAGTGCCCGGAAGGGATCGTAATAGGTAATGACGAAATTTGGTTCAACAACCTGTCTCCTGAAGACAAAGACATCGAGACCGGGGGCGGAACGCTACAAGTCTTAGATTTGCCGCGACGTCCCAACCAATACCTGCGCGGTCCGAATGGAGAGGATGTGTGCTGGCATCCAGAATCGGTCATCGATCCTCCGATGCGTACGGTCACGGGCAAGTATTCCTTCGGTATGAATCTGGACGGGAATGAGGATGGCAGCGCGACACCAAAAACCTGTGCCCATGGCAACTTTCAAACACCGGATGGAAAGACGACAGGCGTTGATAACCAACTTTATCGTTTGATGGGCTGCGTGTATGGCTATCGGTCCGAGGGCTACCTTGAGCATCACGCAAACCGTGAGCGTCAGGATGAGAGTAAAGGCATCATTCTCATTGACGTCAAAAATGTAGACGACCCACGCAATGATGACGATGTTGAGGTCTCATTTTATCTGTCTGCAACGGATCTGCATTTTGATACAGCTGGGCGTATTGTGCCCCACGGCAGCTATCAAGTAGTAGAGAACAGATACGGTGATACGGTCTCAGGCAAGATAACCAATGGCGTGCTCACCACAAATTCAGGTGACGTGACTCTGCCGCTTCATGGCAATGATGGGTTCACAGATATGGTGTTCC
>CAYGSZ010000157.1:0-6065 GCA_964352705.1 uncultured Rhodobacterales bacterium
GCCAGCCGAATACGTGAAGTCCTCCCGTTCAATGATCTTTATGTCGATTGTGCCGGGGTTCTCTGTTTCACTGCACGCGCTGAAGGCAAGGGCCGCAAATGTGCTAAGTGCCAGATTGCGAAGAAGCCAGTGAGAACCTGTTGGGCCGGACATCAAAGTATCCTTCCTTGCGTATGGGATAAGTGACACGTTAGCGTAATCTAACAAATATCGTACGCTAGCGTAGGATAGTCTAGTGGGCCAGACTCATGCGCAATATGCTCAACATCATAGGGTTAGTGCATGGCGGAGTTAGATGTTTTGTAAGGTCAATCCGTTGTTCTAATCACCTAGGGAACGATTCTGGCGTGCCACCTTACCTTGGACTTGCAGCCCGTTTGAGCCTACACCATTATCTAAACAAGCGACGAACATCACCTTATTTTGAAGAGAGGCGATAGCCATGATGAACCTGTCACAACGCGGTCGTGCCGGCCTGCAGTTTCTCGGAGCCTTACAACCTTACGCTTCAAGCCGTGTCCGCAGTATTGCAAAGGCCGCGTTCGAAGCCGACCCGGAAGGGGCCGCGATTGTAGCAGAGCATGAGCGTGGGGGCTCAAATGAGCCTTGGCCCGATCGCATCGCCAAAGCGAAAGCTGTGGCTGAGAAGTCTGTTGCCTACAAGCACGAGCGTTTTTATCAACGCTATGTAGCAGAAGAAAATTTTGTGCGGGCCATTCCGGCTGTTGAAGAAAAGCGTGAGCAGGCCGAGAAGCTGGTAAACGTTGAGTTTAAAGATTGCGGCGGCTCTTTAGAGCTAGACGATAGCATTGAAATTCCGGAGTATTACGATGGTGTTGAGTGGCACCTGGAGCCAGGCGGCTGGGATGGCTATGATCTCGCAGGCCCTATGTTTATGTCTGGCATTGGCCCCTATGTGTTCAGCAAAGGCGGTTACGCGGCTGTTGAAGTCGGTGACAACATTATGAACCACCGCGTTGACGTCACCAAGTGTCTGCCAAAAGACCACTATGACCGTATCTATGAAATGGGGTGTGGTGGTGTGGCAACGCTTGCGGCGTGTCACAAGAACTATCCAGAAGCTGAATTGATCGGCAGTGACCTCTCTCCCGCGATGCTCAAAGGCGGGCACAATGGTGCGCGGGCTATGGGCCTTCCTGTTACCTTTAAGCAGCGCGATTCCCGCGATACGCGCGAGCCGGATGAAAGTGTGGATGCCGTTGTTTTGTACGCGGTTTTTCACGAAATGCCGGTCAGCGTGTGTGTTGATACTATTAAGGAAGCGTTTCGCATTCTGAAGCCGGGCGGGGATATCATTATTAATGATCCGCCACCCTTCGCAGCCGTGCATCCTTTCCAGGCCGTCGTTTTGGATTGGGATACGGATAACCGGGGCGAGCCGTTTTTCTCTGAAACCTGCGCCATGGAGTGGGTCGATGTTCTGAAGGATGTCGGTTTTGTTGAAACCAAGGCCTTTGGTCTGGGGTCTCAAGGCTATCCTTGGGTCAACCTCGGCACAAAACCAGCTTAATACACTGAACCTTCGGAGTAGCTTTGATGACGAAACCCCCTCCCAATCCGATCACCGGTTCAGACGAGATGGATGCGATGATGCGCATTAACACGGAACTCATGTCTGAGCTGTGGATATTGCGGGATCGCGTGACAGTCTTAGAGAAATTACTCGAAGACAAAGGCGTTGTTGCACGGACTGATATTAACGACTACGCCCCTGAAGGTGAGTTCGCCAAAGAGCTTGATGAAGAACGCGAGCGCTTTGTCCGTCGTGTTGCTGGTGCGCCGTGGGAAGTGGAATTCACCGTTGAGTCCTTGGTCGAGCGTGGCCAACGCTAATCACGATCCTATTTTAAGACCAGCTTAAGAGGGGCAGCGCATGACTGATGCTACGCCAGAAACTGCTGCGACCATGAGCGTTGCCGTGGAACAGCCTGAGCACACCCTGCCTCTTCATGTTTGCTTGGGGTGGGGTGTTGGTAGTCTCGGCATGGCCGTGATGTTCGGGTTGGTGAATACCTTTGCGCTGAGCTTCATGGTGAATCAACTTGCGATTTCCGCCGGTTTTGCCGGGCTCCTTATTGGTGTGTCCAAAATTTACGATGGGTTTACGGACCCTTTAATGGGCGTGATCTCTGACAAGACCAACACGCGTATGGGGCGGCGGCGGCCCTACCTGCTCGTCGGTGCATTTATGCTGGCCGCCAGCATGGTCTTGATGTTCAACGTACCGGATTTCGTGCCACTAGAGAATGCGTTGCTCTATATGACCGTCATTCTGTTGCTCTACGCGACGGCGTACACCGTTTTTAACGTACCCTACCTGGCTATGCCTGCTGAGATGACCGAAGGCTATCATGAACGCTCATACCTGATGAGCTTCCGTGTGTATGGCATTGCGGCTGCGGGTTTCGTCGGTCTGGCAGCGGGTCCGATGCTGATTGATGGTTTCGGGGGTGGCCGTGCGGGCTTTGAAGCGATGGCCTGGATTATGGGGGGAGCAGTGCTTGTCTCGTCTCTCTTATGCTTCTATTTCACCAAAGATGCGCCGTTTAAGAACAAGGCCACGACCTCTCGTTACACGATAAAAGATCAGATCAGGCTTGCGATCGAGAACCGACCGTTCATGTGGCTTATGATCTCTAAGCTGTGTGGACTTCTCGGTAGCGCGCTGAGTGCACCGGCCAAAGCCTTTTTCTTTCCCCTCGTTCTGGGGGCCAGTCTGACCAGCTTTGGCTATTACTGGATTGCGTTCTACATTGCGATGATGATTTCCCAGCCCTTCTGGCTGCGCTACGGTAAGTCTCACGGCAAACGAAACATCTTCATTTTTGCATTGGTTGCGACGGCTGTTGTCAACCTGACATGGCTTCTGGCAACGCCTGCCGAGCCCTATGCTGTCACCATCATCAGAGGCTTGTTTTTAGGGTTTTTAGGCGGCGCGACCCTGTTGATGGGGCAGGCCATGCTACCTGATACTATGGAATATGACGTTCGCCGCACTGGCATAAGGCGTGAAGGTGTTTACGCTGGATTTTATACCACCATCGAAAAGTTCTCTTATGCGGCTGGTCCGGCCATCACCGGGATATTGCTGGCGGCGACGGGATATGTTGCGTCGAGCGACGGTTTTGCCGCGCAGCCCCAGAGTGCAATTATCGCAGTGTACATCTGTGCTGCGGGGATTCCGGCGCTCATGGGCTTCATCGGGGCGCTGTGTCTGACGCAGTATGACCTGACGGAAGAAAAGCTGAAGGCGACGCGCCTGGTAAGTGAAACCGCCTCGGAATAAAAGAAACAGGCTTAGAGGGATTGCAAGAATGCAATGAGGTCGGCGCGATCTACCGCAGGCATCGTTCTAAAAGCCTCTTTTGAGGCCTCCGCTTCGCCACCATGCCAGAGGATGGCCTCAGCCAGTCCACGCGCCCTCCCGTCATGCAAAAAGTAACTGTGCCCAGATACTTTCTCGGTCAGGCCGATGCCCCACAACGGGGCCGTGCGCCACTCCGACCCGCTGGCCAGAAAGTCGGGCCGCCCGTCTGATAAGCCTTCACCAAGATCGTGCAGCAGCAGGTCTGTGAACGGATGAATGACTTGCTCGGCGAGGTCTTGAGTGCGCGGGTCAACGCCGGTTTCCAAGGTCGGCATATGGCAGGACTGACAGCCAGCCTCCATGAATAAGCCCTGACCTCTGACGACTTCTGGCAGGGTTGCGCCGCGCTGCTTTGGCACCGCAAGGCGACGCATATAAACGTTGATCTGGTTGAGAAAGTCCGGGGACATTTCGGGGCTGTTATTGACGACAGCGGCGCGACAGGCGGTTTGTGTGGGTTCACAGTTCTCTACAGGGTGTACAGGCGTGGTGATGCCCATGTCACCGACAGCAGCGCCGGAATTCTGATTGGTCAGATTGGAAACATTGGCTTTCCAGCCGAATCTGCCAGTCGCCATTTTTTGATCACGGGTATCCCAAACCACGTTTACGCGACCGGAAATGCCATCGCCATCTGCATCATCGGGATCAGCCAAGGCATACATTAAATCGTCAGAAACCATTTCGAGAAGGCCAAGTCCGATCACGGCATTGGCGACACGCGGTGAGGTCAGGACATTCTCGGGCATGGGTCCGTAGGCAAGGTCTTCAAAGTGGAGGGTCGGTTTGCGCAGCGTATAGGGTGTGTCATCGCCGAACGTTCCTGGGATTTCTTGCCAGTCTATGATGGCGCGGCCTTCAGCAGGAACGCCGTCTAGGGCGCGGTCTTGCAGTTGGTCGCCGTAGTTGGGAACGTGCAGTGGAGCGCCATTTGCGGCGTGCCCCGGAACACTCAAGCGGACGAGCATTGAGTCCATGGGCGCGCCCACGACTTCCGGCGGAGCGCCGCGCCCGTTGTTGATGTGACAGTCGGAGCAGGCCTCTCGATTGAACAGCGGGCCGAGGCCATCGGTGTCGGGCTGCGGGCCGGGGTGCGGTGTCCAGAGGGTGTTGAACAACTGATTGCCGAAGGTGAAGCCGGGTTTGGCGCTGGCAGGGGCGTTGGCGGTGATAAAAGTGAAGGCCTCGGCGGTTGCGACAGGGCGCGTGGTTTCGCCCCCTAAATCAGGCGAGAGGGGAAGAGCGAGCAATCGGTCGCGCACTGAGGTGTCTAAAGCATGGGCGCAGCCAATGAGGCTAAGGCCAAATAATGCTGCCCAGGACGCAGCAGACGGGAAGTGCATCAAATAAAGTCCTTAATTCTGGTCTTAAAGCCTAAACGTGATCTTTGCCCAGAACCGGCTGGGGCATAATCACATCATCTTTGCGGCGGTTTTTCCACTGATAATCCGGGTTCTAAAAGCTCTCACCTCGGTTCGAGAATTGTTTTTTGGCGCTCTCACCTCGGTTCGAGCCCATGCACGACTGGTTCCTGTCATTCGAGCCCATGCACGTATGATCGTTGGAACGAGCCCATGGACCCCTATTTTGACACCTCCTTGGAACGAGCCCATGCACGATTTTGCGCTGCGCCCCTTGCTATGTTCCGCGGATAGCGGAAACATAACAGGGATAACGCTGAGGAGGGGGCTTTATGCCAGCGAATACGGATACAGCCTGGGGCAGTCGCGCCAAATGGCTGCACTGGCTGATTGCGGTCATGATTTTGGTCGAGGTGCCGGTGGGGTTTGTGATGTCCACCACCTACGGCGCGTCGTTCAAAGATGAAACCATGCTTGGTCTGCACAACCTGATGGCCCAAATTCACATCACCAACGGGGTTTTGATTCTTGCATTGGTGAGCTATCGCCTGAGTTGGAGATTCAGAACCCCCGCACCTGATTTACCCGTCTCATTAGCAGCGTATCAAAAGGTGTTGGCAGGCCTGACCCATGGATTTTTGTATGCGTTGCTGTTCATCATGCCGCTGTCAGGCTGGGCCGCGAATTCCGTGTTGGGAGATTCTCCGCAGTTTGGTGAGACCGAGCTGTGGTTTTTCGGCTGGGATATCCTGCCGCCCATTTTGCCGCAACTGCCGTTGGACCATGCGTTTGGATATGTCTTCTTTGCCAACATACACCGCTATGCACTTTACGGCGGTGGGGTGATTCTCGGCCTACATATTCTGGCCGCGCTGTGGCACCACTTTGTGCGTAAGGACAACGTTCTGTTGCGTATGTGGCCTGCGGGGAAGGTCGAGCCAGATCGGAGTTAAGCGCTGTTTGCGCCGGTAACGAAAAGACCAGCTCACGGGAGAGGTGAACTGGCCTTTTGTTTTGGGTTCGGGGGGATATTAGGGGAGGTGCCGAACCCTAGCTCTGGGGAACCTGTGCCGTTCCGCCAGCTCTATTGGGATTATGGATTTCGCTGCTCTTGCCGTCTTTGCTTTGAGCAAGCATCAAAACGCTGACCCCCACAATGATCGACTACGCGTTCATGGGGGGATCTGGCGGCAGCTTCGACTGGTTGCCCGCCAGTTCTTTTGTCTTTGAGTCATACTTTCCTTTTAGATCATCCATGCCGGTGTTTTTCCATAACGGAACGCCCGCGATGTACCCGGCCCGCCCCAAAAGGTGGG
>CAYGSZ010000158.1:0-6045 GCA_964352705.1 uncultured Rhodobacterales bacterium
CGAGCGAGTGGTAGGACCAACTCCGCTAACATCTGACACAAACATCAACCCCCCCGGTCTAACCTCAGACCGGGGGTTTGTATTCGCATACAAAAGTGTTTTGCAAAACTGTGCCGTAAAACCGTTTCTCTTCTGTCCATAGGGTTAAGGACGAGTAGGGAAGACGACGGAGGACTGAGATGAAATCGACTGCTTTGTTTGCTGCCGCAGCTGGACTGTTTTTTTCTTCAGTTGTTTTAGCGCAAGACATGCGGCCCATGGGGAATGCTTTAACAGATGAGTCTGTGCGCGATGCCCTTCTAAGCGAGTCACAAGGTGATGATGGCTCAAGGGTTATCGTCAAGTTTAAGAGCCCTGAGCGTCCCAAATATCAAGCAGGAGAATGGACCAATCTCGGTGACTTCATAACGGAAATACAAAGCCGAGGAATCAATGATATGGGGTGGCGCAACCTCAATGACATTGTCAGGTTCCAAACCATTCCAGCCGTGGCGGCAAAAGTCTCGAGCGCGGAGCTTCAAGCGGCCTTGGATAGTGAACGGGTTGAGGCCGTCTATCCAGATAAGCAGAGTTTTATCTCGCTGCGCGATAGTATCCCAATGATTGGTCATGCTCCATTGTCTACCCCTGAGGCCTCTGGGAAAGAGCAAACGGTTGCTGTTATTGATACAGGTGTAGACGCCAATCACCCCTTCCTTAAGGGGCGTGTTATCGCAGGCGCGTGTTATACGTCAGATGACGGCTTGGGAACGACGTGCCCGAATGGCCGAGGTGAGATGGAAGGCGTCGAAGCTGGCATGCCGTGTGCGTACAACTGCACACATGGCACGCATGTTGCTGGTATTGTCGCCGGCAAAGGGCCGACGTTTACAGGCGTTGCTCCAGAAGCGAACATAGCGGCGCTCCAAGTTTTTTCCCCTTATCAATCAGCAAGGGGCATTGATATTGGGTCTCGGAGTTCGGATATAATTAGAGCCCTTGAGTGGGTTTACGTAAACGCAGACCGTTACAATATCGTTGCGGTCAACATGAGTTTGGGCGGCGGACAATCTTTCATCTATTGTGATGCGATAGATCCAAGAACGGAAATCATCGGACTTCTTCGCGCTGCTGGGGTGGCGACCATAATTGCCAGTGGTAATGAATACATGACCAATAGGATTGCGCACCCTGCGTGTATTTCTAGTGCGATAAGTGTTGGTTCTGTTGATAAGCGTGATCAACCATCTGACTTTTCCAATTCATATTCGTTGTTGGATATTATGGCGCCTGGCGGAGATATTATCTCGTCAGTGCCTGGTGGTGGGTATGACTCCTATAGCGGCACGTCAATGGCGACACCGCATGTTGCTGGTGCTTGGGCTGTGCTTAAGCAGGTAAGTCCGTCTGCGTCAGTAGACGATATTGAAGATGTTCTTAAGAACACTGGTCGACGGGTGACGGATGGCCGAAATGGATTGGCATTCCCGCGCTTGAACTTGGGAGATGCGATAACGCAGTTGGCCGATGATAGTAGACCTCAGCCTGCTCCAGAGCCTGAGCCTCAACCGGAACCTCAGCCTACTCCAGAGCCCGAACCTCAGCCTGTTCCAGAGCCTGAGCCTGAGCCTGAGCCACAACCGGAGCCGGGTGGGTGCAGAATGGAAAACGTTGGTGGTATTCGTGTTGAACGATGTGATTAAGGAGAAGGAAAATGATCAACAAACTCAACAGAAGCTTAATTGCGGTCCTGAGTTTTGCTGCTCTGGCGGGATGTGCCAGTTCGTCAAGTGACGGCTATCAACCCATTGACTCTGGTCCGGGACGGCCAATTCAAGCGCCTGTCCCTTGTGACGGTGAGACCTGGACTGAGAATGTCGGAGGCGTCATCGTCGAGAGATGTGGTCAACCCGACGACAAGTGAGCAGGAACCAGTCATGAATTCTAACCGGCGCATTTTTTCGGTGGGCGTTGCCTGTGTTGTTCTTTCTCTCATCCTGTCCTCGTGCTCCCTCTGGAGATCCGCAAATATGACGGACAATCAAAGATATCTGATTGACCGTGCAACGGAACAGGGGCAAGTGCGTGCCATCGTGACGTTGAACAGAGATCAAGCGGACGACGTATCAACGATTCAAGATATGTTCGTTGCGGAGATGGCAGGTGCGGCTTTCACGGAATTGCGTCGGATGAATGTGACACCTCAAGTTGTTGTTGAATTGGATGCGGCTGCTATTAAAAAAGCGCTGTCTCTCAAGATTGTTAAGTCCGTATTGCCTGATGACCTAAATAGGCCAATGTAAGAGTTCCCTGTGTCAGATTTTATCGGCAAATATAGTGTTATCCGCGAGCTTGGGGCTGGTGGCTTTGGGGCGGTGTATCAATGCCGTGATCCTGATCTTGGCCGTGATGTTGCGGTTAAGGTGTTCCGGCCCCGCGATGCCAATGTGGCTGGTGCGGCCACGTCTGCCAGTGGTGATGCGGGGAAGATCTTAGAAGAACGCTTCCTTGATGAAGCCCGTATCCTTCATGACCTGGGCAATCACCCCAACATCGTCAGTATTCGCGAGTTCTCCCGTTTAGAGGATGGCGCGCCTTATTATGTGATGTCGTTTCTGCCCAAGTCCCTGGTGGATGAGATGGGTAAGGACGCCATGAACCCAGCAGCTATTGCTGACCTGGCCCCTGAACTCCGGCCCAGGCGGTTGCCGCTGATGCGGGTGATTGATGTGATCACCCAGGTGGCCTCGGCTCTGGGTGCGGTTCATCAGCGGGGTTTGGTGCATCGGGATATCAAGCCAGCCAACATCCTGTTTACCGAAGCGAATGAACTGCAACTGGTGGACTTTGGTATCGCCAAGCTCCCTGAGGCAGAACACTCTCAGACCGGCATTGGCATGGGCAGCCGGGATTACATGAGCCCGGAACAACGCGAGAGTGCCAAGCACGTTGATGCCCGCTCAGACATCTATTCCCTCGGAGTGCTCGCTTACCGCATGTTGACGGGCCAACTCCCCGTTGGTCGCTATGTTGATCCCATTGATATGGTTCCAGAGGCAGGTAAGCCCTTAAGTGATCTTATCGTCTCTGCACTTAGCCAGAACCCATCAGAACGCCCGGCGGATGGGGCTGCTTTCGCCAAAGCCTTAAAGGCCGCCCTGGGCGCGACCGACACCGATGCCGCGCTTGACGAGGCAACAGAGTTCACGGGTACTTTTGTCTCCGGCCCTGGCGCACAAACCCGCTCTGAACTCACGCCCCTGATCGAGCGCATCGAGGCGCTGCTGCTGGAACACGGCGAAGTGCCGGCCGACAAAACGGGAGCATTAAAAGCCATGGCCGCTGTGGCCGACTTAGACGCCGCAGGACTGTCGCGCCTGATCGATGAAACGACAGAGCGTCTGTCCGCCAAAATCAAACCGATCAGTAATTTCCTGAAATATGTAGACCGCCTGGTCGACGCGCATCAGGGCCAGTTGTCCAGTCAGGAGATTGCAAACCTCTTTGAGGCTGGTCAATCCATCGGCTGGGATGAAACTAGGGTGCGTGGCGTTCTGACTGACCGAGGAGCCATCAGCGCACAGCAAGAAGGGCATAAAGATGGCCCGTGGAGCCCTGGCGACGAAGATGCCGATGACACCGACCGTCAAGGTCGAGCACAAAACACCAGAGAAGAGTCTCCTTCTGCCTCAGACTTTCCTGTCTCACCAGAGGAAGAACTTGAATTATTTAAAGAGGCACTACCAGCAATGAAAAGCTGGTTGATGATCGGTGCTGTTGAAGGGCTGGTCATTGGAATGGTCGCTTTAGTGTCGACCAACTTTCTAATAGGCGCGGCCGCACCGGAGGAGACCATTGGGTTTTTGGAGGGTGCCATTGGCGTTGCAGTATTCGGCATCGCTTGGTCACTCCTTGTCCCGACCGATCGTAAAATTACGGCCGGAAGCGCGTGGCTCATTGGGGGGAATCCCTTATTCGTCGCTGACGTCATCTACTACTATTTCTTCGACGACTTAGACAAAATATTTGGTGACGGCTTTTTCGGAACTTTTGCATTTGTTTATTTATTTGGTCTTCTTGTCGTATTTGTGTGCCGCGTTTTTTTCAACAAATTGCGCGCGTCGCAAACGATATGGCCTTGGTCACTCCCGGCGTATCCGCTCGGTGAAAACTTCCCAGCCTCCGAAGCCAAAAAGTCCGCTAAAAAGGGCGACGAGAAGAAAACCGAGAAGCAGATATTTAAACGTCGACTCATATTTGTTTTGGTTGCCCTGAGCTCGCCTGTATGGGCTCCAGTTTTGATCGGGGTGCTAATGGGTGTGTTTAAGGGCATAACCGCTGATAATAATGCGGCGCCTCCACCAATTGAACGGGTGGAGGGCAAGAGCGGTTCGTTAGAGTCAAATCGCGATGTCGTCTTGCAGGTTCAACAGAGTCTCAAAACCCTCGGATATGATGTCGGCACACCAGATGGTGTTATGGGGCCGCGCACCGCGACGGCTATCCGTGCCTTTCAAACCAGCGTCGGCTTGCCGGTGACCGGTACGACGTCCAACGCATTGATTGAGGATTTGAATAAGGCGTCTCAAAACAAGGCGACGGCAAGTAGCAGCACTAGAAGCACCAGTCAAAACGAAGCGAATATGAGCCCTGTTGCTTTGAATAATCTCGGTATCAAATATTCAAAAGGGGATGGCGTTCCGAAAGATGAAGCGGAAGCGGTTCGGTTGTACCGTCTGGCTGCCGAACAAGGTAATGCGACTGCGCAAATCAATCTCGCTGTGATGTATGCGGAAGGGCGCGGGGTTCCAAAGGACGTCGCGGAAGCTGTGAAGTGGTACAGGCTTGCTGCAGAACAGGGCGATGCTACTGCTCAACTACGCCTCGCTACCGGGTATCGGTTCGGTAAAGGTATTGTGCAGGACGATGTAGAAGCCGTGCGATGGTATCGTCTTGCCGCTGAGCAGGGTAATCCCTCAGCTCAGTCCGAGCTCGGTTTCATGTATGATCAAGGAAGGGGTGTTGCTCAGGATTATGCGGAAGCTCTGCGATTGAAGCGTCTTGCCACAGAACAGGGGTATGCCGGTGGTCAGAGCGGACTCGCCCATATGTATAGGTTCGGAAAAGGTGTGCAAAAAGATGAAGCGGAAGCCGTTAGGTTGAATCGCCTTGCTGCAGAGCAAGGTTACATGCCTGCTCTGAGCGCTCTTGGTTATGCTTACGCTAGCGGAAGAGGCGTCACACAGAACAATGTGGTTTCTTATATGCTTTACAGTTTGGCTATTTCTAGAGGTTCGCAAATTGATGCTGTAAAAATTGATGAGATCAGCAAGCTTATGACTCCAAATGACATTGCAAAGGCACAAGAAATGGCGCGGACCTGCAAAGCTAACAACTACAAAAATTGCGGTTTTTAGGGACGAGAGTCATACGGCCTTAACTCTCAGCTACGGTTCTAAGCGTTAATGAAGTGTATGGCTGCGTGTTTCGTATTTCCAGAAAACGTTAGATGCGCTGGCGACAAGCTATCCGGCATCGCCTGGACTGCAGCCAAACATCTTAGAAATCATATTAATTAATTTGGGCTCGTCCTGAATTTTCATCTCTAGCCCTTCCATAACCCTGTTATGAGCGGAACAGTCATCTATTGAGATAATCGAAATAGATCAAATTCCGCAGAACAAATGGATCTTGGAGGGGTTTGAGATGTCGATATTGAAAACATTCGTTAGCGTTCGGTCACCAGAAAAAGACGTTTTTGTTTTAGCCGTTGTGCTCAATACGGTTTGGTTGATCGGATCCACACTTCCACTTTTCGTATAATTTATAGAATGTTCTGAAACGCCTGGGACGGCAGAGATATAGCGTTTTACATGCGGGCGAGTATCGGTCTTTAATACTAGCGGCACTCACCTGATTAGAGCCGACCGATCATGAACGCACGTGGGTTGGTTGTCTCAGAAGAATAGGAATGTTTATTGCTATGAACGGCAAATAAAGACGGTTGTAAGCTCCCGCAACCACTTTTACAGAACACTCATCAAAGCTCGTCTTACCATCCGGTAG
>CAYGSZ010000159.1:0-6000 GCA_964352705.1 uncultured Rhodobacterales bacterium
AAAGCAGCCGCTAAGAAAAAAGCAGCTCCTAAAAAGAAGGCAGCCGCTAAGAAAAAAGCAGCTCCTAAGAGCAAAGCAGCAGCCAAACGTCGCCCGGCCGCTCGGAAGCGCTAGATCTTCTAGCCTTTATAAATTCGTAAGAAGCCCGCCGTGGAAACATGGCGGGCTTTTTCGTGACGATAATAACGACGATAATAACACTGGCTTGTGCCGGTTATCTTTTAGCGCGCTGGAGGGTCTCCATCACGATTTCCACCACATCATCAGCATCCTGATCGGTCATTGCTGGGTAAAGCGGCAAGGTGATCGCAGCCTCGTAATAGGCCTCCGCTACAGGAAAATCGCCGCGTTTATGGCCGTACCGCTTACTATAATAGGGCTGGAGATGAAGGGGCATGTAATGGACCTGGACGCCAATACCCAATGTCCGAAGCGCCTCAAAAACGCGGCGGCGGCTCCAGGATAGGGCCTCCAGCCTCAGCCGTATAATGTAAAGATGCCAAGCACTGCGCCGATCAGCAAAAGTATGGGGCGTTTGCAGCAGTTCCGATTCAGAAAACGCGGCGGTATAGCGATCAGCCAGTACCCGTCGTCGGGCCAAAAAAATATCTATCTTACCAAGCTGACTGAGACCAAGGGCCGCATGTATATCTGAGAGGCGATAGTTAAAGCCCAGGTCTTGTATTTCATAATACCAGGGTCCTAAACGCTCATCGTCTGACGCCATAAAACTGCTCGCATCACGTTCCACTCCATGATGCCGTACCTTGCGGAGTCGGTCATAAAGATCAGGCGATTGAACAACAGTCATTCCCCCCTCGCCACTGGTTATTGCTTTGACCGGGTGAAACGAAAAGCAGGTCGCATCAGCAAGTGTGCCCACCGCCTGATCACGGTAAACAGCTCCCAGGGAGTGGGCCGCATCTGCCACTGTGATCAAATCCTGATCCTTAGAATAATCACTTAGTTCCCGCCAATCGCAGGGCTGTCCGGCAAAATCAACTGCAATCAACGCTTTAGACTTGGGCGTCGCTACAGGGGCAACTGTCTCAGCACTCAGCCCTAAGGTTTCCGGTTCAATATCAGCAAAGCGGACTTCAGCACCGGACAAACGCACCGCAGCTGCTGTAGCGCCAAACGTCAGGGTAGGAACGATGGCTTCATCCCCTGCGCCAAGCCCTAACGCCATACATGTACTATGCAAGGCAGCTGTGCCTGATGACACCGCAACGGCATATCTGGCCCGTGTGAACTCAGAGACCGCAGCCTCGAAGGCCTCTATAATGGGCCCTTGTGTGATCCAATTGCTGCGAAGGACGCGTTCAACCGCAGAGATATCCTGCTCATCAATGCTTTGATGGCCATATGGCAGCGGAGGATCGCGTCTCTTTGGCACTTCGGGACCTAATGTGCTTTTGAGTTCAATGATTCTAAAGACGCGACGTCCAGCCAGTCTGCATTCTCATCGCTCGTGTATGAAAAACGCTCTACAACGTGTTTACCCGCTATCGGGGTCTGTCTTTTGCCGCCAAATATGTTGTCAAATGCTGGAGCGATTAAATAATGGTCACCGCAGTCCAGGGTCAGATAGCTCTCATCTTCTGAAATCAGTACTTCGTGGAGCTTTTCACCAGGCCGAATTCCCGTAATGTCGTGCTCTAGTCCAGGTGCCAATGCCGTCGCCAGGTCTGAAATTTTTATGCTGGGGATCTTGGGGACAAAAACCTCTCCACCTTGCATGCGAACAAGTGAAGCCATGACGAAGTCGCACACTTGATCCAACGTCACCCAGAACCGCGTCATCCTTGGATCAGTGATTGGAACTTTAGCTGCCTTTTCCTCGGCAAGACGTTGAAAAACGGGAACGACGCTGCCACGAGACCCTGCAACATTACCGTATCGCACAACTGAAAAACGGGTACCGGTTTTTGCGCTCAAATGGTTGGCCGCTGTAAATATCTTATCTGCAGCCAGTTTACTGGCTCCATATAAGTTTATAGGATTCACAGCCTTATCGGTGGACAGAGCCAGCACCTTCTTCACCCCCGTATTGAGAGAGGCTCGCACGATGTTTTCTGCACCAATCACATTGGTGTGGATGCACTCGAACGGGTTGTATTCAGCCGTGGCAACCTGCTTCATGGCTGCGGCATGGATCACAACATCAACATCACGAAAAGCAAGTTCTAAGCGTTGCTGGTCACGCACGTCACCGATGAAAAATCTGAGTTTCTTGCTGTGCTTAGGGTCAATCGACCTCTGCATCTCTGATTGCTTAAATTCATCCCTTGAGAAGACGATCAAGCGCCGTGGCGTCGAAACCTTTAGCAGCGCATTTACAAACGCATGACCGAACGAGCCTGTTCCCCCTGTGACCAATACACTGCGGCCATTCAACTCAGATTGGAGGGCCTCCAGGGATGGTCCACTTGGTGCAAACGACACTCGCATTCCGGATGGCCCCACATATTATGAAAGAGACGAATTAATAGAAATGAACGACATCTCTTTTGATCGTCCGTATCGCACTATAGACTTCAGCATATTCTAAAACACGCCTACTGTGGCAACGAAAACAATAAAGCGATGATACGGATTATATCTCCATGGCATCATTAGACTATCGTGCCATCGCCGTGATACCGGCAAGAGGCGGTAGCAAGCGACTCCCCCGTAAAAATCTCATAAACTTGGGTGGAAAACCGTTGATTGCCCACTCAATTGAGGCGGCATTTGAGTCACGTTGCTTTAAGAAGGTGGTGGTGTCTTCGGATGATCAGGAAATACTGGATATTGCCGAGAAGTTTGGCGCAACGCCCTATCTTCGTGCAGCAGATTTAGCGGAAGACTCCGTACCAACGGCACCAGTTCTGTTAGACGTGCTTGAACATGAGAGCCGCACAGCTCAGGACTGGGATATTCTTGCATGTCTTTATGCAACCGCACCCTTGCGCCACGCAGGAGATATTAAAGCTGTTATAAACCTAGTCGTTCCGGGAACCTGTGACTTTGCCATGGCCGTTAGCGCATCTGACAGACCCATACACCAAGCGTTGTCTGTTGATGATCAAGGCGTACTTCACGCCATATGGACGGACGCTGTGTCAAAAAACTCCCAAGATGTGCCACAGTACGTGTTTGGCAACGGCTCGACCTACGCCGTTAATGTGCCAGCGTTCTTAAAGCATAAAACGCTCTATGGCCCAGGCTTGCGGGGTCACATCATGCCGCAGCGGCGATCAGTCGATATCGATACTGAAGACGATCTGGCATTGGTGCGGTATTATGCCGAAATCAACCCTTAGAAAACTGCAGGATCTGTTTTGACATCTGCGCCTATGAACACACTCTCCACCAAAACCGTCAAGATCGCTGATCGCACGGTCGGCGTTACCCACCCGCCATTCATTGTTGCTGAGTTATCTGCCAATCATGGGGGTGACCTGGAGCGAGCCCTAAGAATCATCACCGCAGCCGCTGAAGCAGGCGCTGATGCGGTGAAATTTCAGGCGTATACACCAGAGTCATTAACCCTGGATTCAAGCTCTAAAGACTTCAGGATCACTGCACAGGGCCCTTGGCATGGCCGTAATATCTTCGAACTCTATGCTGAAGCCGCAACGCCTTATGAATGGTTTACAGAGCTTTTTACAGCTTGCAAACAGCACGGCCTGATTGCCTTCGCAAGTCCATTTGATACTGCAGCCATCGATATGTTGGAAGACTTAGGGGCAGCAGCTTATAAAATTGCGTCCTTCGAAGCTGTTGATCACGACCTTATTGCCAGCTGTTCAAAAACGGGCAAGCCCCTCATCATTTCGGTAGGGTTATGCACCAGTGACGAGATCTCAGAAGCCCTTGATGTCGCATATTCGACCGGTGCCAACGACATTATTCTTCTGCAATGCAATAGTGCCTACCCAGCAAACACAGCAGAAGCAAATCTGATCACTATTCCTGCCCTAAGTCAGCGGTTCAACGTTCCCGTAGGCTACTCAGATCACACACTCGGCAACGTATCCTCAATCGCGGCATGTGCCCTAGGGGCCTGCGTCATTGAGAAACATGTTATCGATAGCGTTACGCCCCCAACACCAGATTCAGAGTTCTCGCTTACGCAGCATCAACTAGCAGCCCTTGTATCTGACTGCCACTCAGCCTGGCACGCCCGCGGAGAAGTAAGAGAAGGCCCGACGGCTTCAGAGATGGCCAGTCTCGCTTTTAGAAGATCGCTATACGTTGTCTCAGATATTCCTGCTGGGACTGTTTTCACGCGTGAAAACGTAAAATCTATTCGCCCAGGACATGGCTTGGCACCGAAGTACATCAACACAGTTCTGGGTGAAAACGCCTCCCGAGACTTAAAACGCGGCCAAGCCCTCGATTGGACAATGGTCGCTTCCCAGTCTTCGTCAAGACCTTAACAATGCTAAACATGCCCATCACTTGGCATTCATTTGCCTCTGACCTTCTCATCAACATTTTTCAGGAAAACTTGGATATACCTATTGCCGAGCAGGCCAAGGCTGAGCAGATTTGGCAATCTGCCGCACAGAACAGCCATAACGCCCTGTTTAACGGTCGACTCTTCTCGGTTCAGGATTTCGATCAAAAAACCATTACGGTCAGGCCAACAGAATTTAAGTATTTTCATGCTCAAATTAACGATGCAGGAACATCCAATTCACCATGGGTGCACCCCCTCGCCTGCAGCGGCGTGTTAACCTGTGAGGCTGGCGTCATCTTTGCCCAACGGTCCACAAAAGTGACTTTAGACAGAGAGCTGTGGGAACTTGCCCCTTCTGGAACTTTCGATGATTCTTGCGTTGTTGACGGTGCGCACCTCTCCCCGACTGTTCTGATTCAAACTGAGATGCTCGAAGAGCTTGGTATTCCCGAGAGCAGAATCATCGCTCAAAACCTCAAAGGAGGGATAAAGAATCAGCAGACTGGCGCATTAGACTTGGTCATTGGGATAGAATTAGACGCGGGACAAAGCGAGATAGAGAATTACTTTTTCAAGCGCCTTAGTGATGAATACATTAGAGTACGCGTCGTACCAACCTGTGAGATTCGTCAATTTGCCGAAGAGTTAGGCCAGCACCTCTCAAGAAGTAGTCAGGTGATTTTGAAGGCGCTCTTGTTGATTTAGCGAGTGGGTTTTAGCGTGAGAACTTGGCACTGGCCCAAGGGAGTCACTCAGGCTTTCGAAAACTTAGAAGCATGGCAGATTGTTAAAATTTGGGAGATCAAAGCCTAGGCCTTACTTAAATTTCACATATTTTTAGGCTGGTTTTGCCTTAGTATTGGCATGGTTGATAACGCCCTGAAACATTCTAACCATTATCTTTTGGTGCCGCTTGGCGCAGGACATGCTATTCCTGAAACATACAAATAAATTTCTAAGTTGAGGATTTAAAATGGACGACCAGGCTCGCACCGCAAGTAGCGATTTTGAGACCTTTACAAACAGCTACTTTGACCGGCTTTCTGCGGCGACTAAAGAACTCCCAATTCAAACGATAGAATTACTGGCACAGTCTTTATTGGCTGCTTGGAAAGAGGGGCGGCAGGTTTTCCTATTCGGCAACGGCGGGTCTGCAGGCAATGCTATGCACTTAGCCAATGACTGGATTTATGGAATTTCAAAAACATTTGGATCTGGCCTGCGGGTCACAGCACTTCCAGCAAACGGATCTGTGACAACGTGTCTCGCGAATGATGAGGGATACGAGAATATTTTCTCTTATCAGTTAGCTGTTCTGGCTCAGCCCGGTGACGTTGCCATTGCCTTGTCTGGCAGTGGAAATTCACCCAATGTCGTTAAAGCATTAGAATACTGCAATGAGGCAGATTTAGAGAGCTTCGCAATTCTGGGGTACTCGGGTGGCAAAGCGCTGAACCTTGCAAAGCACCCGATTCATGTGGCCATCGATGACATGCAGATTTCTGAAGATTTGCAGATGGTTGTGGGGCATCTTCTGATGCAGTGGTTGTATA
>CAYGSZ010000160.1:0-5985 GCA_964352705.1 uncultured Rhodobacterales bacterium
AAAGATGTGTTTTGCAGGCCGCCGCGCAGTGACAGTGTTTCTGCTGTCCTGATGTGCGCGTTTAAGAAATCCACGCCGTAAAACTGAGCGTGTGGATGACAGGCGGCCAGCACGTTTGCCGTGACCCCGTTGCCACAACCATAGTCGCACCAGGTAAAAGGCTCATCCAAAGGTCGTGGCCTGAATCCGTTAAAGGCACAGGTCAGGTTCATGTGCGCTGGCGCATGGTCTGGGTAATACTCAGCCACGTAAGCTGTATCTGTGACGTACCCGTCGCTCATAAAATCCCCAATCTGCAGTCTAGAGTTCTGTTTTAGCCTGCTTGTCCTCTGGAATCAAAAGCCCCGCCACGCGTCACGCGGCAGGGCTTGGAATTTTGATGCAGTCTTCGTCCTCGATCAGATGGAAGACTCAACCCACTCCACCAGTTTGCTCTTTGGCAGGGCACCGACTTTGGTTGCGGCCACTTCGCCATTTTTGAAGAGAATCAAAGTGGGAATGCCACGCACGCCATACTTGGTGGGCGTGTCGGGATTGTCGTCGATGTTCACCTTGGCGATGGTGACTTTCTCACCCATCTCTTTGTCCATTTCGTCAAGAATGGGACCGATCTGTTTGCACGGGCCACACCACTCGGCCCAGAAATCGACCAGCACGGGTCCGTCGGCTTTGAGCACGTCGGACTCGAAGGAATCATCAGATACATGTTTCATGAAAACGCGTCCTTTTGGTTAAAGTCTCAAGCCTTGGCGGCTCTTTGATGTCTCAATCTAGGAACGACGCCAGCGTCGGTCAAGCAGTCCAGATCACACAGCCCTGTAAGCGCCCCTAAAGGCCACTCTGTGAGGCCTGTTGATAACTTTCGGAATCGGCAGTTTAGCTGCGCCAGCGCAGCGTTGTCGGCTGGATTGGGTTCTCAAAAGGCCGGTTTTCGGCCTGCGCCAGCTGCCATTCTCGTTTTAGACGATAATACCAGCGAATTTGCCCGTCTGCGTCTTCCACCAGCATGGTCTTTGGGTCAAACGCCTGGCCATCGCGCATATCCTTCACGGCAGCGGCGTCTTGCCCCAAAAACCGGTTAGCGGCCCAGCGCACCAGGCCCCGGAGAGCTCCGCCGCCGGGCACGTCCCAATACATGAAGTGGTGTACGTCTGTTCTGTCAGCGTCCACAGGCGTGCAGGCCGTAAGCCCGCAATAGGTCACCTTGCTGGTGGCCGCATGCTCAATCCGCACACCTGGCAGGGTGTAGGTGATTTCGGTTTCCGGTGCGCCGCCCAAAAACAGCCGGTACGCGCGGGCATTGCCAGACGCCGTGTGACGGTCCATGCGCCAGCCTAACGGAGTGGGTGAAAACGCTTTTTCTTTGTCCCGCACATCGCGATGTCCACGCCATAATGATGACGCGTGAACGAACGCGCCATGCGCCGGGTCCATGAGGCCGGTGATCGCGAGGTCGCTGTTGCATTCAAAAGTTTTGCACAGGTGTAATTGAAAACGATGCCCAATATCCGGAACAGTTGGAATGTCCGACAGATTTGCCGATGATCCTTTGGTACCCATGTAAATCCAGACGATGCCGTCTCGCTCCGCCACCGGGTAACTCTGCGTTCGCACATCACCCGCTTGTGGGCGCTGGCCATCTCGCTGTGAGGGAATGGCGGTGCAGTGTCCGTCTGTGCTAAATCGCCAGCCATGATAAGGGCATTCCACCTCGGTGCCATCGAATGCCCCTCTGGACAACAAGGTGCCCCGGTGGGGGCAGGTGTCTTGAAGGGCGAAGGCCCCACCGGCTTTATCCCGGCCAATGAGAACCGGTTGCCCGAGCAGAAGACGATGAAGGGTCTTAGCGGTTTTGAGGTCGCGACTGGCGCAGGCCACATACCAAAAACCTTTCAGAAAGGTGTCGTTTGCGGCAGCGGGGGACTCTGCAAGTGAATTCGTCATGACAGGATCGTGGTCCTTACGGGCAGAAAATCAAGTCTGGTCATTGTTGTCTTTGGCAATCCAGGCGGCGTCTAGCATCTCTTTGGGGAGTTCCGTGATGAACGGGCCGTCGGTCCACAACAACACGCAGCGAATGGTTTTGTTCGGATAAATCTCAGATAGAGCGGCCCGGTAGGCGGCCATTTGAAAACGATAGGCCGGGTCAACACCCTCGGTTGTTTGCGGCGGCGGGCGATTGGTTTTGTAATCCACAATAATGACGTCTTTCTCAGACACCACCAGCCGATCCACTTGCCCTGACAAAACATGGCCATTTATCAAACCAGTTACAGGGACTTCGGCTTTAGAACCAGGACCAAATACCGCCGCGAAATCTGGATGGTCTAACACCGCCAGGGTTTCGTCTGTGATGGCCTTCACAGTTTCCGGCTCTAACGACCACACCGCGCGAGACAAAAACGTATCGCTTGCTGCACGGCGGTTTCCAGTTGGAATGTCTGGCAAGCTTTGCAGCAGACGGTGAATCAACAACCCCCGCTGAAAGCGTTGTGTCGTGCTCTGTGACAGTGGTGGCGTCACCGTTGGTTCGTCATAGATGGGTCTGGACGGGGCCAGGGGTTGCGGAGGGGCTGGTTCCCGGCGGGCGTGCTCATCGGCAAATTCTGGAATCTCGCGAATTTCAGGGCTCGTGTCAGCAGGTGCACCTTGGTTTTTAGGTTTTGCCGTCTGAGGGTTCGATAACCGCAACACCGTGACGTCGCCAGCACCAGACCTAATATCTGATCCTAGCCCGGCCTGTGCAAGAACCGGGTCAAAAACCTCATCGGCGATGGGCTTTAGCGCACTCTCAATCAGCGCGTACCAACAGGCGCTGGGGGCGCTGCGGCTCGTGTTCCAGCCACAGATATACAGCCGGTCCTCGGCCCGGGTCATCGCCACATACAACAGGCGACGGTATTCACGGTCCCGACTGGCATCTGCCTCGGCTTTGGCGGCGCTGGTCAGACTGTCACGCGAGGCTGCACTGGGCGCCCACAACATCAGTGGTTTGCCTGCAGCGTCGGTCGTCCACAGCAGCGGGTCGCCTTGTGTTGGGCTTTGTAAGGTATCGGGCATAAAGACGATGGGAGCCTGCAACCCTTTGGCCCCATGCACGGTCATGATGCGCACAGCATCCCGGTTGGCTTGTTCCAGATCACGCTTCACTTCCAGCCGACCATGTTCAAGCCAGTGCAAGAATCCTTCAAGACTTGGCGTATGACGCCGTTCGTACTCCAAAGCCTGGGCCAGAAACTCATCAATAGGATCGTCCGCATCCATCCCCAGGCGACTGAGCAATTTTCTGCGTCCGTCATGGGCGGTCAACACATGAGCAAACAACGCAAACGGCCCCAGAAAATCAGTCTGCGCCAAAATCGCTGTCAGGGTGCGATGCGCTACACCAAAGGCTGAGTCTGCCCCAGCATGCGTGCTCAACGCTTCCCAGAGAGAGAGATCATCTCGATTATGAGCGAGATCGAACAGTTGATCTTCATCCAGGCCAATCAGAGGGCTTTTCAACACGCTGGCCAGGGTCAGGTCATCTTGCGGGAGTAATAAGAACCGCCCTAACGCGACCAAGTCCATCACCGCCATCTGTTCAATCAGGATCATGCGATCAACCCCGGCGACGGGGATGGACAAGTCCTTTAAGGCCCGAACCAAATCCTCAACAAACCCCGTGCGGCGGCGCACCAGCACCAGAATGTCACCGGCATGAATGGGTCGCCCTTGTGAGGGTAACTCTTCTTTGTCGTTGATCATGGTGGCAATGCGTTTGGCCATAATGCGGGCCAGCCGGGTTTGAGCCGACTCGCCCTTGAGCCGTTCCACCGGGGGCTTCCACGGAGCGGGATCATCGGCCACATCCGGATCAACAGGCGGCCAAAGCTCAACCAGTCCCGCGTGGCCTTCGCGCGCGGCCAAATGGGTGAGGGTGTTTTCAGGCAAGGTCACGCCATCGCGGGCTGGGTCTTGCGCAAACACGGCATCGACCGCACGCAGCACGGCTGTGGTCGAGCGGAAGGACACGCCCAGATCAACATCAGCCCACTCTAGGTTTGCTGCCTTTGTCCGGTCTGTAAAAAAGATGCGCATGCGGTCAAAGCCATCCGGGTCCGCGCCTTGAAAGCTGTAGATGGATTGCTTGCGATCCCCCACCGCAAAAACCGTCCGCACGGTGTCTGAGGATGTCTCATGACGACCTTCTCCGGCAAAAAACTCTGTTGTCAGAGATTGCACCACGGCCCACTGATCCGGGCTCGTGTCTTGCGCTTCATCAATCAGCAGATGATCAAGCCCGCCGTCAAGTTTGAACAACACCCAGGCGGCCACGCCGGGGCGTTCCAGCAACGCACGCGTGTTTTGAATAAGATCGTCGTAATCCAGCCGGGCAAATGCGGCTTTGCGTTTTTGATACTCTGCCAGAAAAGCTTCGCCAAGCGTCAGCAAAGCGTCTGTGGCTTCGGCGACTTCGGCGGCCCGAAGTTTATCGAATACCTGAAGCAGCCGCTCGGCTTCGTCGTATAAGGCTTCCACAAGATCTGAGTTGGCCTCCTCAACTTTCTTGGTCGCCAGTTTTGCCCGTATTGTTCCGGCTGCGGTCAGAAACCCGAGGCCATACTCAGTAAGTCCTTCAACGCGATCCTCTGCATTTTTAGAGAGCCAGTCTGCCAGAGTTGCAGCCCGCGCTTGGTCGGTTTTCGTACCCTCAGACAGCGCTGAGACTGCTGCCCGTAAGGTATCGACCTCAAAGTTAGCATCTTCACAGGCGGTCCGGCGGATCGACTCCGGCGTGTCGTCTTGGGATAAATCCAGCTTCGTTCGCAGCGCTGCACGTGCCGCTCCGACATCCCCATGGGCCGCAATAACCTGCGAAATCTTTGCGCGGGCAAAGGAGACGGCCCGCATCAGATCAGGAAACATCTGCTCGTGGACGCATCGAACAATCACCGACAAGGCCCCTGCGAGCCGTTTATCGCTCCTTCGGTGCGCCCGCACAATCACAGTCTCCTGTGCCGCCTCTAACAGGTCTGTCGCGTCTTGATCGGTCAATAGATCAAAGTGTGGGGCCAGGCCCGCTTCTAGAGGAAATCTTCGCAATACCGACTGACAAAAGGCGTGAATGGTTTGAATTTTCATCCCGCCGGGGGTTTCAAGCACCCGCGCAAACAGCTGCCGTGCAAGTATGATTTCTTTTTCTTGCGCTGCTCGGGCGAGCAAGCGTTCAACATCGGGGCGCAGTTTGTCCTCGGGCGCAATCACCCAGGCGCTCAAGGTTTCGGCAATGCGGTTGGACATCTCCGCTGCGGCAGCCTTGGTAAAGGTCAGGCATAAAATACGCTGTGGCAGAGTGCCAGAGAGCATCAGCGCGAGCACCCTGTCGGTGAGGACTTTGGTTTTACCGGTCCCAGCGGAAGCCGACACCCACACCGAAGATTTTGGATCGGCGGCGCGGCCCTGCTGGCGCGTGGCAATGGCAACGGGGGAAAGGTCGTTCATCCCTCGCTCCCTTCGGCCGCAGCCCATTCTTTGACCCGCGCAAGATGCTGGGTGTCGCCGTAACGCGGTGCCATGGCCGGATGTGGACGCGCGGCATAGGGCGTGTTTTTGTCATCGAAAGCGGCAATGAGATTTTGCAGTCCCTCTAAAGCTGCGGCGCGTAACGCTTCTGCATCGTCACCCGCAGATCGGACTTCTCCGCCCGTCTCTCGGCCTGTCAGCCGCCAGTAGGAAAGCTCTGATGTGGCGCATTCTGGAATGCGGTTAAACCCCCCCGTCGCTGCAATCACGGCTTCCAAAGGAAGTTGGGGCGCGTAGCCTGCGGCCACCTCTTTGGCTGAGGGTACAGACCCGGTTTTGTAGTCGATGATCGCCACTGTGCCATCAACCAGTTCGTCTATTCGATCTGCCCGCGCGACCACTTCAAACGGTCCGGCGGGGCCGTCCACGATGAAGGAGCCCTTTACTTCCGCATGAGCGGTTTTAATGAGGGGGCGTCGC
>CAYGSZ010000161.1:0-5917 GCA_964352705.1 uncultured Rhodobacterales bacterium
GACGCGCAAGTCAGTTCTTTCAACCAACCTCAAGAAGATCGCATTAAAGAATTGGTGCGTGAATACATCCTTGAAAATCCAGAAATAATTGCTGAAGCCATAACGCTTTTGCAAACAAATCAAGAATCGGCAAAGCTAGAACGACAGCAGCAAAATCTTGCGCAATTACAATCTGAACTCATTAATCCACCAGAAAACACGGTCATCGGTAATCCTAACGGCAGTGTAACTGTCGTTGAGTTTTTCGATTATAACTGTGGATACTGCAAGTCCATGTTTGAAACAGTGCTCGACAGCATGCAAGATAACAAAGATATCCGCCTTGTTTTGATTGAGTTTCCAATCCTCGGCCCAAATTCAGTTATAGCCTCTAAAGCGGCGCTTGCATCACGCGAACAGGATCTTTACGGACCATTCCACCAAGCCATGATGAGCCATCGCGGTAGCCTGAGTGAAACCACAATTATGACGTTAGCGAGAGGCGTAGGGTTGGATGTAAGTCAACTTCAGAAAGACATGAAAGACCCAAGCCTGGATGAGATTATCGACAAAAACCGGGCTATTGCGCAGCAACTTGAGATAAGCGGCACACCAGCGTTTATTGTGGGCTCAGCCTTGATACCCGGTGCAGTTTCTGCAGAACAGTTCAACCAGTTGGTTGAGCAAGCAAAGTCTCCTGGTTGATTATCGGATAGATATTATGACTGGACCTGAAACTTTTACCGAACGCGAACGCGACAAATTTCGCAAACTCTTAGAAGTCGCCAATTCAACGTCTTACGAGGGCGAAAAAGAAGCCGCACTGGCAGCTGCAACCCGGTTAGCAAAATCGCGCGGCATGAGTTTGCATGAAGCTGCAGGGATGAGTGAACGTGGACGAAATCGCCACGATGAAAAGCCAATAAGCAAAAGAAGAAAGAAGAAAGAAGACTCTGCAGAATTTGGAGAGACCTTTACAGCGCCACGAGAAACCTATCGTTCCGAGAGCGAAAAACTCGCTGCTGAAAAGAAAAAATATGACCAAGCTCTAGCAGATGCCATCAAAAGAGGGCTGCAGCTTGAAGAAGAACAGAAAACCACAAAGAAACCTGCAGCCTCTCGACGAACCAGTTCAGGATCATGGCGTTCGCGCCCTGACTTCATACGGGTGCTATTGAGAGAAACACGTATGACACCGAATGAGATTGCATCGACCGCCGGTGTTTCAGTCAATGAAGTCTATAAAGAAAAGCTCTTAATGAGGCGGGCGGTCTAGCAACCACCTAGCGTTTAAGATCCCTAGCTTGCTGTGACATTTCATCCGCAGTTCTAAGAACCGTAGCCGAGCTAGAATAGGCGCGCTGCGTGACAATCATCTTCGTAAACTGGTCAGCAAGATCGACGTTAGATTGCTCAAGGGCACCGACCACAACTTTGGCCAAACCACTAATAGATCCCAAAGCTTGAAGCTCTAGCTGCCCTGCCCTTGGGTCCGCCTTAAAGAAATTGCCATTTATTGCTTCGAGATTATTGGGAGACGGAAAAGTCGCCATTGGAAGTTTAAAGAGTGGCACCAAACCGGTGTTTGTAAAGCTTCCGTACAGCACGCCATTATTATCAAAAAACGTGGATCGCAGTAATCCCTCCTGAAGCCCATCCTGCTCAAGATTGATAACTTCCAGATTCCCATTCGCTTGAAACTGCGTGGTTTTTGATAAATCAATTGTGATGACCTGAGGACCAGTCGCATCATTGATGGTTACAGTGAAGACCCCGTCGGTTGGCGCAGCAAGCGTGCCGAATCCCGTAAAACTAGCTGTAGCAGGCTGAACAGTAACAGAAACAGGCTGATTCCCAATTGTGATGCTGGATACATCTAGTGTGTAATCATTTGTTGTAGAAGCATTAAAACCTAACGTTAAAGTTCTGCTATCTCCAGCAGCATCAACGAAAGGTAAACCTACAGACTGCCTGCCTGTGTCTTCTGCGGATACGTTGGCCTGTAAACTAATCTGAGTTGTCGGACGGGCGGCGAAGACTTGATTTGAGTTTATAGTAACAGGCTGCAGCGCATTTACATTATTCACTTCATCGAATGTGCCATCTTGATTTGCTGGCCAGCCAAATACGGTGTTACCACCTATTGTATTCAGAACTGAACCCTGATCATTTTGGCCATCACCATCACTATCAGTGTCAAACTGGACAGAGCGACCAATGAAGCCACCATCTCGGGTAAACTGCCAATCACCCGTTCCGTCTGGCTCAACATTGGTTACAAACAAACCTTTGCCATCAATTGCCAAATCCAGTTGGCGTTGGGTGGTTAAAATCAGGCCTTGTCTATCGACTTGACGCGTATCAACCGTATTTACGGCAAAGAAACTGCGGTGCTCTCCACCAGATACGTGGTTCACTAATGTCTTGAAATTTGTGGTCTGCTCTTTGTATCCATTTGTTTGAACATTCGCGATGTTCGTCGCGATATTCGATAAATGCTGCGCCTGCGCGGTTAACGCCAATGTCGCAGTACTAAACGTACCTTGGATACTCATCTTTCTTGCTCCTCAAAGCGCTGGCCCACGAAGGGACCAGACACAAATCTTCTTCCCTATAGAAGCAATAATGATGCCATTTCATTTATATAATTAATTCAATGGGTTATATAGGTTCACTCTACGACAGCATTGGTACTCGGCACACATAAAGCGCATCAGATAGGCAATAATTGCCCTGTAATAAAAGGCAATCCAAGATGTATTGCGGCTCAGGTTTTAGACATCGATTAATTGAGGACAACACTTCATGGAATATCGCAATCTCGGTAGATCTGGGCTCAAAGTTTCTGCCGTTGGGCTCGGTTGCAACAACTTTGGAATGTTCATAGATCAACAGCAAACGACAACTGTCGTGAAAGCTGCATTGAATAACGGCATTACATTATTCGATACCGCCGACATTTACGGTGGTCGAGGTAAATCAGAAGTATTCCTCGGTAAAGCACTTGGAAAAGAACGCCCGAACGCAATCATTGCCACAAAATTTGGGAACCCGATGGGCGCCACACCTCTTGAGACGGGAGCGTCACGTCGACACATAATGCTAGCCGCAGAGGCCAGTCTGAAACGCTTAAATACTGATTATATAGACTTGTATCAGATTCATACGCCCGACCTCAGCACGCCAATAGAAGAAACTATGCGAGCTCTAACAGATTTGGTCCGCCAAGGTAAAGTTCGCTATGTCGGATGCTCAAACTTCTCTGGGTGGCAATTAGTAGAAGCAAATCTCATCGCCAAATCGGAAGGATTAGAAGAGTTTGTATCGGCACAAAACCGTTACAGCGTGCTCAGCAGAGATATCGAAAATGACCTTATGCCTGCAGCTGAAAAATATGGCACAGGAATTCTACCTTTTTTCCCACTGGAAAGCGGTTTGCTAACTGGAAAGTACAAGCTCGGTAAAACACCACAAAAAGGCACAAGGTGGCACGCCTGGAAAGACAGAGGACCAATGGCAGAAGCTTTCTGGTCAGAGTCTCGCTTTGAAAAAGTTCAACAACTACAAAAAATATGTGACGAATACGGCCACAGCCTGCTTGAACTGGCATTTGGCTGGTTATTAGAAAATGCTAATGTATCAAGTGTTATTGCTGGCGCAACAAAACCAACTCAGGTTAAAGGCAACGTTTCCGCAGCCAAGTTTAAGCCATCGGTTGAACAACGTGACCTTATTAACAAAATAACAGAGCCTAACGCAGGAGCTGGATTTCCCTAACAGGCAGGAGATATTATTACTGCTAAATCAATCCCGCTAAAGGTGATGACGGATCGGCATAAAGTTTTTTGGGCATACGACCAGCAAGATAAGCAAGCCTGCCCGCCTCTACGGCTAACTTCATCGATTTAGCCATAGTTATCGGGTCTTTCGCCTGCGCGATTGCCGTGTTCATCAACACACCATCGCACCCTAATTCCATCGCAATCACAGCGTCCGACGCCGTACCAACACCGGCATCAACTAAGACAGGCACAGAAGACTGCTCAATGATAAGGCGTATCTGCACGGGGTTTTGCACTCCCAATCCTGAACCTATGGGCGCGGCTAAGGGCATAATAGCGCAACATCCAATGTCTTCTAATTTCTTCGCCATTATCGGATCATCATTTGTGTACACCATGACCTTAAAGTCATCATTGATAAGTTGCTTGGCCGCTTCCAATGTCTCAATTACATTCGGATAAAGTGTTTTATCGTCGCCAAGAACTTCAAGCTTGACCAAATCCCAGCCTCCAGCCTCTCTGGCCAGCCGTAATGTTCTGACTGCGTCTGATGCGGTGTAGCAGCCTGCCGTATTGGGTAAGAAAGTGTATTTCGCAGGGTCTACAAAATCGATGAGCATCGGTTGAGACGGATCTGAAATGTTTACGCGGCGCACTGCCACAGTCACGATCTCTGCTCCTGAAGCAGCAATTGCCTCTGCTGTCTGCTCGAAGTCTTTGTACTTTCCTGTTCCAACCAAAAGTCTAGATCGAAAAGTCTTTCCAGCAACCGCAAGGATATCGGAGCGCGGTGTGCCATCACCACCACCAATAAAGTGAACAACCTCAAGCCTGTCGCCATTCTGAACGACCGTACTTTCAAATTGTGACTTTGGGACGATCTCCAGATTTCTCTCAACCGCCACTTTTTTTGGGTCAATTCCTAAATCTGCCAACAAAACCCTAATAGTTATGGCATCAGCAAGATCGGTATATTCACCATTTAGGGTAATCTGCATTGTCATCCTTGTAACGCCCAGTCAACTAGTTTCGATTAAACTAATAATGGATCCCAGCATCGGCTATTTCAACATGCGTGATCAAATATAAATTAGCCTTGTATCGTTCCACCCTACATAACAACATGATATAGCTATTGTGAATTTATGAGCTTTAAAGCTCAGCTTTTACTTTGCCAAAAAGGCCTATTTTCGTGAGTCACAAGGTATTCGTCATAAACGGGCCAAACCTGAACCTTCTCGGAACTCGCGAACCCGATGTCTATGGTCATACTACCCTTGCTGACATCGAAGATGTGACTGTCACGGCAGGGAAGAGCTTAGATATAGATATTGAGTTCCGCCAAAGTAACGAAGAAGGCGTGCTCGTAAACTGGGTACACGAAGCTCAAAGTGACGGGCACGGCCTCATTATAAATGCTGCCGGATACACCCACACCTCAGTCGCGATTATGGATGCCCTGCTAGCGGCTCAAATTCCTGTAATTGAAGTTCATTTGTCGAATATTTACAAACGTGAAGAATTCCGGCACCACTCATACATATCTAAGGCTGCGAGCGGCGTAATCTGTGGATTTGGATCTCAGGGCTACGTTCTGGCGGTGAATGCAATGGCGAAACTATTAAAGAGCGAACAAATCTGATGGCAAAAGCAACCAAAGAAGTTTCTAACTCAGACGATGAGTTTAATAGTCAGCTCGTAAGACAACTGGCCGAAATTCTAGACGAAACCAACCTCACGGAGATTGAATACGATACGGGTGGACTTAGAATTCGTGTGGCCCGCCAAGTCAAAGAGTCTTCGTTTATGGTTACCGGCCCCGCTGCACAGATCGCATCCCCGGTTTCTACCGCCTTGATTCCTGCCGCTAGTGATCAATCAGCCGTAGACCCTTCCAATCACCCTGGTGCCATTAAAGCGCCAATGGTTGGGGTCGCTTACTTGTCTGCAGAACCAGATACTCCTCCATTCGTAAAAACTGGAGATAAGGTTGAAGAAGGTCAAACTCTTCTCCTTATCGAGGCTATGAAAACATTTAACCCGGTGCACGCAAACAAAGCTGGAACAGTTACATCTATTCTCGTAACGGATGGTCAACCAATCGAGTTCGATCAGACGCTTGTTGTAATTGACTAACTCAAGCGAGGCGTCATGTT
>CAYGSZ010000162.1:0-5909 GCA_964352705.1 uncultured Rhodobacterales bacterium
TCTGGCACATACTTTCAACATCGGTTTTGGCTTTTGCCGTATTTGTTTCTGTCAGATCCAGTTCAATAAACTTCCCCTGGCGGACGCCTTCAATGCCGGAAAACCCAAGGTTCTCTAGCGCGTTTTGAATAGCTTTTCCTTGAGGGTCGAGAACCCCGGATTTCAGGGTCACATGCACAGTCGCTTTGGCCATAGAGCTAACAGGTTCTCTCAGTTGGAGTGGTGATTATTTCAGTAAATAAGATCGCTACTGCAGGGTGTCGGTTCCTTGAATGTCGCCTGGGCCACTTTCCGGCAAAATACCAAGACGCCGCGCGACTTCTTGATAGGCTTGCTCGATTTTACCCATGTCGCGGCGGAAACGGTCTTTGTCCATCTTTTCATCCGTATGAACGTCCCACAGACGGCAGTTGTCCGGTGACAGTTCATCGGCCAAGACCAGCTGAATATCTCCACCGTCATGATACAAGCGCCCAAATTCCAATTTGAAGTCGACCAGTTTGATACCAATGCCCAAGAACAAGCCCATAAGAAAATCATTGATCCGCAGAGACATGTTCAGCATCTCGTCGATTTCCTGGATGGTGGCCCAGCCAAAACCGGTGATGTGTTCTTCTGAAATGAGTGGATCGTTCAGCTCGTCGTTTTTGTAATAGTACTCAACTATGGAGCGCGGCAGGCGGGTGCCTTCCGGGATCGCGAACTTTTCCGAGATCTGACCAGCTGCGACATTGCGCACCACAACTTCGATGGGAATGATCTCAACTTCTTTGACCAGTTGTTCCCGCATGTTGAGGCGGCGCACAAAATGGGTTGCGATGCCAATGTCTTCCAGCCGCAGCATCAGATATTCTGAAATACGGTTGTTCAGCACGCCTTTACCGGTAATCGTGCCTTTTTTCTTGTTGTTGAAGGCGGTGGCATCGTCCTTGAAATATTGAACAAGCGTGCCGGGCTCTGGTCCTTGATAGAGGATCTTGGCCTTGCCTTCGTAAATCTGTTTGCGCTTGGGCATGTGGGAGAGTCACCGGAATTTGCCTTCACAAACCCAATGCTGCGAAGGAACCTGAGGAGAAGGGGATATAGCAGGACGCGCCGCCCCCCTCAATTATTCATATCCAGGCCCGGAAACGGAGGGTTTTCCGATCAATAAGATAGATCGACTGGCGCAAAAGTAGCCGAATCGGGCGGTCCTGGGGCAAAAAGCCACTTCACTTGTTGGGGGGGCGAGGCATGGGCCGCTTCAATCGAGGGCAAAGCCACCAGGCTGCTGGACGACGTGCCAAAGCCTGAGTTCGAGCGAAAGCACATGGCAACGTCCGGTGCATCTACATCAGGCCCTGCGGCCAGCAGATGTTGCCAGTCCGCCCAGTTCTCTCCCTCTGGCTCTGGAACATCTGCCTCACCAAACTGTGGAAAAAAACGTGCAATTCGGGGCGTATTCATATCGTTCAGGTCGCCCGCGGTGAGCATTGAGAGACCAACCGGAATGTCCTGAACAGAGACATGATCAGACACCGAAGTATCGAGTTTCAGCCAAAAGGCATCTCGATTATCTGCGATCAGCAGGTTGAAATCTCGAAACGCCCGGCTATCCAGTTGGGTCAGGGCTTCTGCCGCTGGAACAGCATCGGGATGATCCAGTGCATCAAGCACAATCTCGCCTCGACTGCGCTTGCCGTCTTGAGGCCCGAGCGTGCCGCGTCGGTTCAGTATGCAAGCCACAACGCCGGTGTCATTCAGTCCCATCCAAGTTCCGCCGCCAAGTTCATCGAGCCCGGCCACAACATCTGGCCGGTCTTCCCAGTGTCGCGCTGGCTGTTTCCAGGGGCGCGTCATCTGTTCATCCCGGTTGGCACCAATAAGAACAGGCCAGGGATGATCTGGGCGGCGAAGAATAACGACTGTGCACATGATGGATATGTCGCAGAATGGTATTGTTTTGGCAATTGCGCCGCCCTGCTTAGGTCATTATATCACTCTCAGAACCCAAGCGAGGCGTGAGCCCCGTTCATTAACTTAACGAAGGTGCGAAAAATTATGAACGATTCGTTTAAAGATCGCGAAAAGGGCTTCGAGCGGAAGTTTGAAATGGACCAAGACCAGGCATTTCGGGTCCAGGCGCGTCGCGATAAATTGCTCGGTCATTGGTTGGCCGCGAAATTTGGAATGAGCGGTGCTGAAGAGGCGGCCTACGTGATTGAAGTGGTCGATTCCAACTTTGAAAAACCGGGCGACGACGATATGCTCGACAAAGTCAAAGCTGATATTGCCGCCAAAGGCCTATCTATCGACGCCGCCGAGTTGAATGCCAAGCTGTCAGAATGTATGGCTGAGGCCTACAAACAAGTTGTTGAAGGCGCTTAACCAAACGCCCACCTAGCCAAACACGCGTGCGAAAATCGTATCCACGTGTTTGGTGTGATACTCCATGGCGAACAACTCACTTAGGGAATCAGCTGATATCTTGTCCGTGACGTTGCTGTCTGCTTTCAGGCGTGACAGCAGGTCGCCTTTGCCGTCCCACACTTCCATCGCATTGCGCTGAACCAAACGGTACGAGTCTTCGCGGCTGACTCCCGCCTGCGTGAGCGCCAGTAACACCCGCTGAGAGAAGACTAAGCCGCCCATGCCATTGAGGTTTTTGTCGATGGCGTCAGGGTAAAGCACCAGTTTGTCGATGACGCCGGTCAGGCGGGCGAGGGCGAAGTCGAGAGTGATCGTTGCATCCGGCCCGATGTATCTTTCCACAGACGAGTGCGAGATATCGCGCTCATGCCACAACGCCACATTTTCCATGGCCGGGATGGCAAAGCCGCGCACAATTCTGGCCAGTCCGGTGAGGTTTTCTGTCAGCACCGGATTGCGTTTGTGCGGCATGGCCGATGAGCCTTTTTGTCCGGGCGAGAAGTACTCTTCCACTTCCCGGACTTCCGTGCGCTGGAGGTGCCGAATTTCTGTGGCGATCCGCTCAACCGAACTGGCGATGACGGCCAATGTGGCAAAATAGGCTGCATGACGGTCACGCGGAATCACTTGCGTTGAAATAGGCTCAACCTCAAGCCCAAGCGCTTTGGCCACATGGACTTCGACGCTGGGGTCGATGTTGGCGAAGGTGCCGACTGCTCCAGATATGGCGCAAGTGGCGATCTCAGCGCGGGCCGCCTGGAGGCGAGTCCGGTTGCGCTCAAACTCTGCATACATACCCGCAAACTTGAGCCCCATGGTGGTCGGCTCGGCGTGGATGCCATGGCTGCGGCCCATGCACACTGTCATTTTATGCTCGTAAGCGCGGCGTTTGAGGGCTTCCAGCAGCAGTTCAATATCAGCCAGCAAGATATCTGTGGCCTGGACCAGTTGAACTGACAAGCAGGTGTCCAGAACGTCAGAGGAGGTCATGCCCTGGTGGACAAAGCGGGCTTCGTCACCAACATGCTCTGCCAGATTGGTCAAAAAAGCGATGACGTCGTGTTTGACTTCGCGCTCGATTTCATCGATCCGGTCAACTTCAAACTTGCCGCGTTTCCAAACCGCTTCTGCAGCGCTTTTGGGAATGACACCAAGTTCGGCTTGCGCGTCACAGGCGTGAGCTTCAATCTCGAACCAAATACGGAATTTGTTTTCGGGTTCCCAGATTTTGACCATCTCTGGTCGCGCATACCGCGGAATCATTGGCGTAATCCTGATCAGATGAGTGTCTGGGGTGGGTATAGAGAGTTCTGGACCAGACTTCCAGATAGAGAACCGGCGTTCTGGCTGCAAAATGCCAAGATTTACGCTGAAACCCTAGAGCAAGCGCTCTTGCTTGAAGGAGATGTGACGGCCTCGCCCGAGCACCAAATGGTCGTGCAGAATTAAGCCCACAGCCTTAAGGGCCTCATTGACTGTCTTGGTCATGGCAATATCAGCTTGTGAGGGAGTTGGGTCCCCTGACGGATGATTGTGGACCATAATGATGGCGCTTGCGTTCAATTCCAACGCCCTTTTGACGACTTCTCGTGGATAGACTGGCGTATGGTCCACCGTGCCGCGCTGCTGTGCTTCATCTCCGATCAGTTTATTCTTTTTATCGAGAAACAAAATGCGAAATTGCTCCACGTTTTCAAAGGTCATTTGGACGGTGCAGTAGTCAATCAACGCCTGCCAGGATGAAATGACGGGGCGGTCCATAATGCCGGCCCGCAGCATACGGGTTGCCCCGGCTTGGACGGCTTTCAGCGCGACAACAGCGCTCTCGCCGATCCCCTCGACGGCGAGCAGTTTATCTGAGTCTGCCGTGATGACATCCGCAAAGGAGCCGAAGGTTTCAATGAGAGCCTTGGCAATGGGTTTTGTGTCCTTGCGCGGGAGGGCGCTGAACAAAAGCAGTTCGAGCAGCTCGTAGTCTGCCAAGGCTTCTGGTCCGGAGTTCAAGAAGCGCGTCCGCAGCCTTACGCGGTGGCCAAGGTGCCCTGCCTTTGATTCGGCCTTTGCGTGGGATTTTGATGGTGAGGCTGTTTTTTCCAGGAACATATCCTGGTGTATTTCGCCAAGCGCGCGACCCTCTTTCGAAGTTGGGCGCTCGGCAGTCATCAGTGCTTAAGAGATGAAAGGCGGGCAGGTGTACCCTTTGGGCGAAAGGGTGAAAATCTCAAAGCCGTCTGCTGTCACACCTATGGTGTGCTCGAACTGTGCTGATAGCGATTTGTCACGGGTGACGGCTGTCCAGCCATCGTCAAGAATTTTAGTGTCGTAACGTCCGGCATTGATCATCGGTTCAACGGTGAAGAACATGCCTTCTTCGAGCGTGACCCCCGTGCCGGGCCGTCCAACGTGCATAACGTTAGGGGCAGAGTGAAAAACCTGCCCGATGCCGTGTCCGCAGAAATCACGAACCACTGAAAACCGTTGCTCTTCCGCGTAGGTTTGAATCGCGTGCCCGATGTCTCCGAGTTTTGCTCCGGGTTTAACAACTTCAATACCCTTCATCATCGCTGTGTAGGTGACTTCGACCAATCGCTTGGCTTTGATTTTCACATCGCCAACGTAAAACATTCTGCTGGTGTCACCGAACCAAGAATCGACAATCGGAGACACATCAATGTTGACGATATCTCCGTCCTTTAAAGGTCGGTCGCCCGGTATGCCGTGACACACCACATGATTGATGGATGTGCAGATGGATTTTGGAAAACCGCGATAGCCGAGTGGCCCGGGAACAGCGTTGTGTTCAATATGAAAGTCGTAACACAGTTTATCAAGCGTGCCAGTGGTTACCCCTGGGACAACGTGCGGTGTGATGAAGTCGAGAATTTCAGCCGCCAACCGTCCTGATTTGCGCATGGCCTCAAATGCTTCTGGCCCGTAAAGCGGGATTTCATTGGGGCGGAGGCGGGGTTCTGTTTCCAGAGCGAGATTCATAAGGCAGCCAATTCTATTAAATCAGAGTATGGAGTACTCTGAGATATAAGGGTTTCAGCTTGGTAAATCCATGGGCAAGGGCCCGGAAATGCTGATTTTCTGGGGTGTGACCTCGCATTGATAGCACACAACCTCCACGCCAGCTTTCATGGCAGCGATCAAGCCGGCCTCATATTCCGGGTCGAGATCTGCAGCTACTGAAAAGGCGGAACAGTCTCCGCGTTGGACCAGGTAGAACATCACGGCGCGATGGCCTTCAGCTACCATATCGGCCAGTTCAACCAAATGCTTCGCCCCCCGCGTGGTCACGGAATCAGGAAATTCTGCTTTTCCGTCAGGTGCCAGGTCCCGTTTCATGGTGACATTTTTGACCTCAACATAGCAGGACGGTTTGCCCTCGCCTTCGAGTAAAGCATCAATGCGGGAGTTTTTACCGTATTTGACTTCGCGCCGCAGAGAGTCGTAACCCGCTAGTTCGGGTATTTCTCCCGCTTCAATTGCTTCTGAGA
>CAYGSZ010000163.1:0-1094 GCA_964352705.1 uncultured Rhodobacterales bacterium
GAAACAGAAAACGCGACCACTGCGGAGCGCCGGGGCAACCGCGTGAGCTTCTTAGAACCGCTATAGGTGATTTTTGAAAACCGGGGACGCGTAACAAAATTCACGCCGGGCACCAGTTTGCGGATCAGGGGGCGCACCGTCTCTGAACCTAAAAACATCGTCTCCAGACGGCCTCGGGCGTGGAGGAGCCGATCCGTAAAAATGTGGCCCCGCTCCCGGTCGGACGCCAACTGAATTTCGTCCACAGCCAAGAACGCCACATCACGATCAACCGGCATGCTCTCGACCGTGCAGATAAAATATCTCGCCGTCGCGGGCACAATCTTTTCTTCGCCGGTCACCAACGCCACAGCCGCTGCGCCTTTGATAGCAACGGCACGGTCATAGTTTTCTCGGGCGAGCAAGCGCAGCGGAAACCCCATCATTCCCGAGGAATGCCCGAGCATGCGCTCCATGGCCAGATAGGTCTTGCCCGTATTTGTCGGGCCAAGGACAGCCGTGAGGGAGTGATCAGAAGTATCTGGCCGGGAAATCAAAGCAGCTTAGCCAACTGTGGGGTAAAAGGATAAGAAAGACTGACGCCGCTCCGAAAAGGGTTAGCTTTCCAGATCAGGGGGCTCTTGCCGCCTGTCGATTTTCTTGACCTTGGCTGTGTAATCTTTGAGACGGCGTTCCATTGTTTCGAAAGAATCGCGCAGCGCAATCATGATGTCCTCATGCGATTTCGTGTCTTTTGGATCACGCCGGACAACAAGGTCTTCGCCCGGTACGGACAGATGAATGGTCAAATGAAAAGGGGCGGCCTGCGTGTTGAGGTTGGAATGGCTTTTGTGATGTGATTCAACCACCACCCGGCACCCGGTGATACGGTCTGAATAATTCTCAAGCTTATCGACGCGCTCGCGAATTCTAGCTTCAACAGCGTCTGATTTATCTATGCCATGAAAAGCAATTTGAATAGGAATCTGCATAACCACCTCCAAATAACACCTTAACTGATCGTATGGGCGAAGCCGTATTTTTGCTTAACGCCCGTTCACATCATGGCGCGAAGACACGTCTGGGACAATCACAGAGATGGAATCGCCGCAAAT
>CAYGSZ010000163.1:1194-5904 GCA_964352705.1 uncultured Rhodobacterales bacterium
ATAAAATCAGGCAGCCCCGCGCTTCACTCTGAGCTTGCCCCTTGCATCCAAAAGCGTCACGCACAATATTCCGACCACCGATACATTTAAGACTCCGGCCAACAATGCGCCTAGACGCGTTCCGGAGTCATTCTACGACCGAAAGAGACCAAAAACATGAGTGAAGAAAAAAGAACTTTCGAGGCCGAGGTTGCAAAGCTCTTAGATATTGTTGTCCATTCTTTGTACTCGAACAGCGAGATCTTCCTTCGTGAATTGATTTCCAACGCCTCCGACTCCTGTGACCGCCTGCGTTATGCGGCTCTGACAAACAAAGACCTCTTGATGGAGGACGGCGCAGATTTCGCAATTCATATTGCCATCAACAAGGATGCCGGCACGCTGACAATCAGTGATAACGGCATCGGCATGAACAAAGACGAACTGATCGATAACTTAGGCACCATCGCCAAGTCCGGCACATCAGAATTCATGAAAACACTGACCGGCGATGAATCGAAAGACGTCTCCCTCATTGGTCAATTCGGGGTGGGCTTCTACTCTTCTTTCATGGTCGCCAAAAAGGTTGAAGTTTTTTCTAAAAAAGCTGGCGACAGCCAAGGCTGGCGATGGGTTTCGGATGGACGTGGCAGCTACAGCGTCAGCGAACATGAAGATGTCGCACGGGGCGCACGCATTGTGATGCACCTGCGCAAAGAAAGTTATGAGTACCTGGAACCGCTGCGCCTCAAAAACATTGTCAAAACCTATTCAGACCACATCGCCCTGCCGGTCATTCTGGATCCCATACCAGGCGACTCTAAGGATGACTCACCCAGCGAAGCTGAAACCCTGAACTCCGCGTCAGCCCTATGGACACGCCCGAAATCAGAAATCACTGAAGACCAATACAAAGAGTTTTATCATCACGTGGCTCAGGGCTTCGACGACCCCTGGCACACCCTTCATTTCCGCGCAGAGGGCGCCATTGAGTACACCAGCCTTCTGTTTCTGCCGACGTCGCAGCCCTTCGATCTGTTTGAACCCACACGTAAGAGCAAAGTCAAACTTTACGTGAATCGCGTGTTCATCGCAGACGACTTAGACGGCCTACTACCGCCTTATCTGAGGTTCGTGCGCGGGGTTGTAGACTCCCCAGACCTGCCGCTGAATGTCAGCCGCGAAATGCTGCAAGACAACCCGCAACTCAAGAAAATACAAAAAGGCTTGGTCAATCGACTGTTCAAAGACTTGAAAGACCGCAGCAAGAAACCTGATGACTACGCAACGTTCTGGTCCACCTTCGGAGCCGTGTTCAAAGAGGGCTTGTATGAAGACTTTGAGCGCCGCGATGAGATTCTCAAGCTCTCTCGTTTTCGCACCAGCGCCAGTGAAGCGTGGCGCAGCCTGGATGACTATGTTGCTGACCTCAAAGACGGTCAGGACGCCATCTACTACATCACCGGTAATGACGCCAAGGCCCTGAGGAACTCGCCACAGCTGGAAGGCTACATCGCTAAAGGAATCGAGGTCGTATTGTTGACTGATCCTGTCGATGAATTCTGGGTGTCGTCGGTGGGTGTGTTTGACAAACACCCGTTCCGCTCGGCGGCCCAATCCGCAAGCGACTTGGACTCCATTGCTAAAGCCGACTCTGAAGACAAAAAAGAAGAAGATAAAAGCGACGAGAACGCTTTTGACGTTACCGAGCTGACAACCCGTCTCAGCAAAGCTTTGGGCGAGGCCGTTAAAGAAGTGCGGGCCTCTAACCGTCTGACAGAAAGCCCGGTGTGCCTGGTGGGGGAAGATGGCGGCATGAGCTTGCACCTAGAACGGATGCTAAAGCAGCATGGCCAAGACCCCGGCATGGCCATTCCACGCGTACTTGAGATCAACCCCAAGCATGCGCTAATCAAGAAGCTCGCCGAGCAGAGTGATGATGTGTTGGCTGAAACAGCCTTCTTGTTGCTGGATCAGGCCCGCATTGTGGAAGGGGAAGCCATACCTGATCCCATCGCGTTTTCACGACGACTGTCCCAGGCCATGGAACGGGGATTGGTCTAAAACAGCCCGCCGAAAACCTAGTCTTCTAGGAATGGCAGGAAGCTCAGCCCCCACTTGGTGAAGTCTTCATCAAGATACTGGAAACTGCAGTTGGGGGCGGCCTCCGCTGCGGCCAACGTATGGGGATTGTTCGGGTCCCATTGGGATGTCGCTAACAGAGTGGGAACAGGCGTACGGGCCAGCTTTTCAAAGGTCGCGTATTTAAAATGGGAGTGATAGGCCGTGCGGTACATGTTGCCCGCCTTCAGCAATGAACAAACACGCTCGTGGACCATATCCGTTGCCAGGAACGGCGCGCGCCAAATGACGTTGGCCTTTTCTCGTTTAAACCAGGGGTAATAAATGCCCTGATCGCGCATCTGATGCCAACACTGCAACAGATGTCCACCATGCCACAGTGGCGATACATCCGGCGTATAATGCGCCAGCATGTCAGCCTGATCATCGCCTTCATGCTGAAAGACGTTACTCATAACCAATCGGCGCACGACACCTGGGTGATCAATGGCCAGATCAAGGCCGACAAATCCACCACCCCACATGCCGTAGAAATCAACCTGGTCGATCCCTAACATCGACAGCGCTTCTGCCAAAACATTGGCGTAGTCGGCAACGTCAACACCCGACTCCGGAATAATGCGGTCAGAGTCACCCGAGCCTGGCATATCGAACGCGTAAACGGTTTTGCAGCCAATGAACGATGCGGTGATCGGTTCAACCGTACCGACTGAACTGGCCGCATCATGCTGGATAAGAAGCGGAACAGAGTCGACGTCGGTGTTTCTCTGAAAATGAATCTGCCCCCCGTTCACAGATACGTAATCATTCCACAACTTGCCGTTCAGCGGGGTGACTGAGGGCGGCGTCGGCACAGAGGTGTCGACACGCATATCCGCAAGAAACGCAAGCGCTTGTGTTTCCCCTTTTGTGTGTTCGTCAGCAGTGGATTTTGTAAGAGACTCCGACACCGATTGAATGCCGCGCCAGGGATCAAAACCGTCATACCGCTGACGCGCGACAACCAATGTTTTGCAGGGCACGGAGGCCAGCATTTTTGCGGCGTCAAAAGAGCGTGCGGCCCCATAGCCGATTGCATAACCGCGGCCATGCCCCGCAGCATTAAGGAATTGAATGGTGCGGCGGTGAAGCGTTTCAGGATCGGGCATGTCCGCATCGACGCGCGTGTTCAGCGCTGGCGTGTGCCACGGGTGAAAAGCGGTCTGTTCCCGCAGCATCGCCCAGAGCCAGGCCAAATGACTGCCGTCCCACTGAGGTTCAAAAGGGGGCAATGGCGCTTTGGCGCTGGGTGGCAAATCAAGCGCGCCGGGTAAATCCAAATCCCAGGCCGCAAGAGACGACACCCTGCCTTTGTGAGTCACCGCAAAGTGCAACCCCAAAGCCGCGCCCGCCTGTTCGCCATAAATCTGAACACGGTCCAAACCCAGCGCGGTTAGAAACGCGGCAAGGTCTTCAGCCAGTGGATCAAGACTATGCGGCGGCGTGTCCAACGCAGAAGACTTGCCGTAGCCCGCAAGATCTGGCGCGATCACTGTGAACCGATCCGCCGCAGCCTGTATCAGCGGCACAAGGTCTTCTGAAGAGCGCGGCAGACGATGCAAGGCAATCAGTGGCGGCCCAGACCCAGCCCGCCGGTAGTGCAGTTGGCGATTGCCAACCGTCACATAATGGCGTGACAATCGGGGTGTTGCTGGTTCAGTCATCCGTTAATCCTGTACGGGCAACACCGCACGGCGCACTTAAGAGGCGAGATTACGCAGGACGTAGTGCAACACACCACCGTTCTTAAAGTAATCCAACTCACCTTCCGTATCGATACGGCACAAGGCTGAGAAGGTTTCCGTAGAGCCATCAGGCCGCGTGACCGTAACGGCAACGTCGCACCGTGGTGTCAGTTCTGTAAGACCTCTCACGTCAAATAACTCAGTGCCATCGAGCTTTAAGGTGGTGCGCGAAACGCCATCTTTAAACTGCAACGGCAACACGCCCATGCCGATAAGGTTGGAGCGGTGAATGCGCTCGAAGCTCTCGGTAATCACAGCCCGCACACCGAGCAAATTTGTGCCTTTGGCCGCCCAATCGCGAGACGATCCTGTGCCGTATTCCTTACCGCCGACAACCACCAACGGCACACCAGCCTCTTGGTATTTCATGGCTGCATCGTAGATGGGCATGGCCATGGCACCCGGATGATACTTGGTCATTCCACCTTCAACGCCCGGCACCATCTCATTGCGGATGCGGATGTTAGCGAAAGTGCCGCGCATCATCACTTCGTGGTTGCCGCGCCGTGAGCCATAGGAGTTAAAGTCATTAGGATCAACACCATGGGCCGTGAGGTATGCCCCAGCGGGGCTGTCTTTTTTGATCGCGCCAGCGGGCGAAATGTGATCGGTGGTGACAGAGTCGCCCAGAATAGCCAGAGGTCTCGCGGCCACAATGTCTTCAATGGCTGCTGGAGTCTTTGACATGCCTTCAAAGTACGGCGGGTTTCTGACGTAGGTGGAATCGTTTTGCCAATCATAGGTTTCGCTGGGCTCTGCCTTCACCGCCTGCCATTCTGGCGGCCCTTTGAAAACATCCGAATAGCGTGACGAGAACATGTCCTTGGTCAGGAACTGTTCAATGCACGCGGTAACTTCTTGTGGT
>CAYGSZ010000164.1:0-3408 GCA_964352705.1 uncultured Rhodobacterales bacterium
TTGCGCGTTACGAAACCATCGTCAAAGAGATGGAAGATTTAACCGCTGAGCGCGAACAATGGGTCGCTGATTTTCTACATCGTGTGCAAACGCGAGGCTTTCATTGGCATGCACATAATCGCCGCGTGATTCCCAAAGAGGAAATCCGCCCGCGCGACGGTCGCCCGCTTCAAGTCATTTACTAGAAACGACTTTAATTCGATTGGTCATAAATTGATGCGCTGCCGCCGAAAAAAGACATTTGGAACTGGCGCGACACTTTAGGAGACGCACTATGGCTCGCCCACACATTGAACCCTTTGTAGACCGTGACGTTGGTTTTAAGAAAATGACGATGGCTGGCATGCCCAACGGGATGCAATACAAAACCCTGAGCATGGACACCGATAACGGCGCTGTGACGATGACCGTGCAATACGACGCCGGTTTCAAACAGCCCCCTGGTTTTTGCTACAACGAAATGGAGATATTCGTACAGGAAGGGTCGTTAAAATACGGCGATCAAGTTTGTGTCAAAGGTCATTACCTGTTTGTTCCGGCCGGCAAGGCGATGCCTGCGATGTCTTCTGAGCAGGGCGCTCTTTGCCTTATTTTTTACAACTATGGTCAGCCGAGCTTTGAAGAGTCTGATGCCAATCATGACGACTGCGATGAAAAACATTTCGCCAGTGTGAATTCATACGACGGCTTAGACTGGTCGGGGAACGCGCTGTTCCCGGCAACAGCCCCCGGCTGTTTGTTGAAGATGCTGCACTACGATGAGAAGACGCACGGCATGACCTTCTTGTACTGCATGGTGCCCGGCTTCTGGCAGGACAACATCAGCTATCATGATGTGGCCGAAGAGGCCTATCACATCTGGGGGACGTCCTGGATGATGCAGTTCGGCAATCTGCCCACGGGCGGTTACTTCTGGCGCCCGGCTTACATCAACCATGGCTGCTTTGCCTCCGAGCATGGCATTCTGGCCATTGGCCGTACGGATGGTGATTTGCATAACCACTTCCACCATGACCCCTATTCCTCACCCCAGGAAAATGCCGAGCGCGCGGCGTCTCGTTTGGCCCGCCAAAAGCCTGCCATGTACAAGTGGATTTTGACCCAGGATCACAACCACGTGCCGCATGACTTCGAGCACCCGCATGATCATGTGGACCCGATGGAGGCCGACACGGCGCAGTTGATTAATCCTGACGGCAGTCATTGGCCATAAGTGGTAACGGCGCATTGGCCGCGCTGATTAGGATTTTCGGAGCATAATTCTTTAGAGGCGTGCCTAAAAAAACGGCCCGGAGGCTTGAGCCTACCGGGCCGCTTTATTAATAACAGCGCTGATCTATTCTGAGTAAAGGCTGGGTTGCTGACTTTACGTTCAGGACTTTAGCGATACGAGCGCCGGGGAGGTGCTCGATCTCGCGATCTGTGCGTGTGTTATTTTTTACCTTTTGCAGGTTTTGCAGAGGCCTTGCTTGTGCTCGCGCTTTTGCCGGCAGGAGCTGATGGTTTTGACACTGGCTTTTTGATGGCACCCATGAGGGTTACTCCGAGAAATCCCGATGAACCATTCATCGATCAAGTGAAGAATAAGAGTCCCCAAAACATCTAACAAACAAATTTAATTAATAAGTATTATCGATATTATCGATGTAAGGTCGCGACAACCAGAGTAAGGGCCGGGCGATGGACTTTGAGCAGATCAGGACGTTTGTAGAAGTGACCGAGACCCGCAGCTTCGTGCGTGCGGCTGATATGTTGAATGTGACTCAGTCAACGGTGAGCGCTCGGATAAAAGACCTTGAATACCGCCTCGGACAGGTGCTGTTCATCCGCCGCAAGTCGGGCGTTGTGTTGACCACTGCGGGACGACGGTTTCAGCCTCATGCGGCGACACTTTTGCACGTGTTACAACAGGCGCGCCATGACGTTGCGCTGTCTCCGGAAACGCGCGCCGTGATCTCCGTGGGCGGTCAGTACGGCTTATGGGAGCGCATCCTGCAAAAATGGATGGGTGAAGTTCGTTTAAAACTCCCTGACGTTGCCATCCGGGCAGAAGTCGCGGGCGCTGATGCTTTGATGCGTCAGTTGTCAGAAGGGTTGCTGGACTTCGCCGTTCTATACAGCCCGGAGGCACGGCCTGGGTTTGACCTTGAAGTGCTGCTTGAAGAAGAGTTGATTCTGGTGGCAACCAAAGCGCGGCATCGCGGTCCGGCTGCAAAAGACTATGTGTTTGTAGACTGGGGTCCTGACTTCGAAGTCTGGCATGGAGCCATGTATCCGGCGTTCTCTGCGCGCGAACTGCGGGTGAGTTTGGGGTCGCTTGGGTTAACACATATTTTGCAATTCGGCGGGGCCGGGTATTTCACCAAGACCTCTGTGCAGCCTTATCTGAAGGCGAAGGATCTCTATCGGATCAAATCCTCGCCAACTTTCGTGCGGCCAGCGCATCTTATTTACCCGAGCGATATCAATGCACCGGGTGTGGCGGAGGCGATTGAGTTTCTAAGGTCTATGGCCACAAGCTAACCGCACAACCCTGGCGGGCTGGCTTCCTGTCAGGAGGCTGGGCATACTCTATGCTAGTATTATAAATAATAAGACGGTCTGAGCCATGCGCGATCCTGTTCCCTTTCTTGATACCAATGCGATGCCTTGGACGAAGCCTGGTCCGCCGGGTATTTATACAAAATTGTTGAGCCGTGACCCGGACACGGGAGAGCGTACAGCGCTGAATCGCCTGCAGCCGGAGGAGGGCATGAACCCACCGGGGGCCGCGCATTATCATCACACCACGGAAGAATTGCTGATTGTTAAGGGGCGGATGTCTTTTGACAGTCAGGTTTGGCTGACGCCTCAGTCTTATTGCTTCCACCCACCGGAAACCGTGCATGGTTTTAAAAGTGCCGTGCCCGAGGAGTCCTGGTTTCTGTCGCGTGTCGGGCGGGAGTTAGACTTCAACTTTGTTGAACAGCCAGAGCAACTGTCGCCGTATTACGTGAGTGAAGCGCCGCCGCGTCGCGCTGTTGCATACCATGCCGCGCTACCAGAGGGCGATTGGGAGGTGCATGACACCTTTGATCGGTTTGAGTACAGCCTTGATCCAACAACAGACGAGGGGTCTGTGCTGTTGCGGGTTAAGCCGGGATGGTCGTCTGGCCAAGAAGGGGAAGCGCTTTCCCGCTTTGAAGAGTTTTATATTCTTGAGGGAGAAGTAAACGGCTCAGATGAAAATATTTTCGGCGAAGGCTGCTACGGATTTGACCCCCCTGGCACCCCTCGGCGTGAACTGACCTGCAAAGACAGCGCGGTGCTGTACTTCACGGTCGGTCCACACAAAGGCTAGCGGCAAGAGACAGCATGGTTGAGTTTAGTCTCTCGCCTTCAAGGCTTTTAGTCTCTCGCCTTCAAGGC
>CAYGSZ010000164.1:3508-5863 GCA_964352705.1 uncultured Rhodobacterales bacterium
TTTAGTCTCTCGCCTTCAAGGCTTTTAGTCTCTCGCCTTCAAGGCGATGGCCTCTTCTTCCGTAATGTCGACGATCTGGTCGATCATGCAAATCCCACCGGACCGCAATACGCGCAGCGTATCTTGAATGCAGAGTTGATTGATTGAAGTGGCGTAGCTAAAGCCGCCCTCGATTTTCAAGCCGCTGCAGCGATTGACCAGATCAATCCGTTTGTATTTGTTGCCCTTCATTTCCACCAAAATTGTTTTGTTGTCGATGATAGGGGTTTGATCAATGGCCTGCAGTTGGATGCACTGTTGGGTTTTGCCGTCCGTCTCGGCGCTGGCCGGTGCGACCGCTAAGCCAGCTGAAAAGGCTAAAGCAGCGAATGTCAGTACGTTGCGAGATTTCATCTCCGTCTCCTTAGAATGACAGCTTAACGCTGTTAATGCATTTTACCTTAATTATACTGCGCCGCAATTAAGGCAAAACTTTGAAGCTTTTGCGAAAGTCCGGAACTTTTTCACCCCACGGAAAGTGAAGATATTTCGTATTGAGAAAGCTTTTTTAGGGCCTATGTTGTCCACCTTTAGCTGCATAGTGCTGCTATACCATCCGCTAAATTACGAAAAAGAGAGAGTCTCTGTGTCGATGGCAAACCTAGTAGTGTCGAGTCTCGTTAGTGTCATCACCATTGCTGGAGCAATCACCGGTGGTCTTATTTTTCAACCCAGTAAAGAGGCTGATCTTCCCATCAATGCGGATAAAATGGCTGAGTTGTTCAGTCCGGCTGCAGTGGCGCACTCCATTTGTGGCGCGTCTGGTCAGCGTGGTCAGCAGCGCTCGTTATTACAGCAGGCTATTGAGGTTGCCGCGATAAGCACGGCACACGCCGCAGATGAGATGGTCACTCATCAGGCTGAAGACGAATACGTGCTCCCACCGCTGTATTCTGACCTGGGCACGATCACCTATACCGTGACAACCTCCTCTGAGGAGGCCCAAGCCTATTTTAATCAGGGCCTTCGGTTTATCACGGGCTTTAATCATGCAGAGGCCGTGCGCTCTTTTCAGGCCGCTCAGGGTTTAGATCCAAAGTGCGCCATGTGCGATTGGGGCGAGGCCTATGCGTTAGGCCCCAACATCAATGCCGCCATGTCGCCGGAAGCTGGCGCAAAAGCCCTAGAGGCGGCTCAGCGCGCACAGAAAAAAGCCAGCGAGGCATCCCCGCGTGAGCAGGCGTTGATTGTCGCGCTGCAAAAGCGATATGGCGACAGGGCCGCGCAACGTCCGGCACCGTTTAATAAAGCGTTTGCGGATGCCATGATTGAGGTTCAGGCGGCGTATCCAAAAGACTACGAGATTGCTCTGCTCACTGCGGATGCGATTATGACCGAGTCTCCGTGGCAGTACTGGGAAGCCGATGGACGAACCTCATCGGGTCGTGTCGGCACGGCGGTTGATCTGGTTGAGAGTGTTCTGTCTTATAACCCGAAACACCCAGGCGCGATTCATCAGTATATTCATTTGGTTGAAGCGTCCACGACGCCAGAACGGGCGGAGCCTTATGCAGATCAACTGCATGGTCTGATGCCAGGAGCCGGACATATCGTGCATATGCCGTCGCATATTTACTATCGCATCGGACGCTATCTCGACTCATTAGAGACAAACATTGAAGCGGTCGCCGTTGATGAGGCTTACTTTGAACGCCCAGAGGCCATAAAGGGCGGTATGTATGAGTTCGGGTATTACCCACACAACATTCACTTTGTGCTTGTTTCAGCACAGATGGCTGGAGATCGCGCGCGGACTCTGAACTTTGCAGATAAACTTGACGCATTACTGCCGATTGAGATGGTGAACACGGCCCCTTGGGTGCAGCCAGTGAAAGCGTCTGTGTTATTCGCCTACGCCCAGTTCGGCAGCCATGAGCAAGTTATGGCGTTGCCGGACCCCGGTGAGATGTCGCCCTACGTTAAAGCCATGTGGCACTACACGCGGGCTGTGTCATTGGCCGGTGCAGATCAGTCGGCTCTTGCAGTGCAAGAGGTGGATGAAATTGCCGCGCTGAACGAACAGGCTGATTTTAAGGCTCTCATTCGTGGCGGTGTGCCAGCACCCACGCTGCTGTCCATAGCCCAACAGGTCGCTCTTGGGCGCATCGCCCAGGCGGATGGAGATCTGGACGCAGCGATCGCACATTTTGAGGCGGGCGTCTCCTTGCAGGATATGGTCACCTACATGGAACCGCCGTACTGGTATTACCCAGTGCGTCAGTCTCTTGGTGCAGCCTATATGGCGGTTGGCCGCTTTGATGATGCGGAGCAGGCGTTTAAAGCCAGCCTCATCAATACGCCGAATAATGGCCTTGT
>CAYGSZ010000165.1:0-5857 GCA_964352705.1 uncultured Rhodobacterales bacterium
ATCGCTTTTGGCCGCAAAGACCAACTGCCCTGGCGGCTGGACCGCGTCAGCCGCTGATTAAGACTTAGGGCTAATTTCAAAAAATTGGTGGGCGCACCAGGGCTCGAACCTGGGACCCGCTGATTAAGAGTCAGCTGCTCTGCCAACTGAGCTATGCGCCCCACCTGAGCTATCGGGTCGCGGGGTTAAATGAGTGCCCCGCTGAGAAGCGCGGTTTATACGAGGTCGTTAGCCGTGTGGCAAGCACCACCGCCAGGCGGAGTATAGCAAAACCGCCGCGCGGCATCAGAACCATCTCAGCGCGTCTCAGCCCGTCTCAACCACGCGCTGCCAACCCCTCTAACCCACATCAACCGTCATCGTAGCCGCCGCGCACGCCAATCTGCACGTCGCGGTGCACATACACGCTCATCAACAACCCCATACACATCATAATGGTGAGCATCGCCGTACCGCCGTAGGAGATCAGCGGCAGCGGCACACCCACCACCGGGATCAGGCCCATCACCATTGCCACGTTAATAAACACATAGAGGAAAAAGGTTGTGACGACACCGATGGCAACCAAGCGGCCAAACTGATGACGACACCTGAAGGCAATGGCAAAGCCGTAAATGAGCACGATGACATAAAGCCCGATCAGGCCGACGCCCCCGACAAGGCCAAATTCCTCGGCCAACATGGTGAAAATAAAATCGGTCTGTTGTTCCGGCAAAAAGTTGAGGTGGCTCTGCGTGCCTTGCAAAAAGCCTTTACCGAATAGTCCGCCAGACCCCAAAGCGATTTTAGATTGCAGAATGTGATAGCCCGCACCCAGCGGATCACGTTCAGGGTTTATAAATGTCAGGATGCGGTTTTGCTGATACTCCGCCAACATGGGCCACGCAATGGGAATGGCCGCCAAGGTTGCGACAATCAGGGTGATGAACTTCCACAGCCGCACCCCAGCCATAAAAAATAAAATCCCGGCCCCCATCACAACCATCAAGGCGGTGCCAAGGTCAGGCTGTCGCAAGATCAACACAACCGGCAGCGCCACCAATAACAACGGCAGCAAAAGAAACCGAACTTGGCCCGTGTCTTCCAAACTTAAACTATGAAAATAGCGAGCGAGCGCCAACACCACGGCCACCTTCATGAGTTCAGACGGTTGTAGATTAATGACGCCCAAACCAATCCAACGCTGCGCCCCACCGCCGATGACACCCCGGACCTCAACAAAAACCAGCAGCACCAGAACAAGCGCATAGAACACGTAGGCATAACGCATGACCAAGCGAATATCGATCATCGCGATGGTCAGCATCATCATCAGACCCAAGCCAAAGCGGGCCGCTTGCCGGGTCGTCCACGGGTCCAGGCTGGCGTTGGCAGCCGAGTACAGCATGAGAAAACCAATAGAGGCGATGGCGCAGACCCAAAACACCAGCGACCAACTCATCTGCCACAACTTCTCGGTCAGGGTCATATCGCCCCGACGCAAACGCGCCGCAAGAAACCCAGTATTCGTCATGTTGTCTCACCGGGAACCGTCATGTTGGCGTTCCGGACTCAGTCGTCGCGATTTGGTCTTCATCCCGTCTGGGTTTGCGGGACGGATCCAGGCGCAAAACTTCGGTCATGATATCGCGGGCAATCGGGGCCGCAACCGCCGAGCCGCCGCCGCCATGCTCGACGATGACCGACAGGGCATAACGTGGGCTATCTTCCGGCGCATAAGCCACAAACAGGGCGTGCGTGCGCTCGTTCCAAGGAATTTCATCTTTGTCGGGCAGGCCCGCATCACGCTGAGCCATGGTAATGCGTTTGACCTGGGTTGTGCCGGTTTTGCCGCTCATCTGGACACCATCCATCTTAAGCTTCGAGGCACGGGCCGTGCCGCGCGGGCCGTTCAACACCTCAAACATTCCAGCTCTAGCAACATCCAGATGAGCGGGGTTTAGGTTTAACGACGCAAACTCTGTTGGCGGTCGCTCCGTCATGGCCTTACCCGCCATAACCTGACGCGTCAGCACCGGCTGGACAGCAAGCCCGGTGGCAAGACGCGCGCTCATCACGGCCAGTTGCATTGGCGTGGTTAAAACCGCGCCTTGCCCAATACCAACGTTAAAGGTTTCCCCTTGATGCCAGGGCTCGCCGCGTGTCGCACGCTTCCAGGCTTCTGTCGGAATCAGGCCGGGGCGTTCGCCGGGCAGACCGACGTTGGTGGGCTCGCCCAAGCCAAGCCGGCGCGCCATTTCGGCGATTCTATCGACGCCGACCCGACGGGCGACTTCATAAAAATAAACATCGCAGGATTGGGCAATCGCCTGCACCATATCCATGTTGCCATGACCACGTTTTTCCCAGCAGTGGAACCGGCGCGACCCTAAGTTGGTATGCCCCCTACAATAAACGGTTTGCTCAGGCGTGATCGCGCCTTGTTCGAGGGCGGCCAAGGCCACGACCATCTTGAAGGTTGACCCGGGTGAATACTGACCCGTGATCGCCTTGTTGGTCATGGGCGCGCGGGGATCACCAGACAGCGCATTCCACTCGTTTTGGGTCAGCCCGCGGTTAAACGCATTGGGATCGAAGCTGGGCGTTGAGGCCATCAGCAGAACTTCACCCGTGTGAACGTCCATCACCACGCTGGCCGCACTTTCCTCGCCCAGACGCTCCGCCGCAAACCGTTGTAGGCGCCCATCAAGGGTCAACACCAAATCTTCGCCGGCCTCGCCTTCTTTACGTTCTAATTCGCGGATCACGCGGCCCAGAGCATTCACCTCAACTTGGCTGTTCCCGCCCGCACCGCGTAAGGCCAAGTCGAATTTTTGCTCCATGCCCGCTTTGCCGATGCGAAACCCGGGCAACTGCAGCAGTGGGTCGCCGGTTAAATCGTCTTCATCAACGCTGGACACATACCCAAGTACGTGGGCGGCCATTTCAACTTGCGGGTAATGACGGGTCAAACCTTCATCGACAATTACGCCGGGCAAGTCTGGTGCATTCACTTGAATACGCGCCATGTCTTCCCAGTTGAGATTCTCACGCACTGTTACGGGCACAAAGCTGCGGCGACGGCGCACCTCGCGCTGCACCCGCTCGCGGTCATAGTCAGACAGTTCAATCACATCGGAGAGCGCATCAAGGGTCGCTGCCAAATCTCTGGTTTGTTCAGAGACCACCAGCACCCGAAAATTCTGACGGTTGACCGCCAGCGGCTCTCCAAACCGGTCAACCACTTGACCACGCGGCGGCGGCAGCAGGCGAAGGTTAATCCGGTTTTCTTCCGCCAACATGCGGTAGCGGTCGGCTTCCACAACTTGCAAGTAGTACATCCGCCCGATCAGCGCCGAGATCAGCACAGCCTGCCCGCTTCCCAGCACCACAGCACGACGGTTGAACAAACGCGTGCGATCATTGTCACGGTTGATAATCATAACTCAGACATCAATCCGGTTTGGGCTTTGGAAAACAACCAGGCAATCGGAGGATACACCGCAACCGTGATGAGATACGCCGCAAACATACCCCCGAAAGGCGTTAAGCCGCTGGAGGTAATCAACCCGACACACAGCCATTTGATAAAGAACGCTCCGAAGGCAACAAGGCCAAAGGCCACCCACGTAATCACAAAGGGTTTCGCGTGGAAGAATTTTTGCTGATTAAACACAACCCACTGGGTTAACAGAAGCGTCAACGCCCCAACGCCGAGCGGTGCCCCCGTCAACAAATCTTCCAGCACGCCGACGGCAAAGCCCAATCCATAGCCAAGCAAATCCGGCCGGTACACAGCCCAAAAGTAAACCGCGACCAGAGAATACATCGGCGTGACTTGCGCAAGCCCGGGCACATAGGTTGGCGTGAGGCCGAACATCATAACAATGACGGTCAAAGCAAACGGCATAATTGTACGCGCCCGCGCATCAAGCTTTTGCAGGGGAGTCCGGCGCTTTGAAATTCCGCTCATCGCGCGACACCGGTCTCGGCCAGAATACCGGTCAGGCCGAAATCAAGCACTTCAACATATTGCAGACGGTCCCGCGAAACGAACGGCTCAATAACAGCCGTAGACTCATCTGCCGCCACCACACGGCCCACCGGCAAGCCTGGCGGGAAGGCTCCAGCATCGCCTGAGGTCACAACACGATCCCCGGGGGCTACGCCTGAAGTTGAGCCGAGGTAAATCAATTTTGGGCGAGAACTGTTGTCACCGGTCAGGATCGCGCGATCCCCGGCTTCGCCAACGCGCACCGGAATGCGGGAGTTAATATCCGTGATCAACAGAATCCGTGCTGAGCGAAAACCAGCCTGGGTCACGCGACCAACCAACCCGGCCCCGGTGACCACAGCCTGGCCTTTTGCAACACCATCGCGGCTGCCTGCTGTGATCAGCATACTTTGTGCAAAGGCGCCGCCGGTATCAGCAATCACCCGGCCAGACACGGCCTTGGCTTGAGATTCAGCAACGGTCCCCAATAGAGCACGGAGTTGTTTATTTTCGTTCTCTAAACGCAGCGCCACCGCTTGCCATTGCATTAAATCTTCATTGGCTTCGCGCAGATCAGAATTTTGTGTGCGAATGGCACCAAGCTCTTGAATGTTGCTGACGACCTGGGAAATCGCCGCTGCCGGTTCTGCCATCACCTTCAAAATGGGGGTCACAGCATCAGAGACCGCTGTTCTGGCCCGCTCGACCAGAATGGTATCCGCTTTACCAATAAGCATGAGAGCAAACGTCAGCCCGATCAGGCTGAGAAAGGCGAACCGCTGCGCTAGGTTTTTTAAATTACCTAGCCGGGAAATTTGTCCCGTCGGTTGCTTCACGTCGTCCCCTCCATTGCGCTAGCCTTCAAAAGCCAGCGATCAGTTACAAGTCCAGCTATGCCTAAAATGCATTAGTACATAGATGTTAAAACGCCACGCATCAGTTTCATTTGCTCAAGCGCCATCCCGGTGCCAAGCGCGACACAGTTCAAGGGTTCGTCTGCGATCGACACCGGCAACCCGGTCGCATGGCGCAGCACAAAATCTAAGTTGGTCAGCAAGGCACCACCACCGGTCAGCACGATGCCCTTATCGACAATATCCGCCGCCAGTTCAGGGGCGGTGTGTTCCAGAGCAACCTTCACCGCATCAATAATGGCGGTGACGGGCTCGGCCAAAGCTTCCGCGATCTGGCGCTGACTGATGATAATTTCCTTGGGCACGCCATTCATCAAATCGCGGCCTTTAATTTCGATGGTTTCACCGTCGCCGGTTTCCGGCGGGCAGGCGCACCCGATTTCCTTCTTGATCCGTTCGGCGGAACTTTCCCCAACCAGCAGATTATGATGCCGACGAATGTAATTGATGATGGCTTCGTCCATCATGTCGCCGCCGACGCGGACAGAACGCGCATACACGATACCGCCAAGTGACAGCACGGCGACTTCTGTTGTGCCGCCGCCGATATCAACCACCATGGACCCGGTTGGCTCCGTCACCGGCAATCCGGCGCCAATGGCCGCTGCCATCGGCTCTTCAATGAGGAAGACTTTGCGCGCGCCAGCAGCTTCCGCAGACTCCTGAATGGCGCGACGTTCGACAGCCGTGGACCCGGACGGCACACAAATCACCACCAGCGGGCTGGCCCAACCTTTGCGGCCATGAACCTTACGAATAAAGTGCTTGATCATTTCTTCGGCGACTTCAAAGTCAGCAATGACCCCATCCCGCAACGGGCGGATTGCTTGGATGCTGCCTGGCGTGCGGCCCAGCATCTGCTTGGCTTCGTTGCCGACGGCGCGAACAATCTTACGGCCTTTTTCTTCCTGCAATGCCACCACGGACGGTTCGTTCAGGACGATGCCGCGTCCTTTGACGTAGACCAGCG
>CAYGSZ010000166.1:0-5761 GCA_964352705.1 uncultured Rhodobacterales bacterium
AACATCGATGGCCTATCAACAGTCTGCGATGTCTGTGGAGAGTCCTGACAGCACTGGGCGCGCGATGGCGCAAAATGCTGCGCCAAATTTTGTTGATCCGATCAATGCGCCCCCACCGCCAAGTGTTGCGCCACAGCAACAAACCGTTGTGCAGACCATGCCGCCAGCCAGCCGACCAATGATGCTAGTGCCTCCGCCAGGCGAATCAATGCCGGTTTTCGAGACCGCACAAGTTGAGCAGTCTGCGATGCCGCAAGCTATGGCCAACGCGCCGGCACCTCAGCCCATGCAGCCGTCTTCTGTACAGCCTCCCTCGATGCAGGCTCAATCTACACAGGTTCAATCTGTACGGGCGCAGCCCATGCAAGCCGCGCCAGATCAGCCTCAACCGATTATGGCGGCAAGCCCCACTAGAACCGAAACTGTTGTAATTTCCTCTGTGGAACCTCAACCCACTCTCATGGGACGCGAGTTTATTCCGGCCTCAATAGCGCCAGACGGTCCAACCTCAGAAACTATGTTGCCCGGTGACATTACGTTAACCCGCGAGCAAAGAAATATTCTGGAACGGTTCGCGATTTTGGACCGCTTGAGCGAAGAAGGATTGCTGACACGACAGGAACGAGATCAACGTCGCGCCCAGAACATTGGGGCTTTGTTGCCATACTCAGCACCTTCCCCAGCACGCTTCCTCGGCCGTGAAGTTCCCAGTGGCGACGCAATTTCAGCACGGTTGGCGTCTTTGCGCAGATCCTTAGAGATGCGTGCGATCACGCCGCGCCAGCATGCGTTGGAACGCAGTATCATCCTTGATGCTTTGCTGCCCGCTGAACCAAGACTGCGCGCCCAGCCTGAGCCGCCTCCCTCTGACGTTATTGAAGCGGCGGCCCTGATTGGGCAACTGGAAAGCCTGCGCTTTTCAGGCATTATTTCTGATGCAGAATTTGAGAGAGAAAAAGCGGCCATTGATAGTTATTTGATGACCGGGATGATCCCCGATATGACAGGCGAGCCCCTTTCAATGACGGCCGATCCAGCTGTTGACCGTGCGCCAGCCGTTTCTGCGCCCATGCTATCCGGCCTTGGATTGCATCTTGCTTCCTATCGCACTCAGCAGGCGGCAGAAGCAGGCTGGCAGACAATAAGCGGCAAGTATAAGGGTCAGCTTTCTGGTCTGGACCCAAAAATCACGCAGGTAAATCTTGGCCAGGGGAAAGGCACATTTTACAGGCTTCTGGCCGGGCCGGTTCAAGACCAACAGCGTGCCAAGTCGATCTGCGATCAACTCAAGCGATCCAACCAGTACTGCGATCCGCTTAACCTGGATGGGTAGAGACTGTTCAAGTCTTTAGGGTGCGTTGCTCTGACGTACCGTTTTCTATTTTAGATGATCTGTAAAAACGCGCGTTCCCTCTAAGTAATCCTTAATCGCAATAGAGGTAACTTCAGGGTCTTCCAGCACGGCCATGTGTCCCAAGCCCGGAAACACCGCGAGCTGCTTTTCAGGCGCACTCTCAAGCAAATCCATAAATTCGTAGGCTTGGTCTACCGTCACGACCGGATTGTCCTCGCCCCACATGATCAGCGTTGGGGACTGTATTGATTTTATCATTGATACGATATCGCCAGAGATGTACTGGCTTGTGCGGGCCAATTCTGCAGGTCTGTGACCTTCGCCCATCTGCATCTCATGCCACCGCCGGACGATTGTTTCGTCAACGTCGTTTGCAGAGCCATAGCCCCCTTCCAACATAAACTGAAACAGTTGCTGCGGTGTGATGTAGGTCATAATGCTGACCCACCAGGGCAATCCGCGCGGGGTGTCGCGCCCTCTAACACCGGCATTCAAGGCGCCCGGGTTCAAAAGCACGAGGCGATTGATTTGAGACGGGTGTTTTACCGTGTAATGAATGGCGTGGGTGCCACCAAGTGAAGTGCCGACAATATCAAACCGCTCAATGCCCAGGGCTTCGTTAAACTGCTCCATCAAGGCGACGCCGCGCTCGAGGGTGTAATCGCCGGTGGGGTCGATACCGGTGAGGCCGTGCCCTGCCATATCGAAGCGGATCACTCTGTATTTGTCCTTTAAGATATTAGCCCAGTCGTCCCACATAATGAGGCTGCCCCAGTGGGCATGGAGCAACAGCACAGGTGGTCCATCCCTAGGGCCTTCATCTCTGTAGTGTATCCGCACACCATCAATCGTTATAAATTGTGACTCCGGTGCCCCGTAGCGGGCTTCCAATGTTTCCATTGGAATATCCCGGTAATACCAAAGTGCTGCTGTAATTGAGAGGATGATAATGCCTGCCAATACCCCAAGCGCTTTACCAATGGTCTTTAGTGCTTTCATCTTCATTCTCCCTGCATCTGACAAATGCGTACGCGCTTTTCAGTAATTGAACCCATCAAAATCCTATCCTCTACTTTGTTGGCGACACTTCCGGCAGAAAAAGTTGTGCCATCTTCTTCATACACAGTTGTGATGTCAGCTTCGTCTTCAGCATCAAACGTTATGGTTTGTATTTGCGTTGGTGCCGGTGAAGCGGCATCGGTGAAGTGCTTTATCAATGAGAGCGTGTTGGTATGGTTGGCAATCCATAATACGCCATTCTCATCGATATCAATATTATCTACACCACCTTTCAAGGCTATGGTTTTCGGGTCACCATAGAGTGCGCCATCGGCATTCAGGTCGTACACTTTAATCGATTTCCCCAGGGTTTCGCCGACGAAAAGTTTTGTTCTCTCCTGATTTACATTAATGCCGCCAGCAGATTTCAAATCGTCTGCGGGTGTTGAGAATGTTGTTCCGTCGAAATAGACCAAAGGCGATAGCCCTATGGCCAACAGCATCTCTGCGGCCCGTTCCAGTGGGTTGGATGCGCCGGAGTCATTCGCCACATAAAAAGAAGACTCAGTGATCGCCACAATATCATTGGGCTCGATCAGCAATGGGCTGCTGTAGGTTCTGATATGCTCAAAAGCGGTGTCATCATTTTGTTTAATAAACAGTTCTACTTTTTCTCCATCTTGGGCGTGGTTCAGCACGAATAAAGATGTTTGACCGCTATCGTTTGTAAACAGGCTCAAGCCATGTGGATGAAAATCATCCGGCTGAGAGGTGAGGGCTGGTTGAGGCACTGGAGTCTCCGCGTTCAAGTCCAAAGACAGGATCGTGCCGGTGAGACGTTTGCCGCCGCCAATGGCCCGGCGATCTAACACAGACAGATAGGCGGTTTTTGATAATCGGTCTGTTTGGATGTCTTCTGCGCTGCCATCCGTTAAAGCAATGTTTTTGCAGGAGCCGGGCGCGATGGCCTGAGTCTCGTAAAAGGCTCCGCCTCTTATCAGGAAGGTCATGGTAACGGCACCAAGGAACACGATGACCGCGAGAAAAATGAACAGCAACAGTCTGACTAAGGATTTCATTCTAAAGACCACTCACTGATTGAATGCGAGGTCACAGACTGTCCTGCCTGGGGTATACATTCAAACTGAATATTATGGTTATCTGATGGTGACCGAGCATTGGGCAAGGCTTTAGACTGACGCTCAAATTACTTAGTTTGTGGAGTAGGGGACATAAAATGAAACTGGCATTCATCGGTTTGGGCGTCATGGGGTTTCACATGGCCGGTCATCTGGCAGCACAGTCCAAAGACTTGTCTGTGTTCAATAGAACGAAAGCGAAAGCCGAAGCCTGGTCAGAGCAGCATAAGGGCGTCGTCGCGGACTCTGTGGGGGACGCCTGCTCGGACGCCGATGTTGTGTTCTGCTGCTTGGGAGATGACCCGGATGTCGAACACATTGTGCTGGGGCAAGACGGCATACTTGCGGCGATGAAGCCTGGTGCCACCCTCGTTGATCATACGACAACGTCTGCACATCTGGCTGAGAAGATCTATGCGGCTGCCAAGGCGGCGGGGATTGCGTTTATTGATGCGCCCGTTTCCGGCGGTGAAGCCGGAGCCAAGAATGGCACTCTGACGATTATGTGTGGCGGTGATCAGATGGCCTTTGACCGGGTCACAGATCTGTTTGCGATTTATGGCAGTCACGCAAAGCGTATTGGCGGCCCTGGGAGTGGTCAAAAAGCCAAGATGGTCAATCAGATTTGCATTGCGGGTGTGATTCAGGGCTTATCAGAAGCGTTGCACTTCGGCATGAAAGCCGGGCTGGATATGTCGGCTGTCACAGATGTTATTTCCAAAGGTGCGGCGCAGTCGTGGCAAATGGACAACAGAGCGTCCACCATGATGGCCGGGGAATTTGAGTTCGGTTTTGCCGTCGATTGGATGCGAAAAGACTTACGCATTTGCTTAGAACAGGCGCGCCGCGTCGGGGCAAGCCTGCCTGTGACGGCAATTATTGATCAGTTTTACGCAGACGTTCAGCAAGAGGGCGGGGGCCGATGGGATACGTCAAGTTTGATTCATCGGTTAGGGTGACGCGAACGCTCTAACTCGTGCCCTAAATTGATGCCCTATATTGATACCTTATATTTCATGCAAATCTTGCAACTTTGTCGGCATGTTTGGATTGGCCATAAGGGCTTTCTTCCGATAGAAGCGCAATATAGACGCCCCGCCCATCCGTGAACCGCCAATACCGGATAAGTTAAAAGAATTCTTCTCCGCGTCTCTTAGGATCGCGCCCGTCAGCGTCGTATCCATGAGGCTGACGCCACCGGCATTGATTCTTTTACCGATTTCCAAGGCCTCATTTTCATCTCCGGCGATAACAGCGGCGGACAGACCAAACTCGGTATCATTTGCCAATGCGACAGCTTCGTCGATTGTATCGAACCCCATGACCGGCATGATGGGGCCAAAGGTTTCATCGCGCATCAGAGTCATTGAGTGATCAACATTTGTCAGGATGGTTGGCTCGACATACTTGCCGCCTGCAATTTCTTTAGATTTACCTCCGGCCCTTACCTTTGCGCCTTTTGCGATGGCGTCATCAAGTTGCCGATCAATGATGGCCGCCTGTTTATCAAAGATGAGAGGGCCGACATGACCTTTATGAATGTCGGCATCATTGAGAGAAATTTTCGCTGTCTTCTCTATGAGCTTATCCACAAAAGCATCATGTATCTTGTTGTCGACATAAACTCGCTCAATTGAGAAGCAAATCTGCCCGGTAGCATGAACAGAGCCTCTGAGCACGGCATCTGTCGCGCGCTCTAAATCGGCTGACTTTGTAACGATGACAGGGTCTTTCCCGCCCAGTTCCAGAAATGCTGGTATGAAATTGCGGGCACAGGCCTCTGCGACTTTTCGACCGGTCGGCACAGAGCCTGTGAAGCAAACGATATCGACATGATCGATGATGTCTTGGCCTGTTTCTCCACCGCCAGCGACGTAACTGAGGACTTTGTCTAACTCAGGAACGGCGGCGATCGACTCTTTGAGCGGTTCAATAAACCGCGGTGTGACTTCGCTTGGCTTTATAATGGCTGCACTGCCCGCGATGAGCGCCGGGATAGCGTCTATGCTGCTGAGCATGAGCGGGAAGTTCCAGGGACTAATCACCCCAAGTAAAGAATAAGGAACAAGCTGCTGGTGGAGCTTGATCGCAGGCATTGTTGTGGATTGTCCCACATTAAGTGCCTGGTTGATGACGCTCTCGGCTTTGTCGCACCAGCCGCGAATACCCCAAATAACGGCATCGGGGCTTTCTGTTGAAAGCCGCCAACGACCTGTGTCTTGTGACTCAGCTTTTACGATGTCATCGCGTTTTGCTTCGACCGCATCGG
>CAYGSZ010000167.1:0-1256 GCA_964352705.1 uncultured Rhodobacterales bacterium
AAGGCGTTGAGCGCGAGGTTGACCCAATGCCCCGAAGACTGCGCTTTGCCGATCTCCGCCGCTTGGCCCAGGGTGATGCGGCCACCGCTGTTATCCACGTCGTCGGGACGGGTAGACGTGCGCCGATGCTCCACAGCGGGCGGTTCGCCGAGCACTTTGCTCAGCACCACCTTGCTGTCCTCGGGCCAGATCAGCGGCAGGGCCGTCAGCGAGCACACAAACAGCACCACAAAAAAATACGCGCCGGTCACATTATGCACATCGCGCAGCAGGCGCTTCAGGGTGCCGGAGCTTTTCACACTCAGCGCCCGTTTCCATCGGCCTGTGCCAGACTCCGCACTCGGCCACCACAGCACCAGCCCGCCGGTCAGGCTGAACAGCAGCACAATGGCCAGGGCGCCGACCAGAGTTTCACCCCTCGGGCCGGCCAGAAACTCGCCATGAAAATCATGCACCATGCCCAGCCACGTATGCTCGGGGCGGCTGCCGAGAACGGCACCGGTGTAGGGGTTGATAAACACTTGCGTGCGGCCCGGCACCTGGCGGCTTTTCCACGCCATCAGCGCACTGACAGAGGTCTCCGGCTGATCGTTATTGCGCAGCAGATACAACAGGTTCTTGTTGGGGTGCGCAGCTTGGGCCGCCGCCGCCAGGTCGTCAAACGGCAGCAGCGCGCTGCTCGAATCAGCCGGGGAGACCACCTTGTGCAGCTTTGGATACAGCGCTGAATCGATGCTGTCCTCAAACACCAGGATTGAGCCGGACAGGCCAATTAGGGCAATGGCCAGGCCGAGCAGAAGCCCGATCCAGCGATGACCAAACAGCCAAATTTTACGTAAACGCTGTCTCATGCGGGTCTCTTACTCGGTTGCGGGTGTGGTGGCAAAGGCGGTTGCGAAATGGCGGGCCATGGGAACGTCCCTTACTGTGACCGGTTAAGGCAGAGGCATCATCCGACGTAATTATAGCCACTTTATCGGGCCGGAGTCACAATCGATCAATACGTCAGTTCTTTTTTGCGTTTAAGACTCTGCCGGGTTCGTGAATGAAGATCGCGTCTGTGGCTTGCATGGGCTCGTTCCAGGGGGGGTTGAAAAAGCGGTTCCATGGGCTCGTTCCTCCGATCATACGTCCATGGGCTCGTTTGACAGGAACCATACGTGCATGGGCTCGACCCGAGGTCGGGCCCTCAAAAAGAAATCTCGACCCGAGGTCGGGCCCTCAAAAAGAAATCTCGACCCGAGGTCGGGCCCTCA
>CAYGSZ010000167.1:1356-3041 GCA_964352705.1 uncultured Rhodobacterales bacterium
ACCCGAGGTCGGGCCCTCAAAAAGAAATCTCGACCCGAGGTCGGGCCCTCAAAAAAAGGTTGTCTTCCCCAGCCCCACCTTTCCCAGCCCCACCTTCCGCTACCTCCTGCGTCGCGCTATCGTGTCGGTCATAGATCAAGGAGGGTGAGATGGCGGAGGCTTTAAACGTGAGTGAGAGCAGTATTCGTGATCAGGTCTCAGAGGAGGAGTGGGCGCTCCGGGTTGAGCTTGCCGCTTGCTATCGGCTGTGCGCTCTGTTCGGCTGGAATGATTATATCTTCACGCATATTTCGGTGCGTTTACCGGGCAAAGACCGCCACTATCTGATCAATCCGTTTGGTCTGTTTTTTGACGAGGTCACCGCCTCAAGTCTGGTGAAAATCACCCAGGACGGCGATATCCTGCTCGACCAAACCGGGCTGGGTTATAACGTCGGCGGCTATGTCATCCACGGGGCCGTTCATAGCGCCCGCGATGATGCCCATTGCGTTATTCATCTGCACACCAATGAAGGCGTTGCCGTCTCTGGGCAGAAAGACGGACTGTTGCCGCTCAACCAGGATGCCATGAGCGTGCTGGCCGATCTCGCCTATCACGACTTCGAAGGCATCGCCCTGGACACAGATGAACGTGACCGGCTGGTCGCTCATATCGGCGATAAAAACTGCGTCATCCTGCGCAATCATGGCCTTATGACGCTGGGGCCGAATGTCGCGTCAGCCTTCTCTAAAATGTACGCTCTGCATAAGGCCTGCACCATTCAGGTGATGACGCTGGCAGGGGGCGTTGAATTGGGATTGCCGTCTCAAGAGGCGCAAGACAAAGTCCGCGCGCAGGTCTCCGGTCGCCGCCGCCCAGGCTCAGTCGCGGGCGGTGCCACCAACAGCCTGCCGGTGCCCGATCTCGCGTGGCAGGGTTTTCTGCGTAAGCTCGATAAGGTTGATGACAGCTATAAACTCTAAGTGAATTATGGGCGCGGCGCTTTATTACCCGGGGCTCCTGCGCCAGGGGCCGGGCGAGTACCGACAAAAGAAACCGGATCTGCGCCCTCAGGGGCCAGCCCTTGCACCTTCGCATACAACTCCTCTTCCAGGGCCAGGCTTGCCGAGGTGACGCCCGCCACCTGATCCCAGGTGCTTTCGTCAAACACCTGATCCTGCAGGCTCAGTGTGGAATGATGACTGCTCAGGAGGATGTTCATATACACCTCCATAAACTGTGCCACAGCGGCCTTAAAGTCAGCCCAACCGGCCTCACCAGCAGCCTCATAGGCCTTGGCGGCTGTAACCAGGGCCTCTAACGCGTCGCGGCTTTTGGCCAGGCGCAGATCCAAGGCCTCCAAGGTCTTCGCATGGTCGTCGCCGGTCGTGACATGAGGCAGCAGAAAGTCATGAATACGCTGATCTTGCGCATGCAGCCGATCCATGGAGGCCTTGATGTACGCCACGCAGGCCGCGAAAAAGGTTGGATCAATGTCCGCGCCGTCCGCTTTGAGTTTCAGTCCTGCATCAAAGGCTTTACGCACTTGGGCGAGCCGTCGCCGCTCGCGGGAGGTTTGCACGCGGGCTTCGTATGTTTCAGGTACGGTTTCTCGAACGGGGGGCATTTGATCTGATCTCCAGGGCAGCACGGTTCTCTAGGAACAGTCTGCACCCCTTAGCTACACTTTGAAAAGCCGCAACTGG
>CAYGSZ010000167.1:3141-5677 GCA_964352705.1 uncultured Rhodobacterales bacterium
GGTTCTCTAGGAACAGTCTGCACCCCTTAGCTACACTTTGAAAAGCCGCAACTGGTGCAGGAATCACAGCCTTCCTGGCGCGTCAGGGAATAGGTGCCGCATTTTGGGCAGGCCCGGAAACGCGGGTCACGGGCCGGGCGGTCGAGCCGCACCACATTGCCCGGGTCTTGCTCAGCCAGCTGCACGTTCGTTTCTACATCTGCTGTCAAAAACCCGATCTCAATCATGTGCTGTTCAATCACGCCACCGATGGCGGCCAGCAGGCTCGGCACATAGCGCCCATTCATCCACTGTCCCCCGCGGGGATCAAACACGGCTTTCAGTTCCTCAACCACAAACACCACGTCGCCACCACGGCGGAATACTGCCGAGATCATGCGGGTCAGGGCCACGGTCCAGGCATAGTGCTCCATGTTTTTGGAGTTGATGAATACCTCAAACGGGCGGCGTTGCTTTAGGCCCTCGGGCGTTTCGACCAGGGTATCGTTGACCGTGATGTAAATAGCGTGATCGCTCTCAGGCCACTTCAGTTTGTAGGTCTGACCCGGAATGGCATCCGGCCGGTCTAAAGGTTGTGACGTGTCGTGCGGGATCATCGGAGCCATCGCCGCTTGAGTCGTTTCAGCTTTTTTGACTTCCAGCACGGCCCCGCGCACATCGGAAGGCCGGTAGGTTGTGCAGCCCTTACAGCCGGTTTCGTAGGCCGTCATGTACACGTTGGCGAACTGCTCGAACGGAAAGTCTACCGGAACGTTGATGGTTTTAGAGATCGCGCTGTCGACATGCTTTTGCACGGCGGCCTGCATGGCCAGATGCGCGGCGGGCTGCAGCGTTTGCGCATCAACAAAGTAGGCGGGGACCTCCGCCTCTTCGCCGAACTGATCGCGGAACACCCGATAGGCGTAATCGCTGACCTCTTGAGATTTCCGGCTGCCATCCGGCTGCACCACGTGGCGGGTGTAGGTGAAGCTGAACACCGGCTCAATGCCCGATGAAACGTTGTCGGCAAACAGCGAAATCGTGCCCGTCGGCGCAATTGAGGTCAGCAGGGCGTTGCGAATGCCGTGCTCGGCGATGGCTTCACGGATATCCTGCGGCAAGGCCTGAATGGTTGGGCTCGCCAGATAGCCGTCCTTCTCAAATAGCGGGAACGCGCCTTTTTCCTTCGCGAGGTCGATAGAAGCCCGGTAAGCCGCGTGAGAAATAATCTCGGCCCAGCGTTCCGCGGCGGCCACGGCCTCTGGTGCGCCGTATGTGAGGCCGCACAAAATCAGGGCATCCGCCAAACCTGTAATGCCAAGGCCAATGCGGCGCTTGTTAATCGCTTCATTGCGCTGCTCTGCCACGGGATAGCGCGAGGCCTCGACCACGTTGTCCATCATGCGCGTTGCGGTCGCGGCAACCCGGCTGAGGGCGTCCTCATCAACACGTGCGTTCTCAGTAAAGGGCGCGCTGACAAACCGAGCCAGATTGATCGACCCCAACAGGCACGTGCCATAGGGCGGTAACGGCTGTTCACCGCACGGGTTGGTCGCCGCGATCTGTTCGCAGTATGCGAGATTGTTGCGGGCATTGATGCGATCAATGAAGATCACACCGGGTTCAGCGTAATCGTATGTGGCGCGCATCATGCTGTCCCAGAGCGCCTTGGCTTTCAGGGTTTTATAGTCGTACCCGTCGAAGGTCAGCGTCCAGTCGCCATCGTCTTTGACCGCGGCCATGAAGTCGTCCGTGGCCAGCACGGAGAGATTGAAGTTGGTTAAGCGTCCCTGGGTTTGCTTGGCTTTGATGAAGTCTTCGATATCCGGGTGATCACACCGCATCGTCGCCATCATCGCGCCCCGGCGGGAGCCTGCGCTCATGATCGTCCGGCACATGGCATCCCAGACGTCCATAAACGACAGCGGCCCAGAGGCATCCGCACCGACGCCTTTCACCGGTGCACCCTTTGGCCGCAGCGTCGAGAAGTCATAGCCGATGCCGCCGCCTTGCTGCATGGTCAGGGCGGCTTCTTTCAGATTCTCAAAAATGGAGGCCATGTCATCGCCAATGGTGCCCATGACAAAGCAGTTGTGCAGCGTGACCGTTCGGCCTGTACCGGCGCCGGCCAAAATACGCCCTCCCGGCAGGAACTGGTAATCTGCAAGTGCCTGATAAAACTGAGGTTCCCAAGCGGCGGGGTCTTTTTCGACGGACGCCAGCGCTTCCGCGACCCTGTGCCAGGTGTCCGCAACCGTTTTGTCCACAACTTGACCGTCGGGTGCCTTAAAACGGTACTTCATGTCCCAAATTTCGCTGGCAATGGCAGATAATGCGACCACGATTCAAGCTCCTCAAGCGCTCCGGCAGACTCTGACGGGCGCGCACTTTAATCCCGGAGTGTTAAAAAGTCCCGTAAAAGTGGGGTGTAGGGCTTGTCGTGGCTCTTGTCCCAACGACTCGCCAGTAAGCCTAGGATTCTACGGGAATGGATTTCGTTAACCTAAAGTGATTGTCACATAACTGTCTGAAAACACAGTTTAAAATCCGGAAAAGG
>CAYGSZ010000168.1:0-5637 GCA_964352705.1 uncultured Rhodobacterales bacterium
TCCTCAAAGACCAAGGGTGGAGCGATGCCACCATTGAGCTTAACTACAACACCAATATCGGGCGCGGCACCTCGGCCCATGATTGCTCCATTCTCACCTGGTTTTTCCGCGTGGGATGGGATCAACTGCAAACTGATCTGGATGATGTTGCCCTGAAGGTTAAAGGCGGCAATCAGGCGTTGCCCGAATCCATGGCGGCCAAGCTGCCTGGAGATGTTCATCTCAACAAAGCCATCGCGGCGATCAGCCAAGATGGCACGGGCGTTGAGGTCACCTGCGAAGACGGCAGCGTGTTTCGTGCCAAGCGCGTCATCAATTCCACGCCCTTGCCACCGCTCCGTTGGATTCACTTTGACCCGCTGCTGCCTCCTCAGCAGGCCGCCGCTATCAAAATGCTGCCCTCCATGTACATCAACAAAATCGTGATGCGGGCCACAGACCCGTTTTGGGAGGATGATGGCTTTGGCCCCGGCATGTGGACCGACACAGTTGCCGGACAAGTTGCTGTCTTACGCCAACTCGAAAATGACACGTCGGTCACCGGGCTTGTGGCCCGTGCTCGGGGTAATATGGCGCAAAAGCTCGACACCCTGGGCGCAGAGGCCGCGCAGGCGTTGGTGATTTCTGAATATGAAAAACTCCGCCCCGCCGCCAAAGGCAAATTAGAAGCTGTGGCCTATAAATCCTGGGCGCAAGATCGCTTCGCCGGGGGCACCTGGATGGAATGGCAGCCTGGCCAGGTGCATCAGTATCAGCCGCACCTGGCAAAGGCGGCGGGACGCATTCATTTCTGTGGGGAACACACCGCGCAATCCAATCGCGGCATGGAAGCGGCAGCTGAGTCCGCCGAGCGCTGCGCCTTCGAAGTGTTAGATGTGCTTTAGAGGACTATCCAACTACCCTAATTGATACGGAATTTGGTCCGGGCCGTAGTACTGCTCGACCGTGTTGTCTTTTTTGTAAAAAATATTCTGCACATAGGTGCCGCAACGTTGGCTGCGCACAATCACCGCCACGGTCGGGCCATCGCCATTGTACTCGGCGTGAATTTCCCACGGCTTAATGTAATCCACATAGCCGGGCGTGACATCGACAACCTCTGTTTCTTCTACTACCGCCGTCTCGGGCAGGTCGCCGGGGGCACCACCGTCGGTGCGGTTAAAACGCAGCACCTGCTCGCCGCCATCAACCACGCCATAGAGCGTATAAGACTTACCGTGATCGTGAATGGTGGTTTTGGCGCTGGCCTTTTTGATCAGGCCATTGATGACAAAGCCGTAGTCGGGATCTTCATAAAACAACAGGTTGGCATGCTTGCCTTCCAGGCCCAGCTTGGCCGGGCTGGTGGGCCAGCCTTTGGCATGCTCATGCAGGGCCGGGTCGCGCACCATCTCTTGCAATAGCCCGCTGGCGTGTTCCCAAATCTCGTCGTGATCCAGACCTTTTGCGAACAGGCCCCGGACCTCGGCCACAAAAGTTTCCACAGCAGGTAGCATCGGTTGTCTGTTCATGGTGCAGGGCTCCATTTTACGCAAGTAGGAGTATCACTTTAAGCCGCGAGAGGGCGTATCCCAATGTCGCACTGCACCATATCCGCTGGGCGATTATGCAACAGTTCGGGGAAATCGAACCCTAAATGACACCCTGGTGTGCATCTCTGTTTTTATGCGCCGACGCCTGTGCTTTACTAAAGGCCTCACGGAATTATGATGGGGTATCTGTTATGCTGAACCATAATCTTAAAACGCTGTTCTCCAGTGTGGCCTTCGCCTTCGCCGTTGCCTCTGCAAATGCAGTGCCGTCAATGGCCCAACAGTTCAGCGGCCTCTATGTGTTCGGCGACAGTTTGTCTGATTCCGGTAACGCCTTTGCGCTGTCGGGTGGCACCAATCCGCCGAGCCCGCCTTACTTTAATGGCCGCGTGTCCAACGGTCCGGTCTGGGTCGAGAGCTTTGCGCCCGCGCTTGGGTTGACCTATAGCCAGTCGACCAACTTCGCCATTGCCGGTGCTGAGGCCGGGAGTCTTAACGCCATCGACGTTGGCAATCAGGTGCTTGGTTTTGTCGGTTCGGGCGGCACAGTGCCTGCAGATGCGCTGACGGTTGTGTGGGCCGGCAACAATGATTTCCTGCGCAACGCCGCAACAACCCCGTCCAGCGTGTTAACCGCCAATGTGGTCACCAGCATCGGCACGGCCATTGGCACGCTGAATGCGTTTGGCGCACAGAACTTCCTCATTCCCAATTTGCCGAAGTTCGGTAGCACTCCGGGCGGCGCGTCCACCGGTCTCGGACCTCAGCTCAACCAGCTGGCCTCTTTTTATAACACCAACCTGCACGAAACTTTAATCGGGCTTGAGTCGTCCCTGGGCGTCAATATTTTCATTATGGATATTGAAGGTCTATTCGATGATGTGATCGCTAATCCTTCAGTGTATGGCTTGGTTAATGTCACGATTCCGTGTCTTGATGGCAGCGCACAACCTACCGGTGCGTGCCCGACTTCGGCGGCGGCAGATGCCACTTTGTTTTGGGATGCCATTCACCCCACCGCAGCGGCCCATTCCGTGGTCTCGCAATTTGCCAGCGCCACCTTGGCGATGTTTGACCAGCCCCGCGTTGTGGCGAGCAACTCTTACATGGGGCCGATTATTCTGGAGGCCCAACGTCAGGGCACCGAACAACGCCTGATGACCGTCCGCTCAACCAGCAACGGGCAAAACGCTCCGGCCAATGTGTATGTGTCGTATCGCATGGGCACCGGTGATCGCGATGACCGTCCAGCTGCGGCTGGATTTGACTATGACTATGACGTCATCACGCTCGGTATTGATAAATCGGTCGGGTCTGGCTGGGTGGTCGGGGCCTCTGTTGGTCTTGGCAACGGCGAAGTTGAAATGCTTACGGGCGAAGAAAACGAAGTCGAAAGTCTCATGGCGTCTGCCTATGTCAGCTTCAACGGTGAAAGCGGCGTCTTCATTGATTTGGCAGCTGGGGTTACGGCGGATGATTATGACACGGTCCGTGATACCTCGTTCACCTTCCGGCCTACGGCGCTGGGGGAAACCAGCGGCACCAATGTTTCGATCAACGCAGACGTGGGATACACCATGGAAGCGGGCGGGTTCCGCATTGGTCCGTTCGCTGGCGTGCGCTATGTCTCCAGTGATATCAGTGCTTATGAAGAAACCGGGGCCGAGATGCTCAATCTGACGGTGCTTGATCAACGCACCAGTGGGATCGTTGGGGCTGTCGGATTTGAGCTTGGCGGCGCCTATTCCTCCCGCGATATTCAGATTATCCCGACCATCCGCGTGGCTTATGAAACAGAGCTGGACAGCATCGGCTACGGGGCCAGCGTTCAAACGTCGACAGGGCAAATTGCGACCATCGGGCGCGGCGATTATTCCGACAACCGCATTGTCGCCAATGCGGGTCTGGCGTTGGTGGGCAACCGCTTCTCTGTCTCCGTCAGCTATCAGGGCACGATGGATTATTCCGATGGCAAAGACGAAGCGATTTTGGGACGCCTTTCTTACGCGTTTTAAATCAGCCAAGTCTCAACGGTTTCCAGAACGCCCGAGGTGTGATGTGGGAGTAGTATATCCTTCTTGAAGTAGGAAATGGCTATGATAACGCGTCGGCAATTCGCGGGTATTGGACTTGGTTTAACGACCCTATCCGCAGCGAGCGGACTTGCGGCGTTGTCTTACCGCAGGACTCTTAAGCAGGCCCGCGCAAATATTGAGCGTGGCAACAGCACAATAGTACAAAGCCGCTTTGGTTCACTCGAATATGCTGAGATGGGTGAAGGGCCACCCTTTTTGATGATCCATGGAACAGGTGGTGGCTTTGATCAAGGGTTGCTCTTTGCGAAGCGGCTCGCTGCATCTGGATACCGGATCATTGCTCCGTCGCGTTTTGGGTATCTCCGTTCTTCAATGCCGACTGATCCGTCACCTCAAAACCAAGCCGACGCGTTGGTTGATCTTCTTGATGTGCTTGGTATCCAAAAAGCAGCTATCGCTGGTGGGTCCGCCGGTGCGCTCTCGGCTCTGGAGTTCGCCATCCGGCATCCTGGGCGCTGTGCCGCTTTAATCCCGATTGTACCAGCGACATATGCCCCCAATCGTCCGCCCGCGCGGCCTTGGAGCCCGCTGCAAAATCTTATTGCTCAGAATGTCTTGCAGTCAGATTTTCTGTTTTGGACGGCAATTACAACCATGCCAGACGTGATTATAAAAACGCTGCTGGCAACGGATCCTGGCTTGGTCTCAGCCGCAACCCCATCTGAACAAGAACGTGTTTCAAACATACTGCACGGCATTCTACCGGTCAGTGACCGGGCGGAAGGATTACTCAATGACGCCCGTCAGGCCGGAAACCCGCCCCCGGCCATGCTCACCAAAATTACAGCGCCGACTTTGGCAATTTCGCTAGAAGATGATCGTTTCTTAACCGTTGATGCGGCGCGCCATATCGCTGCCCAAGTGACAGGCGCACGGCTGATCGTTTACCGGCAAGGCGGTCATGTCTGGGTGGGACATGATAAAGAGATTTTTGACTCCGTCTCAGGATTTCTAGCAGATATAGGGTTTGCTTGATGCGAATTTAAGCCAGCCTATTCCGGCTCGCCTTGCCATTCCCCGGCCCATTTCTCTGGCTTGTCGCCCTCAACCGCTTTGGCGGGGTCCCATTCGATCAGGTTGATCTTTTCGCCATCGGGGCCGCGCAGGGCCATTTCCCGCTGTTTCACATAGCCCCGGACCCGCAGCCGGGCCGGTTCACAGACAAGGGTGTGCGGGTGGTCTTTGGCGCGGAGGACGACTTCATCCAGATCGCTGCAGTAAAACACCATGCACAGTTCGCCGAGGTTACAGCCCTCGCTGTCCCGTTTGATCTTGGGCGGCTCCGGGTTTTTCACTTCAAACAGCCCGACCATGCCGTAGGCTGAGTAGTCTGGATGCTTCAGCACGCAGACCCGGGTGGTCACGCCATCTGGCATACCGATGAATTCGTGCATGTTGCCGCCAACCGCTGTGCCTTCTGAGTAGACCTCGGTCAGGCCCAGCACCTGAGTGTAAAATGCTTTGGATTGCTCTAAATTTGACACCTGTAAGGCCGCGCGGACCATCTGACTGAGTTTCATAGTTTTTCCTAATAGGGGCCGATTCCCAAGCATCCGGAAGGGTTTTCGCCTCAAATGAGTTATTGTGTTCAGAGTATAGGTTTTCCGGGCCTTTGCGTGAACCTGCTTTGCGACAAAAGCGCATACCAGGACCGTTTTACGAAACTTTGCAAAACGTAAGGCTTATAGATGCCGAATAGGTTTTCTCATCTCCTCCGTTTTTGCTAGATTTTAGCGGACTATTTTTCAGGAGGAGAGACCAGATGTTAGACCGCCGTTCACTGTTTGCCGCCACGGCTGCCGTGGGGTCCTTTGTTGGCGCCGCCTTTGGCAGTCGCAAAGCGACCGCCGCCACAACCTATGCCACCAACCGCACGCTTCCGGGTGAGGTTGAGCCTCGCGGCACCGATGGTCGGCACGAGCGTCTCCCGACCCTGCACATGGAAAGCCAACATGATTTCCATTCCGGGTTCCGTGGCTGGCATGCGACCCATGCCAACAAGGCCGCCC